>JAOPWH010000256.1 GCA_025965795.1 Blastococcus sp.
TGCCGCAGCGGCCGCAGCGGCCGCTGCGGCACCGTGGGAATCCGGGTGCCCACCGCCAGATCGACCGTCCTGGTCGCGGAGAGCTCCTCGGCGATCTGGCAGCCGGAGTTGGCCGCGCCGACGACCAGCACGCGGCCCGTCGGCAACTGCTCCGGGCGCCGGTAGTCGATGCTGTGCACCTGGTGCACGTCCGCGGGGAGTGCGGCGGCGACCGGCGGGATGAACGGCTGCTGGAACGCGCCCGTGGCCACGACCACCTGACGTGCCTCGAGCGCGTCCGTCCCGGCCTTGACCAGGTAGGAGCCGTCTCCCGCGCGCGTCAGCGAGGTCACGGCCGTGTCCAGCCGCACCGGTAGCCCGAACTCCCTCGCGTACGCCGTGAGGTAGTCCGAGACCTCGTCCTTGCCTGGATAACCGTCCGGGGCCGCGGGGAACGGCATGCCGGGCAGGTTGTCGTAGCGGCCCGAGGTGAACAACCTCAGCGAGTCCCAGCGCGAGCGCCACACGGCACCGATCTCCGCGGCCGAGTCGACGATCTGGAACCGCAGATCCTGCTGCGCCAGGTGGTAGCCCATGGCCAGGCCGGCCTGGCCGCCACCGATCACGAGCACGTCGAGCGGCGGGGCGGCCGTCACCGGACCGGCTCCGGACGACGCGCCACGTCGAAGCTGAACATCATGCCGCTCTCGGCGTGCTCCGCGATGTGGCAGTGCGCCATCCAGAGGCCCGGGTTGCTGACGTCGAGCAGGACGTCGACGGTTTGTCCCGCGCGCAGCAGCACGGTGTCCTTCCAGACCAGGTTCGGCTCCGGGGCGCCGTCCCGGGAGAGGACGAGGAACCGGCCTGCCCCGTGGACGTGCCACGGATGGTGCATGGGGTGGTCCTGGTCCATCTCGTTCACCAGCCGGATCTTCACCCGGTCGCCGACGGTGAACGCCCAGTGGATCGCGCCGTTCACGGCGCCGGTCTCCCCGTCGACGAGCTGCCAGATCATGTTGCCCGGGTCCGACGCCCGGTTGATCTCGGGCATGAGGTCCTCCCACTCCAGGCCGTCTCCTCCTCCGTGGTCGTGCGGCTCCGCGGCCGCGTGCGAGGTGGACGGCTCGACGTCCGACGGCACGAGCTTCATGCCGCACTGCGGACAGGTCGACGGCTCGGCCGCGGTGACGCCGGGGTGCATCGGGCAGACATAGGACACCGGAGCCGGAAGGGCGGCGACCAGGCGCATGCCGCAGAGCGGGCAGGTGGAGGGCTCGATCGCCGTCACCGCGGGGTGCATCGGGCAGACGTAGGACGACGCGGCCGGCGCGTCCCCGCCGTAGAGCAACGGCATCTTCGACACGAAACCCAGGATCTTGTCCGGCTCCCGGTGCAGGTCGTGCTCGATCATCCGGCGCTCGGCGGTGAGATCCGGGTCGGTCCGCAGAGTGGCGAACGAAGCCGCCGCAGCCCCGGTCCCGCTGGTCGTCGCGCCGACGGCGAACCCGCCGAGGTCATAGGTCCGCTCCGGCGTCCGGTGCTCGAGCCGTACCTCTCCGGGGGCGTCGAACAGCACGTCGACGACGGCCCGCTCGGACGGGGCGAGGAGGACGTCCTCGATGAACGTCTCCCGCTCGTAGCGGCCGCTGTCGCCGCCGACCAGCTTCATGCGCGCCCCGCTGAGCGCCACGTTGAACAGCCGGGTGTTGGCGGTGTTGACCAGGTACAACCGCACCACCTCACCGGCCGTCGCCGAGGCGGTGAAGGCGGCGTCGCCGTTGATCAGCAGCACGTTGCCGAACCGGCCCATCGCGGTGAAGTTCGGCCCGGAGCGGGAGAAGGCGGCGACCTGCCCGTCCTCGACGAGCAGGTCGTCGAGGGTGATCGTCAGCTCCCGGTCGGCTGCCGGCCAGTACCCCGGTTCCGCCGGGTCGACGACGATCGTTCCGTAGAGGCCCATCTCCTGCGCGAAGTCCTCGCGCAGATGGGGGTGGTACCAGTAGAACCCCGGGTCGGGGAACTGCACCCGGCAGCTGTAGCCCCCGCCGACCGGGATGGGCGCCTGGGTCTCGTGCGGCACGCCGTCGTAGCGGTTCTCCAGGCGCAGACCGTGCCAGTGCACGGTGGTCTCGACGTCGCCGTCGTTGCGCACGTCCACCGTGAGCTCGGCTCCCTGGGGAACTCGGATGGTCGGGCCGGGAATCGACCCGTTGTAGGCCAGCATGCGCAGCTCGGCGGCCGAGCCGGGGCTCCCGAGATCCTTCTCGCCGAGGTCCTTGCGGACCGGCCCGATCGACAGCGCGAAGTGGTCCCCGTCGGCGAGCCGGATCTCCTGCGGCCGGAACACCCAGGGCAGGCCAGCGGTGTCGGTCGGGAACAGGTCGTGGTCGGTGGTCATCGTGCGGTCCTCTCCGTCGTCGAGTCGACGCCGGCCACGCGCCCAGCAGCGCATGCACGTCCGCGGAACCACCCGGCGGGCTGGGCGCGCCGGCGGCCCGCCGAGCGACGTCCGGACCCACCGGACGGCTCAGCGGGGCACCCGGCGCAGGGACCCGTCTGCAGGACGCTGGTCATACGACCTCGGAACGCGTTCACGGAAGGCGTCGCGGTCGTCCTCAGCGAGGGCGGTCGGCAGCGCGTCGGCGATCCCCCGAGAACGGCAAGGTAGCGCGGACCGGGTGGGACCGGTAGGGACTCCGTCCCGGCGCCGGGGTCGCAGTGCTCCGGTGCCCGGCGGACGCGGCTACGGCAGCGGCGGCGCGGACCTGTCCTCGAAGTCAGGGCGCCTCGATCGCGAGTCCAGGAACGCCTGCCACTCCCCTCGCCCGCTGAGTGACGCCACGGCCGCCCCGACCACGAGGAAGGCCACGCCGACGGCGATCGTGACCACGAGGACGGTCAGGATGTCCTCCCACCCGAACATCGGGGGAACGGTCATGTTGCCGGGTACCGGCTGAGTCGGATCGGGCGCCACGGGACAAGGGTCCGCGCCGCCGCGGCCTCCCGGGCTGCAGCGGCCCGTCCCGTCACCCGCCGGAGGGAGCTGTGTCCAGGATCAGCCGGCCCCTCGGACGACGGTCGGGCCCTCCCGTCCGAGTGAGACGGGCCCGCCGTCCGGGTCGGAGATCCGGTCCGCCGCCGTAGCGTTTCCCGCTCGAGCGTCCTTTCGTGGGGAGTCAGGTGGAATGAGCGCGGAGCTGTACGTCGACGAGGGGGCTGCCCGACCCCTGCGCGCACTCGAGGCAGTGCCGGCCGAGCCGTCGGACCGTGCACGGCCGCACGTCTCCGGTGACCTGCCCACGCTGTTCCAGGCCGCCCCCATGTTCCGCAGGGCCGTGTCCGGCTACGACCGCTTCCAGGTCGACACCTACGTCCAGTGGGCGGAGGACGAGCTCGCCACCGCTGATCGCGAGCGGGAGCACCTCATGGCCCGGCACCTGCGCACCCGCGCCGAGCTCGATGAGGCCCGACAGCTGCTCTCGCACTCCTCCGGCGGCGGCGAGATGCTCCAGGTCTCGCGGCGGATCGGATCGCTGCTGGCCGCGGCGGCCGACGAGGCGGAGAGCATCCGGACCGAGGCCGAGGCGCACCGCTCCGCTGCCGCAGCCGAGGCGAAGCTCAAGCTCGGCTACGCGCGCTGGCGGATCGCCTATGCCGACAGCCACGCGATGCGGACGGTCGCGGAGGCCGCCACGAAGGCCGAGGAGATGACCGCCGCGGCAGCCGTCGTCGTCGACGACGCCGAGCGGGCGGCCCGGGAGATCCGCGCGGAGGCGAGCGCGACGGCCGCGGCCCGCCTCGCGGAGGTGCGGGCGACGGAGCGGCGCGCCGCCACAGAGGTCCGACGGATCCGGCAGAAGGCCGCCGAGGAGGCCTCCGTGGCCGTGCTCCAGGCGCGCAACGAGGTGGTCCGGATGCTCAGCACCGGACGGGAGGAGCGCCGCCGGGCGGATGCCGAGGCGGCCGCCACCCGCGAGTGCGCCGACCGGGTCGCCGCGGCGCGCCTGACCGCACTCCTCGCGGAGGTGGCCGCCCTGGAGGACCGGCGAGCCGTTCTCGCTGCGGAGGTGCAGCGGCTGAGCGGACCTGTGGCCGAGACCTCCGGCGGTTGGCTCAGGCGCCCTCTCGGCCAGCTGCACGAACGGCTCTCGTCCCGGCCCCGGTTCCTGCGCACGCCCTGACATCTGCGGGGCGGGCGGGCGCAGGCTCATGGTGCGGCCGTCGCCGGTAATCCGTTCTGCCCGACGGCGTATGCCGTGCAGCATCCGCCGCTCCATCACCAGACCCACGGCGTTCACGAGGTGCCACATCAGGCGCTGTGACCTCGGGCAGACCAGCCGCTGACGGACGACGAGGCGGGTCCGCCGGCCGCCGGCCTCGGGTCGCAGCGACCACTGCCACGTCACTGCCGCGCCGGTCGTGGCCGAGCCGACCGCATGTGGCGGGCGGGGGTCGGCGCCGACGAGGACGAGAGTCGACGGCGGGTCCACCGCCGCGACCCGGAAACAGGGATACCCCTCACGGCCGAGTCGCACGAGGTCGCCCGGACGAAGCACCTGGTGCTCCGGCAGCAGACGGTCGACGCTGTGCAGGTCACAGCCCACCAGGTTCTCCAACCCGTCGTAGCCGTACATGCCACCTCTGCCCTGGCCGATCTGGACCAGCCAGGGCCAGACGTCCGTCACCGGCGCCTCGATGGTGACCGCTCGCGTGTAGCCGAGCATCGGCGCCGGCACCAGCTCGTCGCCGGGGAGTGCCGCCGACAGCTCACCGGGCCGGGCGCCCCAGCGGGCGTACCACCGCCCGGCCAGGGGCGAGGCCAGGAGTGCGGCCAGCACCTGCGACCCACCGACGAGGACGTCGGTCAGTGCCCGGATCCGTCTCCGCGCCGCGTCCACCGTCGGCCTCTCAGACCCGCGCGTACGCGGCGGTCTCCACCGTCCGGGCCGACCGGCTCCTCCGCGGGTGCACGACCATCACCGGGCCGGGCGCGTGCATGGCGCAGTCCAGCGCCACCGAACCCACGAGCAGGGCACGGAAGAGGCCCCGTCCGCGGCTGCCCACCACGAGCAGGGCCGCACCGCGCGCACGGTCGATCAGCACGTCCGACGGCGCTCCCGCGACCACCTCGATCCGGACGACCGGAGCCGCGGCCCCTGCCGGTCGCTCCTGCAGGGCGGCGGCGACCTGTGCCCCTACCCACTGCCGGGCAGCGGCCTGGGTCTCCTCGACCGAGGAAAGGACCACCGAGGCCAGGTCGGTCCAGTAGTCCGTGACCGAGAACGTCGTCACCACGTGGAGCTCGACGTCGCGCCGTACCGCCTCGTCGACGGCCGTCGCCAACGCCGCGCGGGCGGCCTCGGATCCGTCCACGCCGACCACGACCCGCGGCGTCTCCGCCGGTTCGGCGGCGGGGTGCACCACGACCACCGGGCAGGCGGCGTGCGTCGCGGTGTGCAGCGCCACCGAACCCAGCAGCGCGCTCCTGACAGCACCCCTCCCCCGGCTCCCCACCACGACCAGGTCTGCCTCGAGCGACCGGCGCAGCAGCTCCACCGCGGCCGACCCCTGGCACGCGACCACGGACGTGTCCAGGTCGTCGACGCCAGGCCATCCTCCGGACGACAGCTCCTCGCGCATCTCCTGGAGCAGCACGGTGGCGCGGCTCTCCGCGTCCTCCCGGATCCCGGCCATGTCGGCAACGGCGAGCGGAGCACCTGCCGTCCACGGGATCTCGGGGGCGTAGGCGGCGACGACCTTGAGCGCGTCCCCGCGCTGCAGCGCCGTCAGCAGTGCGTACCGCAGCGCCGCTGCCGATCCTGCGGACCCGTCCACGCCGACGACCACGCACCTGGGAGCGGCCCCGGTGTCCTCGGGCGGGCGACTCGTGTTCGCGCCGATGTCCATGGTTCCTCCTTCGCGGGCCCCGCGCGGTGTCGGGACGTCCACCTGACGATGGCGCCCGGCGCCGTCGCGTGTCCGGGGGCATGGGTCCCGCGAGGAAGGGACCTGCGTCACTCCGGCACCGAGTACCCGGAGGCGGCCGGCTCTCCGGTCGGGACGTTGGTCCTGTCACCCGGCGTCCGGCGACCCTTCAGCAGGCAGCCCGCCGTGCCTACCGTCGGAAGGGAGGCGCCGGTGCGCTGCCCACGGCGAAGGGTCTGTCATGCAGGTTCGAGATGTCATGTCGCGTGCGGTGGTCACGGTCGGACCGGGAACCTCCGCGAAGTACGCCGGGCAGGTGATGAGCGAGCGGGGCTTCGCCGCCCTGCCCGTGGTGGACGACGAGCAGCAGCTCGTCGGGATCGTCGCCGAGGCCGATGTGCTGCGCGACAGGTTGCCGCCCGATCCCCGTCTGCACGCCCGGAGGGACGCGCGGGTCTCCGCCGCGGCGCCGTCCGCGTTGGTTCGTGGGGTCATGACCCGGCACGTGCGCTCGGTCGACGGCACCGCCGACTCGGCCGACGTCGCCAGGCTCTTCGTCGACGACGGCCTGAGGAGCGTGCCGGTCCTCGAGGACGGCCGGCTCGTCGGGATCGTCAGCCGCCGCGACCTGCTGCGCGCGCTGGTCCGGCCGGACGACGACATCACGGCAGACGTGCTGCAGCTGGTGGAGGACTACACCGGCGAACGCGGCGCCTGGGACATCGTGACCAGCGAGGGAACGGCCGCGATCCGACGGGTCCACGGCGACCCCCAGGTGTCCCCCGAGGTCGAGGAGCGCGCTCTGCAGTCGCTCGCGACGACGGTCGGCGGCGTCGTCGCGGTGCGCATCCTGACGTGCGCCCCCCGGGCGGTCGACCAGGCCGTCGACACGCCTACCGACCCGAGGAGAGGCACGTCATGACGTCGCCGATGACCGCCCCGGCGCCGCACGTCCTGGTCGTCGTCGCCAGCCGGCACGGCGCCACGGAGGAGATCGCCACTGCCCTCGGCCAGGCGCTCGCCGAGTGCGCCGCGGGTCGTGCGGCCGGCCTGACGACGGTGGTGGCACCGGCGGAGCGGCGGCCCGACCCTTCGGTCTTCGACGCGGTCCTGGTGGGCAGCGCGGTCTACGCCGGCCGATGGCTGACCCCCGCCCGGGACTACGCCGCCGCCTACGCCCACAGCCTGCGGACCCGGCCGGTCTGGCTCTTCTCGAGCGGCCCGATCGGGGAGGCGCCGTTCCCCCCCGACGATCCGCACGATGCCGGCCCCCTGACCGCGCTGACCGGGGCCCGCGAGCACCGGACCTTCCCCGGGCGGCTGGACACGTCACGCCTGACGCTCGGCGAGCGGGCGATGGTGACGGCGATGCGCGCCCCGGTCGGCGACTTCCGCGACTGGGCGGCGGTCGCGGACTGGGCCGCCGAGATCGCGACGGCGCTCACCGCTCCGGTGCCCGCTTCGCAGTGAGCACGGCCGCGGGATCGACCTGGGAGCACGCAGCGGCCTGCGCTGGTCGGCCCGGGGCCGCCGACGCTCAGCGACCCGACGACGGATGAGGGCTGCGCAGCTCGGTGGCGAGAACGGCGGCCTGCGTGCGACGTTCCAGGCCGAGCTTGGCCAGCAGGTGGGAGACGTAGTTCTTCACCGTCTTCTCGGCCAGGAACATGCGTTCGCCGATCTGCCGGTTGGTGAGCCCCTCGCCGATCAACTCGAGGACGGTGCGCTCCTGTTCGCTGAGCTTGGCCAGCGGGCCGGACGGCTCGGTGGCCCGGCGCATCCGTTCCAGCACGGCGGTCGTGGCCGACGGGTCCAGCAACGACCCGCCGCCGGCCACGGTGCGCACGCCGGCGACGAGGTCCTGACCGAGGATCTGCTTGAGCAGGTAACCCGAGGCGCCCGCCATGATCGCCTCGAACAGCGCCTCGTCGTCGCTGTAGCTGGTCAGCATGATCACCTTGAGCGCGGGCATGCGGGACAGAAGATCGCGGCAGACCGACACGCCGTCCCCGTCGGGGAGCCGCACGTCGAGGATGGCCACGTCGGGGCGCAGGGCCGGTACGCGGGCGAGCGCCTCGGTGGCGTTCTTCGCCTCGCCGATCACGCGGATGTCCGGGTCGCTCTCCAGCAGGTCGGCCACCCCGCGCCGCACGATCTCGTGGTCGTCGAGAAGGAACACCGTGATGGCGCCTGCGGAGTGCTCTGTCGCCTGCATGTCTGCAGGTTAGGTGCCTTTCGCCGGGCACGGGTCAGGGCCGAAGGTCCCGGCAGCGGGTGCGTACGGCCCTCGCGAACGCCAGATACCGGAACGCCGCGGAATGCTCAGGGCATGGAGGTCCTCCGGCCGACCGTCCTCGACGTCGCCGGCACGAGAGCAGGGCCGAAAGTCCCGCGCCCGACGTCGAAGGACCGTCGCGGGGATCGCAGCGACGGGTCCACGCTGCAGGTTGTGGACCGCGAACCCCCCGACCTGCTGGCGCTCGGCGACGAGCTGCTGGCAGCCGCCGCCGAAGGCCGGTCCCACCGTGCCGGCCGCACGTTGCCCCACCCGGTCGACGGTCTGCGCCAGACGCTCATCGCGCTCCGGGAGGGCGCGGAGCTGAGCGAGCACGAGAGCCCGGGGCCGGCCAGCCTCATGGTGGTCCGCGGGCGCGTCCGGCTGGTCGCCGGTGATCAGACGGTCCACCTCGGCCGTCAGCAACTGAGCCCTATCCCCGACTGCCGGCACAGCCTGCGGGCCGACGAGGACTCCGTCGTCCTGCTCAGCGTCGCTGTCCCGGTGCGCGTCGCCGCGGCGGAGTGATCCGCCGTCCCATGCGCGCCGACCCGCGCCGACCCGCAGCGGAGCTTCCCGTTCCCGGGGAGAACCTCGTGTTCGCGACCGCCGAAGCACTGGAGCCCGACGTGCTCGAGGTGCTCGACGAGGCCGAGTGCCTACGACTGCTGCCCACGGTCAGCATCGGCCGGATCGGCTACACCGAGGGGGCACTGCCGGCGATCCAGCCGGTCTCGTTCGCGGTGATCGGTGGCCAGGTGCTGATCCCGACCCGCACCGGGAGCAAGGTCGCGGCCGCCAGCCGCGGAGCCGTCGTCGCGTTCGAGGTCGACTCCTTCGACGCCGGTGGCAGGACCGGCTGGAACGTGACGGTCGTGGGTCCGTCCCGGCTGGTGAGGGACCCCGCGGAGGTGGCGGCCCTCCATGAGCTCGGCCTCACGCCGTGGGTGCCCTGGCCCGAGCGTGCCTACATCGCCGTGCAGATCTCACTCCTGCACGGACGGCGGATCCGAGCGGCGGCGACCCCACCGGCACCGAGCAGCCCCGGCACCATCGGCGCGCTCGACGCGCCCGGCGGGAGGTCGTGATCCCCGGGAACGGGACCTGTGGCCTGCAGGTATGGACCTTCGGCCCATGGCGGCGGGCGGAGGTCGGCAGGAGGTTGAGATCGAAACCAGACGACAGGAGAGTGACATGACCGCCACCGTTCACCCGAAGCGCACAGGCCTCCGGGACGGCGCCATCGAGGTACCCGACACGCCGGCAGGCTTGATCCAGACCACCGGGGTCGGAGCCGACGAGACGACATCGCACCGCTGGTTCCGGATCTTGGCGGCGGTCACCCGGATCAGCCTCGGCTGGATCTTCCTCTGGGCGTTCCTCGACAAGGCGTTCGCCCTCGGCCACGGGACGGGGGTCGACGCCGAGACCGGCGCGACCGACTACTTCGGGCCGGCCGCCTGGATCCATGGTGGCTCCCCCACCGAAGGCTTCCTGACGTTCGGCACCAAGGGCCCGCTGGCCGACTTCTACACGGGCCTGGCCGGCAACGCGATCGTCGACTGGCTGTTCATGCTGGCCCTGCTCGGCGTCGGCCTTGCCCTGATCCTGGGCATCGGGATGCGAATCGCAGCCGTCTCCGGCACCGCACTGCTGGTCATGATGTTCACGGCCGTTCTTCCCCCCGACAACAACCTCTTCATGGACGACCACCTCATCTACGCCCTGGTCCTGGGGATGCTGGTGCTCGCCGGTGCCGGCAGGACGCTCGGCTTCGGCAGACAGTGGGAGCGCCTGCCGCTGGTCCGCGAGCACAGCTTCCTGAAGTAGCCGCACCTCTCCCTCGACCCCCGCGGCGCCTCGGCGCCCGGGGGTCGTGGCGTGCCCGCATCCACCGGACCCCCACGGCCGGAAGGCACTGTGGGGCGTTGCCCCTGCTGGCGCCGAGCCGGAGGTGTCGTGTTCGTCCTGGTCCTCGCGGTTCCCGCGCTGCTCGTGGTGCTCCTCGGCTACGTCGTCGGTCACGGGATCTGGTCGTGGAGCGCCGGTCTCCTGGATCCCGCGACCAGGACGGCGCCGACGCCAGGGGCCGAGACGGCCGGCTGGATCACCGGCGTCCTCCTGCTGCTCGGTCTCGTCTGCGCCACCGGCCGCCGACGGCGACGGCGACGGCGACGGCGTCCCCAGGACGGACCTCCCGGCTGACCCTGTTCCCGCCTGTCCCGCAGCGGTTCCACCGCTGACGTCGAGAAGTTCCGAGTTCGCGTTGTCGTGCGCGCGAGACGGGCTTACGGTGACGCGCGCCACATTTGACAACGTTGTACATCCGTGACGGGGGAAGTCCCATGCGCACATCCAGCCGCCGCCTCCGCGGGACCATCGCCGCCACCGCGACCGTCGTGGGCATGGCCCTCCTGGTCCCGCCAGGGTCTGCCGCCGCCGCGCCGGGCGACGGGACCGGGACCGCGTACACCAACCCGGTCAGCCACCCGGACGCCGACACCTTCGCCGACCCGGCGGTCATCCGCGGCAAGGACGGCTACTGGTACGCCTACGGCACCACTGACCCGCTCAAGGAGAACGAGCCCGACCGGCACCTCCTGCCGATCCTGCAGTCCGAGGACCTCGTGCACTGGAAGCATGTCGGCGACGCCTTCACCGAGGCGACCAAGCCGGCGTGGGCTGAGCCGGACGCGGCCCTGTGGGCCCCCGACATCCGCTACGTCGACGGTCAGTACCGGCTGTACTACGTCGTCACCGAGGTCATTCAGCCCGGGGAGGGCGTCGAACCAGGCGGCGACTACGCGGAGCACAACGACAACGCCATCGGCGTCGCCTACTCCGACTCCCCCCTCGGCCCGTGGGTCCCCTCCGACGACCCGGTCGTCGGCCCCCGCGGGAGCAACGACAACTACCTCTGGACCTTCGACCCGCACATGATCGTCGGGCCCCAGGGCAGGGAATACCTCTACTACGGCTCCTACTACGGCGGCATCTATGTCACCGAGCTCGCCGACCAGGGCACCGAACCCGGCAGCGAGGCGACCGGCACCCCGACCCAGGTGGCGATCGACAACAAGTACGAGGGCGCCTACGTCGTTCAGCGCAACGGCTGGTGGTACCTCTTCGCATCCTCCGCCAACTGCTGCGCGGGGCCGACGACCGGTTACAGCGTCCACGTCGGGCGCTCGCGGAACGTGACCGGACCGTTCGTCGACCGCGAGGGCGTGCCGATGAACCAGTCGCGGGCCGGCGGAACGCCGGCGCTCTACCAGAACGGCAACAAGTGGATCGGCGCCGGCCACAACGCGGTGGTCACCGACCTCGCCGGCCAGGACTGGATCGTCTACCACGCGATCGACCGCAACGACCCCTACCTGAACGGCCGTGGGGGCATCAACGAGCGGCCGATGCTCATCGACCGGCTCGACTGGATCGGCGGCTGGCCCATCACCCGGGCCGGCGCGGGGCCCTCGCAGACTCGGCAGCCCGGCCCCACCACTCGCGGCGCCTACGTCACGAACTTCGACGACGGCGGCAGCGCTTTCGTGCGGGACGGTCACTGGGCCCCCGTCACTGACGACCAGTCGGGCGCGGCGCTGGGCTCCACCGGCACCGGCACCAACACCCTGCTCTCGCGCGGCACGTTGCCGGCGCAGGTGCGCGTAGAGGCGGATCTGCGCCGCACGTCCGAGAATCCCGGCGAGTACGGCCTCCAGGCCGCTGTCGGGACGAACGGCCATGCGATCACCGCACGGATCGATCCGGCGAGCGGCAGGCTCATCCTCCGCGCGACCAACCGCGGTGCGGTCGCCTCCCAGCGAGGCGCCGCACTGCCGGCCGGGTTCGCCCACCAGGACTGGCACAACCTCGCCCTGGAGGTCCGCGGGAACACCGCGACCGCCGAGCTGACCAACGCCCGGCTCGGCGACCCGCTGGCCCGCGTCTCGCTGGCCCTGCCCAGGGGCTACGCGCTGAGCGGTCAGGCGGGAGCGGTCGTCCGGGGCCCTGGCGGCGAGGTGGACAACCTGTCCGCGATGAGGGCCGCGACCCTGGTCACCCGGATGGTCCCTGGACCTCGAACCGGAACGCTCCTCCCCGGCCCGAGCGACGAGTTCAACGGGAGCTCGCTGGAGCCGGGCTGGGAGAAGGTCCGGGACCCGCAGTACACGGTCTCCGGCGGGTCCTTGAACTGGCAGGTCGAGTCCAAGGACCTGACCGGCACCAGCAACAACGCAGGCATCCTGCTGCGGAACGCGCCGGCCGGTAACTGGACCGCCGTGACCAAGCTGACCATCGACCTGGGCACGGACGTCATCCGCAACTACCAGCAGGGCGGGCTCATCGCCTACGTGAATGACGACCTCTTCACCCGGCTGTCACACGTGGCGATCTGGAACACCCGGCAGACCGAGTTCGGCAAGGAGATGCCCTACGCATCGGACACCGACGCGAACGCTCTCTCGTACGGCGGCACCATCATCGGTCCGCCCGCCGACACGACCTGGCTGCGGATCACCCACCGGACCGACGCCAGCGGTGAGCACGAGCTGCAGGCGTCGACCAGTCGCGACGGCCACACCTGGGTCGTCGGCGGCGTGTGGACTCTGCCGGCAGGCTCCGACATCCGCATCGGGCTCATCTCGCACGGCAACCAGGGCGGGGACCCGGCGACCTCGCAGTTCGACTGGTTCCACGTCTACGCCGACTGAGGATCGGCGGTAGCACCGGGCGCGCCCCGGTCCCCTCGGGGGGGCCGGGGCGCTCCGCTGTCTCGGGCGGCGCGCCCACGGCCGCTACCGGCTCGACACATTCCGCCAATCGGACGGAGCCGTTTCGTCCGGTTTGTGCCTGTCCCCTGGGGATCACGGATCCGTAACGTCACCGACAGCAGCCAGGCCGTACCGGTCCGTCACGGTCGGCGTCTTCCCGCCATTCACAGGAGCAGCACATGACTTCCTTCGCCCGCCCGTACCTCACGCTCCTCCCCGATGCCTTCGACGCCGACTTCTACGACGCCCCCGCGCCGGAGCCGATGCCGGAGCCGTCGTGGGACGCGTTCGCGGCCGCCGGCGACGAGTGGCGACAGGAGGCCCTCTGTGCCGAGACCGACCCCGAGGCGTTCTTCCCGGAGAAGGGTGGCTCCACCCGCGAGGCCAAGCGCGTCTGCACCGGCTGCACGGTCCGGGCCCAGTGCCTGGAGTCCGCCCTGACCAACGACGAGCGGTTCGGCATCTGGGGTGGCCTGTCCGAGCGCGAGCGCCGACGGCTGCGCCTGCAGCGCCGCGAGGCGCTCAGCGCCTGACGAGGGTTCGCGGCCGCTCCCGTATCCGGGGCGGGTCGGGCGACATCTGGTCACTGTCGCCTTCTCACCCTCCCCCGACCGGAGTTGGTCATGGACACTCGGACCTCTGGCCTCGTCCCTCCCCCACGGCAGGCGCCCGAGCAGGTCGTCCGGGTCTCGGAGACTCTGCTGGACCGACTGCTCGGCACGACCACCGCCGTGCACGCCGAGGGGCTGAAGTCCTTCGGGCTGCTGCTCGCCGACCCGGCGGACCGGCACTTCCCGTACGTCGCCACGGACGTCGCGTTCTTCGACCCGAGGAAGAACCGCCGCAACGACCCGAGCATGCGACCGGTCTTCGAGGCACAGGGCACGTACTTCCGGGCCTACGACGACGCCGGCTTCGTCGCCGACACCACCGAGCTGCTGGAGATCTACCGCCGGCTGGATGCGTGCGACCTCGAGGCCGTCGCTCTGTTCCACGTCCACCGCCGTCAGCCGGCGAACTTCTCGGTCATCGACTTCCGGCTGCACAATCCCGCGTACGCGTGGCACCTGATCATCTCGCTGCGGGACCCGGCCGAGCCGGTCCTGCGACCGTTCGCCGTCGGCAAGGACCCTGCCTCGGACGTCGGGATCAGCGCCGAGGACGCCAACGAGGGCAGCGAGCAGAGCTATCCCGGCCCCGAGGTCACTCCCCTGCGGCTGGTCGTCGACTCCGCCGGTCAGGCCGTCCCGCGCTACGACCGGCTGCTCGGCGTGGGGGTCTGATCAGTCCGCCCGCGGACGAGGGCGCCGGCTCCGGAACGGGAGCCAGACGGCCAGGGCCATGAGCGCGAGCGCCAGCGGGATGTGCACGACCGTCAGGCCCTGGTGCTCGAAGATCTCCCCGCCGAGATAGGCCTCGAGGGCCAGCAGGACGACGAGTGCGGCGCTGCCCGCGACGAGGTCGCGCCGGGACCGGAGCTTCCAGACCGCGACGACCGCGGCCGCCACGGCCAGCGCGATCGTCGCCTCCCCGCCCCGGGCGTGCACGGTCACCCAGGTGCTGTCGAAGGGCTTTCCCGGACGGATGAACATCCCCGCCCACAGGCCTTGCAGCAGGATCCCCAGCGAGGTGAGCCCCACCAGCGCGCTGAACAGGGCACTGCGTTCCAGCGCCGGCGTCGTCATCGTGGTCGGCGTCGTCATGGTGGTCGGTCCTCTCGTGAGCGGGTTCCGTAGGCGGTTCCTCGATCAGGGCGGCCCGCCGGCGGCACGGGTGGTGGTTCCCGACGGCAGGGGCCCGAAGGCCGCCAGGAACCGGTCCCGCACCGCGTCCATGGGCCACACCGGCGCCTGCGGACCCGGTCGCATCCCGTCGTCCCAGCCCCAGGCCGAGACGCGGTCGATCACGGCCGGATCGGCGGCGAGGATCGTGATCGGGACGTCGTGGCCTGCGTCCGGGCCGCTGACCACCGGGCCGGGCTGGTGGTCGCCGAGCAGGACCAGCACCAGGTTCCGGTCGTGGCGGTGGAACGTGGTCACGAATGAGACGAGGGCGCTGAGGGAGTACTCGATCGACGTCCCGTACAGGGCCCGGACGGTGCCGTCGTCCCGGAAAGCGTCTGCGGGTGTGAGTCCCTCCGCCGGCATGCCGCGGTAGACGGACCCGTCGCCCACCTCGTCCCAGGCGACCATCCGCGGCAACGGCGTCCACGGCTCGTGCGACGTGACGAGATCGATCTCGGCCATGACGGGTGCATGGCCGGGCGCGAGCTCCCGGCGCTGGAAGGCTGCCAGCGTGTACTGGTCGGGCATCGCCGCGAAACTGAACTTCGGGCCGGCGTATCCCACGTCGTGCCGGTCGTAGTCCTCGTCGAAACGGTAGAACGCCCTCCCCTCCGGCCACGGATCCCGGTTGGACGGCACGTCCACGACCGTCCGCCACCCGGCACGGCGGAAGACGGCGGGAAGCGTCAACCGGTCGCTGGCGAGCAGCTGGTCGTAGCGCTGCTGACTGTCGGTCCAGAGACCGGAGTGCAGGGTCCCGTGCGCCAGCCAGCTCGTGCCCCCGAACGTCGACGAGGTCAGGAAGGCGCTGCGGGAGGAGAACCCGGCCGCCCGCAGGCTCTCGGTGCCGGCGTCCAGCACGGCCCGGACACCGGGCGCGATCGACGGGTCCTGCACCGCGACCCGCCCGTAGCTCTCGACGAAGGCGACGATCACGTCCTTGCCCCGCAGGCCGCTGAGCAGGTCCTCGTCCGGCACTGCGCGGTAGGGGTCGGCGGCCGCCAGCTGGGCGGCGAACACCGGCCGATCCCGGAGGTTGGCCACTGCGTCGCCGACCTGGTCCACCGCGAGCTCGGCCGCACTGCGGGAGGCCATCGGTGCGAACGGCGTCAGCTGGACGCCCAACAGCGCGCACACCAGCCAGAGCACTCCGAGCGCCCCGGCCGACCGCGCCGCGACCCCGCGGTGGCGTCGGGCGACCCGGAGCACCCGCACCACCGACACGGTCATGGCCACCGGGACGGCGACGGCCAGGAGAACCGCAGCGGCGACGGCGGCATCCGCCCAGCCGCGCCCGACGGAGTCCTGGAGCACACCCACGGCGGGCCCGAGCAGCCCTGCGTCGTTCACCGGGTTGACCGGCCGGTGCAGCGCCTCCCAGAACCCCATGTCCAGGATCCGCACGACCGCGAGGACGCCGAGCACGGAGCCGGCGGCCACGGCGAGGCCACGGAGCCGGCGCGGCGGCACGACCAGCGCGAGCCCCACCAGGGCGAGGCCCTCCACGGGGATGCGCAGATAGGCCGCCGGAGTGACGTGGTCGAACCGTTGCGGGGTCACGAGCACGAACCAGACGAAGAGGAACGCGAGGACGGTCGTCGCCGTCCTCCAGCGGCCGTGCCCGCCGCCGGCCCCGCGGACGGCCGGCGGTTCGGCCGGCGGTTCGGCCGGGAAGCGACGAGCGCGCCAGAGCCAGGCCACCTCCCGGCCGAACGACTCGACGAGCAGTGCGGCCACGGCGAGCAGGGCCAGGACGGCGACGGGGCGGGGCAGCACGCCCGCGGCCGCCGTGATCAGCACGATCCCTTGGACGGCGGCCACGACCTTGCACCAGTGGCGCGGTGGCGTCGGGCGGCGCAACCACGGCAGTGCCCACCGGGCCACTTCCAGCACGTAGTGCACCGAGCCGATCGCGAGGACCCACGCACCCAGCGAACGGGCGACGTACGCGCTAAGGACAAGGACGAGGACGGAGTCGACCTCCATGTCGAAGCGCGCGCCGACCGCCGAGACCGTGCCGGTGCGCCTCGCGACCCGGCCGTCGACCGCGTCGAGGGCCAGGGCCAGCACGGCGAGCCCGATCAGCGGAGCCACCGGCCCGGACCCTTCGACGGAGTCCACGACCAGTGCGGCGACGCCACCCACCAGAACCGATCGCAGCAGCGTGACCAGGTTTGCCGGTCCCAGAACCCGGGCGCCGGAGCGCCGGAGCGCACGGGACAGCAGGACGGCGGTCCCCGCCCCCACGATCAGGCCGGCGACCATCCCCGCCGCGCCCACGCCTGCTGCGCCGGCGAGTGTGCCGACCAGCACGACCTGGACCGTCAGCCCGGCCAGCACGCCCCGGTGAACCGTGAGCACGGCACCTCCGTGTCGATAGGTACGCCGACGAACACGGACTGCGCGACGATGCGGTTCAGCGAGCACGTCGAGGAGGTGCGGCCGGTGGAACGAGGCGCATCGCCATCCTCGCGGGAGAGGCGGGTCCGCGGCCGGGTGTCAGGCGCGGCCCCGTGACGACGGTCCACGTCGTCCTTCCGGAGGGCGTCGACGACCCGCTCCGGCCGAGCGGGGGCAACACCTACGACCGCCGGGTCTGCCAGGAGCTGCGCGGGCTCGGGTGGTCCGTGCGGGAATCCGTCGTACCGGGCCCGTGGCCCCGGCCCGGTACGGCGGACCTCTCGCGGCTCGCGCGAGCCACGGGCGAAGCGCCGGACGGCGCCCTCGTCCTGCTGGACGGGCTGATCGCGTCCGCGGCCGCCGCGGTGCTGGTGCCCGAGTCGCAGCGGCTGCGGATCGTGGTCCTGGTGCACATGCCCTCGGGCGGGGAAGGCGTAGCCGAGGACGCCGAGGGTGCGGTCCTCACGCGCGCGCAGGCCGTCGTCGCGACCAGCGCGTGGACCCGGGAACGGCTGCTCGACCGGTACCGGCTGGCACCGGAGCGGGTGCACGTCGCGCGTCCCGGCGTGGACCCGGACGACGAGGCCCCCGGCACCCCGGGCGGCGGGCGGCTGCTCTGCGTCGCCGCCGTCGTCCCGCACAAGGGGCACGACCTGCTCGTCGAGGCGCTCGGCTCGATCGACGCTCCGGAGTGGCACTGCACCTGCCTGGGCGCGCTCGACCGGGATCCCGCCTTCGTCGCCCGCCTCCGGAGTTCGGCCGCCGGGCACGGCATCCTCGACCGGATCTCCTTTCCCGGACCACGGGTGGGCGACGCGCTGCGCCGGGCCTACCGTGGCGCCGACCTGCTGGTCCTCCCGTCGCGGCTCGAGGCGTACGGCATGGTCGTTCCGGAGGCGCTGGCCGCCGGAGTGCCGGTCGTGGCCACCGCCGTCGGTGGCATCCCGGAGGCGCTCGGCTCCGCCGCTGACGGCCCTCCCGGGATCCTCGTGCCGGCCGAGGACCCGGTCGCCCTCGGCGAGGCGCTCGGCGCGTGGCTGCGCGATGCCGGCCTGCGTTCGCGTCTGAGACGGGCGGCCCGCGAGCGGCGCGGGGGGCTGGCGGGCTGGGACGCGACGGCGCGGGACGTCGCCACCGCGCTCCTCGCCGCGGGCGCCGCCGGAGCGAGGGAGCCGGTGCCGTCATGAGCGGTGCCCGCACCAGGACATGGGCCTGGGCCCGCCCGGCCGGCGGTGCCGCCATCCTGGCGGTGCTCGTCTGGCGGCTGGGCGGCGGTCCCTTCCTGGACGGCGTCCGCCTGATCAGCGTCCCGGCTCTGCTGGCCGCCGTGTGCATCACGGCGCTGACCACCGCGTGCTCGGCCTGGCGGTGGCAGACCGTCGCGGCCGGTCTGGGTGTGGGCCTTCCCCTGCCGACGGCGATCGCGGCCTACTACCGGTCGCAGTTCCTGAACAGTGCGTTGCCCGGTGGCGTGGTCGGCGACCTGCACCGCGGCATGCGGCACGGCCTCGACGCCGGAGACATCGGCCGGGGGCTCCGGGCCGTCGCCTGGGAGCGGACAGCGGGCCAGCTGGTGCTGGTCGTCCTCGCCCTGACCGGTCTGCTCGCCCTGGACTCTCCGGTGCGGCCGGCGATGGGCTGGATCGGAGCAGCGGTCGCCGCCGGGGCGGTCTGCGTCGTCCTCCTGCTCCGGGCCCTTCCGCACCGCGGCCCCTCCAGACGGGCGAAGATCCTCCGAACGGCGCGCGCCGACGTGCGCGACGGTCTGCTCGACCCGCGCGCGTGGCCCGTCGTCGTGCTGACCTCCGTGGTCGTCGCCGCCGGCCACGCCAGCATCTTCCTGGTCGCGGCAGAGACCACCGGGGCGGCCGGCTCGCCCGCGCGCCTGGCGCCGCTGGCCATGCTGGTGCTGCTCGCGATGGCCGTGCCCCTCAACGTCGGCGGATGGGGTCCCCGCGAGGGCGTTGCCGCGTGGGCCTTCGCCGCGGCCGGCCTCGGAGCCGACCAGGGTGTCGCCGCCGCCACCGCCTACGGCGTCATGGGGCTGGTCGCGACGCTGCCCGGGGCCGTCGTCATGGTGGTCGACCGGGTGCGCCGCGGAACCACGGCACAGCAGGCTCCGGGCGTGCGGGGCGCTGCCGCATCCCGCGTCGGCTGATCGGCGTCAGCCGACGGCAGCCGCCGTCGCCACGTCGAACGCGAGCAGGACGTCGTCGCCGGCCAGGAAGACCGACCGGTTGACGAGGCCGATGCCGGCAGCCACGCGGTCCACGCCGAGCGGCCCGACCGCCTCGATCCCCGAACCGATGATCGTCGGCGACATCGAGACGACGACCCGGTCGACCATTCGCGCACGGAGCATCGAGGTGAGCACCCGCCCTCCGCCCTCGACCAGCAGCGACGCGATCCCGAGGGAACGCAGCAGGCGCAGGACGTCGTCGACCCGCAGTCCCTCGGGCCCCGGGGGGACGTCGCGCACCGTGGCACCGGTCGCCACCAGGGCACGCCGGCGGGCGGGATCGGCGTCGGGCCGGCAGAGCACGACGGTCGCGGCGTCCTCGGACAGGACCTTGGCGGTGAGGGGGGTGCGCAGGGTGGAGTCCAGGACCACGCGCATCGGCGAGGCCCCCGGAACCATCCGCACGGTGAGCTGGGGATCGTCGTGGAGCAGCGTGTTCGCTCCGACGAGGACCGCGTCGACGCCGGCGCGCATGGCGTGCGACACCCGCCGCTCCGCCTCTCCGCTGATCCATCTCGCGTCGCCGGTGCGCGTCGCGATCCGGCCGTCGAGCGTCTGGGCGTACTTCAGCACGACGTTCGGCCGGTCGGTCCGGGGCTGCAGGGAGCCGAGCAGGGCGCCGACGTCGACCGGCTCGACCGGAACCTCGGTCAGCGGTGCCCCGGTCGACCGGAGGTGGCCGAGCCGCACCTGCTTGGTCTGGAGATAGCCGCGGTCGTGCCGGTTCGCGGCGGTGCCCAGCGGCCGGAGCGACTCCACCTCGACGCCGTGCTGCCGCAGGCCCACTGCCTTGTCCGGATTGTTCGTCAGCAGCCGGACCGATCGAACCCCGAGGGAGGCCAGGACGGCGGCCCCGTCGCCGTAGTCCCGCAGGTCGGCGGAGAGGCCGAGCCGCAGGTTGGCGTCCACGGTGTCCGCGCCGGCGTCCTGCTCGACGTAGGCACGGAGCTTGTCGACCAGACCGATACCTCGTCCTTCGTGACCGCTGAGGTAGAGGACGACCCCGCGACCCTCGGCGGCCACCGTGCGAAGCGCCGAGCGGAGCTGCAGCCCGCAGTCGCAGCGGAGCGAGCCGATCGCGTCGCCGGTCAGGCACTCGGAGTGCAGGCGGGTGAGCACGGAGAGCCCGGCGCCGATCTCGCCGAAAACCAGGGCGAGGTGCACGTGTCCGGTGGAGCTCTCGAACGCCCGTGCCCGGAACTCGCCGTACGGGGTCGGGATCGGGGCGGAGGCCACCTCCAGCGGCGGTGACAGTGCAGCATCCATCCGCCGGGCTCCTCGCTGCCGCGCCAACCGGGGGCTCTGCACGCTACCGTCACGCACCCGCGGCCAGCCGGGTTCACGCGACCGGGGAGGGAGAACGGCGATGAGTGCCCGCCGGCTGGTGTTCCTGGCCCCGGGGCAGGTCGACGTCGAGGCCGTGGACCTGCCCGCCCTGGAGCCGGGCCGGCTGCTGGTGCGCACGCTGTATTCGGGCATCAGCACCGGTACCGAGCTGCTCGCCTACCGGGGGCTGCTCGACCCTGAGCTCGCGATCGACGAGCGGATCGGGTCGCTGGGGGGCACCTTCCGCTATCCCTTCCCGTACGGCTACAGCTGCGTCGGCGACGTCGAGCGTTCGGCCGGCTCGGTGGCACCCGGAACGCTGGTCTTCGCCTTCCACCCCCACCAGGACCGGTTCGTGGTCGGCGAGGACGACGTCGTCGTCCTCCCTCCGGGCACCGCTCCCCGCCTGGCCACGTTGCTCCCGTTCGCCGAGACCGCACTGCAGCTCAGCCTCGACGCGGGACCCGTGGCCCAGGAGACCGTCGCGGTGCTCGGCCTGGGCGTGGTCGGCGTGCTCACGGCGCTGCTGCTGCAGCGTGCCGGCGCGACCGTGGTGGCGGCCGACCCGTCCGCGGAACGCCGTTCGCTGGCGGCCTCGCTGGGCGTCCCGGCGGTGGACCCCGGGGAATTGCCGTTCCGCCTGCCCTCCCAAGGAGTGCCACTGGTCCTGGAGCTCTCCGGCACCCCTTCCGCGCTCGCCGGAGGGCTGGACCTGCTCGCGCACGAGGGCACGGCACTGGTGGGGTCCTGGTACGGCAGCCAGCAGATCGAGCTGCCGCTCGGGGGCGCGTTCCACCGCCGCCGGCTGACGATCCGCAGCAGCCAGGTGAGCTCGATCCCCGCGGCTCTCGGCGCTCGCTGGGACGTTCCCCGTCGGCGGCAGGTGGCCGTCGGTCTCCTGGGCGAGCTCCCGCTGTCCGCGCTGGCCACGACCGAGTTCGCCTTCGAGGAGGCGGCCGCTGCGTACCGGTCGCTGGACGCGCGCGAGGCGGGTGTGGTCCACGTCGCGCTCAGCTATGAATAGCGGCGTGTACGAGACGGGGACGGCGCTGTCGGTTCGGGCCTTCCACGTCATGCCGGGCATGCCGCCGCCCGAGGGCGAGCGGCACTCGCACGACTACCGGCTCGAGGTCGTCGCCAGCCGGGACGACCTCGACGAGCGGGGCATGGTCGTCGACCTCGACCTGCTGGACGGGGCGCTCCGGAACGCGGCGGCGCAGGTCGCGGACGCCGATCTCGAGGATGTCGTGGACGCCGGGGCCGTGACCGTGGAGGCGTTCGCCCGGTGGCTGCACGGCTCGCTGTCCGCCGCGCTGGGCGTACTGCCGGGCCTCACACTGGCGGTCCGGATCTGGGAGTCACCGGTCGCCTTCGGCGGCTACACCGGGGCGCCGTGAGTCCGATCGGGCGACGGCTCGCCCGTGCGGTCGTCGGACCGCTGCCCGTTGCGGTGGCCGATACGCTCCGCCGGTCACTGCACCCGGGCACCGGATGGACGCACCCGGCACGAGTGCGGCGGGCCCTTCTGCGCGCTCTGTCCCGGGGCGGTATCCCCCGCGCGGTGTCGCGCTTCCGCCTGGTCGACGACGCGGATCTGGAGTTCCTCGCCGTCGACTCGCAGGTCCTCCAACAGCTCTACTGGTGCGGCGAAGCGGGCTGGGAGCCGGAGCTGCTGCCCTGGTGGCGCGCCTTCTGCCGCACTTCGCGATCGGTGCTCGAACTCGGGACGAACGTCGGCTGGTTCGCGGTGCAGGGCGGCCGGGCGGCCCCGGGGGTCCGCTACGTCGCCGTGGAGCCGCACCCCTTCTCGGCCGAGATCTGCCGGAGCCATCTGGCGCTCAACTCCGTGATGTCGGTGGAGGTCCTGGAGGCCGCGGCGGTCGCGGATCCGGCGGTCTCCTCGGTGCCCCTTCTCGTCCCGGCCGACCAGGCAGCCACCCCGACGGTGGCTTTCCTGTCCATGGACACCGAGCTCCCGGCGGACATGGCGGCCGACATCGGCGCCGCGCTCGACGTGCCGGCCGTCGACGTCCGCACGCTGCTCGACGGCGTCGACCTGATCAAGATGGACGTCGAGGGGCAGGAGCACGTGCTGCTCGGCGCCATGCGCGCGCACCTGCATGCCACGCGACCGACCCTGTTCGTGGAGGTCCTGGCCGGAACCCCGCAGCTGCGCGCCCTCCTCGCCGAGCTCTGCGCGACCGAGGGCTACCGCTGCTACGCGTTGAGCAGACAGGGGCCCGTCGAGCTCGACGGCGACCAGTTGGCCGTCGCCCGGCTGATGGACGAGTACGGCTGCCAGGACGTCCTTCTCTGCGCCGGGGTCCTACCCGGTCCGGCGACGCCGGCCGGTGCGCAGGGCGGGCCCGGTCCGGCGGTGGGGCATCACGCCGCGCTGCCGTCCGTCACCCGTTCCAGGAGGAAGAAGCTGACCGGCACCCGTGTCGGGCCGATCGCCAGATACGCCTTGCCCAGCAGCAGGTCGGCCGAGCCCGGCTCGAGCGCGACCACGTGGTCCCGGATGGACCGGGTGACGCCGAACCGCGGATTCTCAGGGACGTCGTAGTCGAACAGCAGGCTCCCCCGGTCCGCGCCCCCCGGCGCCAGGCCGACGACCTCGACCCGGAAGAAGCCGAAGCGCCTGGGCGCCCCGGCCGAGGGCAGCGGCTGCCACTCGCCGTCGAGGCCCGACTGACGCACCGGGATGTTGTGGCCGAGCACCGTCTCGCCGGCCGACTCGAAGCCCTTGAGGAACGTCCGGATGCGCAGCGCCTCGGCCCAGGCAGGACAGTTGTAGCCGAGGTAACGGGACCCGACGAGCGCCGACGGCGCCGGAGCCGCGCATCCAGCGAAGACGCGCTCGAGATCGGGCCGCGACCGGCGGGCGAGCCGGCGGAAGTGCTCGGACGCCCGCAGGGACGCATCACCGGCCATGGCGCCGCCACTTCTCCAGCAGCTCCTCGGCATTCCGGATGGCCAGTGCCACGATCGTCTCCATCGGATTGATCCCGACCGGTCCCGGGAAGAGGCCGGCGTCGGCGACGTACAGCCCGGTCGCGCCGTGGAACTCGCCGAAACTCGACACGACCGCCTGTCGCGCATCGTCTCCCATCCGCGTCGTCCCCATGAGGTGCACGGTGAAGAGGTCCAGGTCGGACATGGCCACCGGTCCGGCGAGCACCGCGTCCAACTCGTGGGGGCTGCGGACCTCCGGGGCACCGCGCAGCGGCAGCAGCACGCGCCGGGCGCCGGCCGCGAGCAGGGTCTGCGCGGTGAGCGTGATCCCGCGGAGCGCGCGTCGGGCACCGGCGCCGTCCAGCTGGTAGCTGACCACCGGCCCGAGGCCCGGGACGGTTCGCACCCGGCCGGTCGTCGTGTCCTCGACCAGGCAGCCGGCGATCACCATGCGGTCGTAGTCGGCCATCAGTTCGGCCAGCTCCGCTCCGTGGTGCGGCAGACCCAGGGTCACCAGGGCGGGCGGCAGGTTCGCGGCGGCCAGCAGGATGCCCTCGTCGATGAACTCGCGCACCTGGTAGGCCTGGTGAACTCCGTGCCAGCCGCGGACGGGCTCGTCGAAGATGCCGATCACCCGCGCGTTCGGGTGCAGGGTCAGGTTCCGCCCCAACCGGCCCGACGCCGAACGGAAGCCCGAGCGGCGGAGCAGTGCGGGACTCTGCACCGCGCCGCCGGCGGCCACCACGACCGATGCGCGCACCCGCAGGGTCGGGCCGGGTGCCCGGTCCCGGCGTCGGAACCGGCCGACGACGCCGGTCGCCCGTTCGCCGTCCCGGGTGATGCGTTCGACCCGGCAGTCCGCGTACAGCCGGGCGCCGCGGTGCAGCGCCCGGGGCACGTTCGTGACCAGCATCGAGCGCTTGGCCCCGGTCGGGCAGCCCCAGAGGCAGGCGTTGCAGCCGCAGCAGTGCAGCTGGTTGCGCGTGTTCGGGATCAGCCTCCACCCCTGACGCTCGGCGCCGGCGCGGAACAGCTCGCTGTCCCGGCCGATCGACTCCGGATCCTGCGGGCCGACCGACAGGCGGCGTTCGACGCGCTCGAAGTAGGGGGCCATCACCTCCGGAGTGATCGCCCGCACGCCCTCGCGGGCCCAGCGTTGCAGCACCCGGTCCGGGGTGCGGAAGCTCATGCCGCCGTTCACGACGGTCGAGCCGCCGACGCACCGCCCCTCGGAGAAGGCGACGGGCGGCCGACCGAACGCCGTCTGCACACCGGCGTCCCGGTACAGGGTGCGCAGCGCCCGTGGGACGTCCATGGCGAAGGACGCGGTCGGGTGGTAGCCGCCCTCCTCCACCACGACGACGTCGAGTCCCCCGTCTGCCAGCTCGGCAGCCGTGGTCGCCCCACCGGCCCCGCTGCCGACGACGACCACGTCGCACTCGACCTCCAGGTCACCCGGCACGTCGTCTCCGGTGACCAGCCCCTTGGGCGCGACGACAGCGGTCATCGGTGTCAGGGACCGGTTCCTGGACCGTCGCCGAGGGCGAGCCGCTCCCCGAGACGGATCTGCTCGCCGTACCGCTCGGTGCGGCGCGACGCCGTCGCCCGGACGTACGCCGCGGGGTGGTACCCGAGCGCCTCCTCCACCTGCGGCAGCGCGTAGTAGTGCAGCGTCAGCACCCCCTTCATCAGGATGAGCAGCGTCCGGGTCCGCCGGGAACCACGCGCCAGCCGTCGGTAACAGGCCTCCGCCCGGAACCGGTCCAGGTCGGCGAAACGCCGTCCGCGGCCTTCCGGGGTGAGCCGGGCCCGCTCGTCCAGCACGGTGAACGACATCAGGAGCAGCGCCCTGGTGCCGGGCGCCGTCGCGGCGAGGAACCGCTCCACGTCGGCGAGCACGTCGGTCCACACCGTGTCGAGAGGCGGGTCCGGCGGGCACACCACGCCCGCGAACGCGCGCAGCGTCCTCCGCTGACGCCGGGAGAGTGCGTGGTCGGGCTTCCGCACGCTGATCAACGTCCCGCCTCGGTGCCACGACCGTCAATCGGAACGCGCGCGGTCGGTACCGTCCAGCGGTGACCGCGGAGACGAACTGGGCCGGCAACTACTCCTACCGGGCCGAGCGGCTGCACCGGCCGACCACTCTCGAGCAGGTACAGGAGATCGTGTCCGCCGCCAGGTCCGTCCGCGTCCTCGGCTCGCGTCATTCCTTCACGGGGATCGCCGACTCCGCGGAGCTGATCTCCCTGGAGGCGGTGGCCTCAGCGGAGTCGGGGCTCGCCGGGATCGACGTCGATCTCGCGGCCGGCACCGTCTCCCTGGGCGGCGGGGTGAGGTACGGCGAGCTGGTGGACATCCTGCGGGACTCGGGCGCGGCGCTGCACAACCTGGCGTCCCTCCCGCACATCTCCGTCGCCGGGGCGGTCGCGACGGCCACTCACGGCTCGGGCACCGCCAACGGGAACCTGGCGACGGCCGTCGCGGCACTGGAGATGGTGACCTCCGACGGCGAGGTGGTGCGGACGTCCCGGGGCGATTCCGACTTCGACGGGATGGTCGTCGGACTGGGCGCGCTCGGTGCCGTCACCCGGCTGACGCTCGACATCCAGCCCGCGTTCGAGGTCGAGCAGCGGGTGTTCGAGGACCTCTCCTGGGCGGCCCTGTACGAGCACTTCGACGAGATCGCCGCCTGCGGCTACAGCGTCAGCCTGTTCACGCTCTGGGGCGAGGACGTGTCGATGGTCTGGGTCAAGACCAGGACCGACACGGGCGCCGCGATCGAGGGCGACCTCTTCGGCGCCGTGCCGGCAACCGTGGACCGGAACCCGGTCGTCGGCCTGGACCCGACCGCGTGCACCCCGCAGCTGGGTCGACCAGGTCTCTGGTCGGACCGGCTCCCCCACTTCCGGATGGGCTTCACGCCCAGTGCCGGCGACGAGCTCCAGTCCGAGTACCTGCTCCCCTCCGACCGCGCCGTCGAGGCGATCGAGGCGGTCCGTGCCCTCGCCCCGAGGATCGCGCCGCTCCTGCTGACGTGTGAGATCCGGACGATCGCCGCCGACCGGCTGTGGATGAGCACCGCCTACGACCGGAACAGCGTCGCCCTCCACTTCACCTGGCGACCGGCCGCCGCTGCGGTGGCCGACGTGCTGGTCGACCTGGAACGGGCTCTCGCGCCGTTCTCGGCGCGCCCGCACTGGGGCAAGGTCTTCGGTGCCGACGCCGCCACGATCGCGCCGCTGTACGAGCGGCACGCGTCCTTCGTCGACCTCGTCGAGCGGCTCGACCCCCGCGGCGCCTTCCGGAACGCCTGGCTCGAGCACCACCTCCTCGGGGCCGGCTGATCCGGCCCCCTCGCGACCGGCGGACGGGTTCCCGAGCCGGACGTACCCTCGATCGCGTGAGCGTCGCACCCGCACCCACCGTCCCCCTCGGCGACCGCTTCGCCCGCGAGCTCCCGGAGATGGCCCGGCCCTGGCGGGCCGAAGACGCTCCCGATCCGAAGCTCCTCGTGCTCAACGAGCCGCTGGCAACGGAGCTCGGCCTCGACCCCGGCTTCCTGCGGAGCGCCGACGGGCTGCGTCTGCTCGTCGGCGCTGCCGTCCCCGACGGGGCCTCCCCCGTGGCGCAGGCCTATGCGGGCCATCAGTTCGGGGGGTTCGTCCCGCGCCTCGGCGACGGCCGCGCACTCCTGCTCGGTGAGCTCGTCGGCGCCGACGGCTGCCTGCACGACCTGCACCTCAAGGGCTCGGGGCGCACGCCGTTCGCCCGCGGGGGCGACGGCCTGGCCGCGGTGGGTCCGATGCTGCGCGAGTACGTCGTCAGCGAGGCGATGGCCGCCCTCGGCGTCCCGACCACCCGCTCCCTCGCCGTGGTGGCCACTGGCCGTGAGGTGTACCGGGAGACCCCGTTGCCCGGCGCCGTGCTCGCGCGGGTGGCGAGCAGCCACCTGCGGGTCGGGAGCTTCCAGTACGCCAGGGCCACGGACGACGTCGACCTCCTTCGGCGGCTGGCCGACCACGCGATCTCACGTCACCACCCCGGGGCCGCGGGCGCCGAGCGTCCCTACCTCGCACTGTTCGATGCCGTGGTCGCCGCCCAGGCATCGCTCGTGGCCCGGTGGATGCTGGTGGGGTTCGTCCACGGCGTCATGAACACCGACAACATGACGATCTCGGGCGAGACCATCGACTACGGGCCGTGCGCCTTCCTGGACGCGTTCGACCCCACCACGGTCTACAGCTCGATCGACTCGGGCGGGCGGTATGCCTACGGCAACCAGCCGGTCGTTGCCGAGTGGAACCTCGCCCGGCTCGCGGAGGCCCTCCTGCCGTTGATCGACGACGAGCAGGAGCGGGCGGTGACACTGGCCGTGGAGTCGCTCGGTGCGTTCCGACCGCGGTACAGCGACGCCTGGTCAGCCGGTATGCGGGCCAAGCTCGGCCTGCCGGAGGGCCTCGACGACGCCGTGGCCTCGGCCCTGGTCGACGAGGTGCTCACCCTCCTGCGGGCCGACCGCGTCGATCACACCTCCTTCTTCCGCGGGCTCGCCGCGGTCGCCCGCGGCGACGGCGAGACCACGCGGAACCTGTTCCTCGACCTCGCGGGGTTCGACGGCTGGGTGGCACGGTGGCGCGCCCTCGATCCGGACGCCGACGGGATGGACCGGGTCAATCCGGTCTACATCCCGCGCAACCACCTCGTGGAGGAGGCACTGGAGGCGGCGACCGCAGGGAACCTGAATCCGCTCGGACGGCTCCTGGACGCGGTGTCCGACCCGTACACCCGACGTCCTGGCCTGGAGCGCTACGCAGCCCCGGCCCCCGAGGACTTCGGCGCGTACCGGACCTTCTGCGGAACCTGACGCCTCCGGGGTGCCGGCGGTTCCGCCGCGGACGTGCCACGGCCCCGGCGCGGGGGTTCTACGGCCACGCCGGGGCCGGCTGACGGCGCAATTCCCCTGGAGGCGCCGGGCAAACGCGACCACCGGAAGTTGGCGAGCAGGGCCCACCCGAGGAGCACCCCGGGGCCCCGCCCGGATCCAGGATGCGGCCCGTGGGCCTCCTCCGCAAGCGGGTTCGAAGACTCCGCCGTCCCGTTCCGCGCGTTTCCGGGGCCGGGCGTTCCGACGCGTCCCGGATCTGCCGATGAGACAGACATGCGCTCCAGGTCTCTCGCCGCCACTCTCGCTGTCCTCACCGCCGGCCTCACCGCCGGGGCCGTCCTGCACCGGCGCGCCGACCATCGGCCGCCTGCGCCCGCGGTCGCCCGGACCGACGTCCTTCCGGACACCGACGGCGTCGTACTGCCGTTCGCGCGCCCGGTCGCAGCCGCACCCGTCCCGGCGAAGTCGGCGTCGCCGGCGCGCTGTGGTGACGGCGGCGGCCTGACGAAGGCAGGCGCACCGTGCGCCGCCCGTGCGACGACGGCCGGTCGCTGCCACCACCACCGGCTCGCCGCCTGACGGCTGCTGGCCCGCGCATCCTGCTGCTCGGCCGGCCCGCCGGGTCGAGCCCGGGCGCTGGGCTCAGCCCAGGTAGTTCACGTGGACGTGGTCCATGTGGTTGGCCGTCGAGCTGCCGCGGTCGGACATGGACTCCCAGGAGCCGCCCGGGGAGCTGAGCATCCGCTGCTGGTAGATGAGGTAGTCCACGCCGAGCTCGTCCCAGTGCGCGATGTGGTACTCCACGATCGCGTTCCCGAGGCCTGTGTCGGACAGGCACATGTAGTCCAGCGCCAGGCCGGACGGGTGGCCGTGCGGATCGGTCGCGCTCGCGCGGGTGCCGCCGAGGGTGATGCCCCCGGCACCCGGGACGTTGCTGACGACCGCGTCGGCAGCCGCCTGGACCTGGGGCCTGACGTCTCCGTAGCTGTTGCTGATGTGCGCGACCGCGGTCGCCGCGACGGAGGCCGCCGCCGACGAGGGCGCCGCGACCTCCGCGGCCTGCTGCTGCGCGGCCGCTTCGGCAGCAGCCGCGGCCGCCGCCGCCTTGGCGGCCGCCGCCTTGGCAGCCGCCTCGGCCTCGGCCTTGAGTCGGTTCCGCTCGGCCTCGTCGGCAGCTGCCTGCGCCTGCTGCGCGGCGGTCTGCTCCGCCTCGCGCGTGCTCCGGCTGGCAACCAGGTCCTCGAGCGGCTCCAGGTCCGCGGCGACGTCCACCGGACCGGACGAGGCGGTCAGCCCGAGTTGGCGGGCGACGCTGACCGACTCCGACGGCCCGGCCTCGCCCTGGGCGGCCGGGCCGGTGCCGCCCAGGACGTTGACCAGGACGGCGCCGGCGGCAGCGACGCCCAGGAAGAGCCCGGGACGACGAGCGGCCGACGGCGGACGGCGGCGGGTGCCCGCCGTCCTCGCGCGACGGGCGCCGGCGCGATCGGAGGTGGTGGTGGTACGGGGGTCCATGGGTGGCGGTGCTCCGGGGTACGAGGGCAGCCGCGCCCGAGGAGGGCGGCGAGCTGCGACAGGTGTGCGGGCGGCGGGGGCTGCGGGTGCGGCGCCGAGCGCGGGCCACCAGGGAAGCGGCGGTCAGCCGGTTCGAGCGAGCGTGCTCGAGGCGGTGGGCCCGTGGGCGGTGCGGCGTCCGGAACGACCCGGCGACTCTCCGTTTCTTCCGATGGCCGCCTACCGAGTTAGCTGACGGATTCGGGCGGGAAGTAGCCCTACCCGCTACCGGACAACTGCCCGGTAGCGGGACTCACCCCAGAACTGCGATGGGTCCCCGGCTCGCCCGGAGGGCGACTCGGCGGCGTCCGCTCGGACTCCCCGGGTGGGGTGTGGTGGCCGATCGGACGAGCCACGGTAACCGGCGTTATGCACTTGTGACAATCCGAGGCAGCGGATTGGTCAGGTGACAAGGGTCGCGGAACCGGACTCCGACGAGCCCAGGGGTGTAGGCGCCGGCCGCTCCGCGGCCGATCGACCGAGGCCTGCCGGAGCGCCGTCGTCCACGGGCCGCGACGGGCCGAACGGGTCTGCGATCCTCCGGCGTCCGGCCCAGGAGGTGCGGCTGAACCGGGGGTCCTGCTCCGACAGCTCCTCCGGAACCGGCAGCTGCCCGGTCGCGGGCCCGAGCCCAGGCGTGCACCACCCGACTCCACGGTGCGCGGGTCGACCACGGCCGGCCCGGGCAGCGTGCCCGCTCCAGTCGCTGAACGGCGTCGGCAGAGTCCCACTGCTCGGCGGAGACGGCAGCGACCAGGTCGCCCGTCGCATCCCGGGCGGTCCGCAGCGGAGCGACGGTTGCTCGGTCATGGATCCTCCGGGCGGGCGAGCAACGCCGGCCCGGCGCGGACCCATCAGGTCAGGCGGACGCCGACGGCGGGTAGTCCAGTTCGAACCACACGGTCTTCTGCGTGGTGTCCCGCCGACGGCGGGCTCCCCACCGGTCGGCCAGCGTGGCGACCAGCTGGATTCCCCGGCCGTGCTCGGCGGTGACCGACGGCGCCCGCAGTATCGGCAGCCGCGCGTCGGTGTCCGTGACACCGATCCACAGGCGCCCCTCGAGCGGGAACGCCCGGATCTCGACGACGAAGGCGTAGCCCTCGGCGTGACGGACGGCGTTGGTGGCGAGCTCCGAGACCAGCAGTGCCGCCGTCTGGCACAGGCTGGGGGGAACCGCGCCCAGCTCGTCGCTGACGTAGCGCCGCGCGGCCGGGATCGAGTCCGGCCAGGCGGCGAACGACTGGGAAGGCATCTCAGGCCTCGTCCAGGCCGAAGCGGCCGGCCAGCCCGAGGACCTCGATGACACGGCGCACCGGCTGGGTGGCCGACCGGGTGTGCACCCCGTCGAAGTGGTTGGCGATCCGCACGAGCATCGTCACGCCGGAGGAGTCGAGGAAGGTCAGCCCGCCGAGCTCCAGCACCAGCGGCTGCGGCCGGCGGGTCAGCAGCTCGTCCAGGGGCGCGGCCACGTCCGGCAGACTCGCCATGTCCAGCTCACCCGCGAGGTCGACCACCAGGCCGCCGCTCTGCGGATCGTCGGAGACCTCCAACCGCGCCCGGGGCTCGCCGGTCATCCTCATGGCAGACCCACCGGAACGGTGTCGTCCTTGTCGTCCCGGCCGGCAGGCACGGACAGTCGATCGTCGAGCATTCCGTCCAGCGACCCCCCGTCAGCTCCGGCCGCGGCGTCCCGCGGCCTCTCCAGGCCGATGTCGACGGGCTCCCCCCGTCGTTCCACCGCGCCGTCGGTGACGGCGATCAGTGTCGCGGCCCCGCTCAGCGCGACGGTGATCGCGAGCGACAGGACGGCGACCGTGAGCGTGCGTGGTGGCGTGGAAAGCATCTCCGACGACCCTAGCCAACCCGGATCCATGCTCCGGGGAACCTCGCCGACGTGCCACCGATCAGCCCGCCTCGGCCCAGGACCGGACGACGGCGACGTCGAGCGGGAAGTCGACGGGAAAGCCACCGAACAACAGGCGTCCGGCCTCGGCCGCCGAACGGCGCACCTCCTCGACCACGTCGTCGGCCAGGTGCTCGGGCGTGTGGACGACCACCTCGTCGTGCAGGAAGAACACCAGGTGCGGCCGCTGATCCACGGTTCCGGTCCCGCCGAGGCGCCACAGCCGGTTCCGCAGGTCGGCCAGCCAGCACAGCGCCCACTCCGCACCGGTGCCCTGGACGACGAAGTTGCGGGTGAACCTGCCCCAGGCCCGTCGCTGGCGGTCCCGGTCCTCCCGCGGGACCCCCTCCTCGGGGGGCTCGCCCAGCTCGGCCGACCGCTCGGCCCAGGCACCGGTGGGGACGGGCGACCCACGACCGAGCAACGTGTGCACCACGTCACCGCGCTCCCCCGCGCGCGCAGCCGCCTCCACCAGCCCGATCGCTCGCGGATAGCGGCGGGTCAACCGCGGCATCATGCGGCCGCTCTCGCCGCGGGTGCCGCCGTACATCGCGCCGAGGATCCCGACCTTCGCCTCCGCCCGGGTGGTCACCGCTCCGCTCGCCACCATTCCCTCGTACAGATCCGTCGAGCGCGCCGCCTCGGCCATCGCGGTGTCCCCGCTCATCCCGGCGAGCACGCGTGGCTCCAGCTGCGCGACATCGGCGACGACGAAGCGCCAGCCGTCGTCGGCGGTCGCTGCGGGCCGCACCTGCGTCGGAACGGACAGCGCTCCCCCACCGTTCGACGCCCAGCGCCCGGTCACCACGCCACCGGGCACGAACCAGGAGCGGAACCGACCGTCGCGGACCCAGGTGTCCAGCCAGTTCCAGCCGTTGGCCTGGAGCAGCCGGGACAGCTTCTTGTACTCCAGCAGCGCGGGGATCCCGGGGTGATCCAGCTGCTCCAGCGTCCAGGAGCGGGTGTCGCCGACCGGGAGCCCCGCGGCCTGCAGGGCACGGAGCAGTTCGGCGGGCGAGTCGGCGTTGAGGCCGGGTGCGGCGAACGCCTCGCGGATGTCGACCAGCAGGCGCTCCAGCACCTCGGGCCGTCGTCCCGATGCCGGCCGCGGGCCCAGCAACCCGGTCAGCAGACGCTCGTGCACCTCGGCGCGCCAGGGCAACCCGGCGTGGGTCATCTCGGCGGCCGCCAGCGCGCCGGACGACTCGGCCGCCAGCAGCAGGGCGAGGCGGGCCCGCTCCGGCGAGGCGGCCAGGGCTGCCTGCTGACGGTCGTGCGCGGCGACCGGATCGAGACGGTCGGCCGGGTCGTCGAGCGGGAACAGGGCGGCATCGGCAGCAGTGACCGGCTGGAGGGCATCCCAGCCCGTCGTGTCGTCGCCGTCGAGCAGGGACCGGTCGACGAACGGGGACCGCCGGAGGACGGCGTGGCTGAGCCGCAGGTCGGCGCACCGCTCCACCCGGACGCCCGCCGCGAGCAGCGCGGGATACCACCGCGTGGTGTCGTCCCAGACCCAGCGGACCGGAGTGAGCTCCCTGTCCGCGACGAAGCCGGCGAGCTCGTCGGAGGGAACGCGGGTGACCTCGACCGTCCCGTCGACAGCGTGCTCGCGCGCCTCCACGGCGGCTCCGCCGCGGCGCACGAGGACGATCCGGTTCACGTCCGCAGTGTCGCCGAGCGGACCGACGGATCAGCGATCAGTGCGGATCGATCAGCACGGATCGATCAGCACGGATCGATCAGCGCGGTTGCCGTCGCGTCACTGCACCAGCCGGCGGAGGCGACGGGCCGGCTCTCGGACCGACCACCGGGCCACCCGCCACGGCATGCCGGCGAGGGCGCGGGCCACGTGCACCCCGAGGAGCAGCAGGTCGGCGTAGTCCGGCGGCCGGGGAGCCGGAGCCCGCACCGGTGCAGGGGCAGGGGCAGGGGCAGGGGGGTCCGGCATCAGCAGGTCCATCGCCGTCCGGCGCCGGGCACCGCGCAGCGACGCGAACGACGGGATCGGCGGCGCCGCCGGCGACTCCTGCTCTGCGGGGTCAGGCACGTTCCGCGGAGACCTGTTCGCCATGGACGCCCACACTAATGGCGCCTCCGACGGCGCTCCCGCACCGGGACCGGCCCCGCACCGGCGCCCGTCATGCTTCGCTGCTGCTCCTGCAGCTCGTACCCCGGCACGTGAGGAGTGCTGTTACCAGTCCAGCTGAACCACACCATCGTCGCTGCCAGCGACAGGAAGACGTCAGCGGCCTTCCTGACCGAGATCCTCGGGCTGGCGGCGCCCGGCACGTACGGCCGTTCGTCGTCGCGCAGGTGGCCAACGGCGTTTCGCTCGACTTCATGGACGATCCGCAGGTGCACCCGCGGCCCTACGCGTTCCTCGTCTCCGAGCAGGAGTTCGACGAGATCCTCGGCCGCATCCGCGACCGCGGTCTCGACTACTGGGCGGACCCGTTCCAGCAGCACCCCGGTGAGATCAACACCGAGGACGGCGGCCGAGGCGTCTACTGGCACGACCCGGACGGTCACGTCCTCGAGATCATCACTCGGCCGTACGGCGGCTGAGGGGTCAGCCGAGGCCGAGCACCGTGATCGTCTGGGCCGCCATGCGGGACTCTCCCAGCGCGTTCGGGTGCACCACCACGGGGTTCGTGCCCTGCAGGACCGGCTCCACCCAGCGGACGCCGATGGGCTTGCAGGCGTCGTGGCCGTTCGAGACCCGGTTCATGTTCACGTACGTCGCTCCGGTGGCCGCCGCAGCCCGCCGGACGGCGTCGTTGAGCGTCGCCTGGATGCCCCGCAGGTACGGGACGTCGCCCTCGGCGACCGTCATCTTGTCGAAGCAGCTCCCCCGCGCCGGCAGGATCCACGGGTACCCGAGGATGGCCACCCTCGCGTGCGGGGCGGCGGACCGGACCGCGCGCAACGCCTTCACGACCGACGGGTAGGTCTTCTGCCGGATGGTCTGCTGGAAAGAGTCTCCGTACCGGTCCTTGCAGGGGCTGCCCCGACCCGCCGTCGAGGCCCCGGCAGCACCGCACTCGACGATCGAGTCGATGAAGACCCCGCTGTCGTTGCCGCCGATGGTCATGGTGACCAGCTGGGTGTCCCGCGCGACGGCGGCGAGCTGCGGGGGGACGCCGGAGGACTGCGAGGCGAAGAAGTCCTTCGTCTCCGCCGCACCACAGGTCACGTCGGTCAGCTGTGCGCCGGTACGGGCCGCGATCGCGTGCGGATAGTTGCCGATGGAGCGCAGGCACTGCGGTGGGGCGGCCGGGTCGGGCGGAACGACGCCGGAGGCAGCGCTGTAGGAGTCACCCAGGGCCACGTACCGAACCGGTGACACCGCCCAGGACGACGGAGCGCCGAGCAGGACGAGGACGAGAGCGGCGACGAGACACGCGACGAGACGCTGCACGGGGCTACTCCCTCGAAGACGGGGCGGGCTTCGGTGGCCCAACGGCCGACCGCCTCCGGGGTTACGGCCGGGGCGTGATCCCGTCGAGCAGCCGGCGCAGTCCCCACAGGTACTGCTCGGTCGAGACGTAGTCGGCCATCGTCGCCGCCGCCGCCGCGCTGCGCGGGAACTTCTCGGTCGGGGTCGCCGCGAAGGCCCCCCGGCGGGCACTGATGCGGTCGGTTTCCGGTGCCAGCGGGCCGGCATGGTGCACGTCGGCGACTTCCAGCGCGATCGAGCCGAACACGTAGACGATGAGCAGGTAGGAGGCCCGGGCGGCGTCGGTGCCGTCCAGTCCCGCGTCGGCCAGCAGCTCGAGCAGCCGCTCGTTGAGTGCGAGTGCGTGGGGCCCGTCCATCGGACCGCCGATCATCAGCGGAACGGCGCCCGGATGCAGGGACAACCGATCCCTGAGCTCCAGGGCCAACGCTTCCACCCGTGCCCGCCAGGGCTGTTCCGGGTCGGCGAACACGTCGTGGTCGACCTCGCCGAGCAGTCGCTCGACGAGCGCCTTGACGACGGCGGCCTTGTCCGGGAAGTAGGTGTAGACGGCGTTCGGGGCGACGCCGACCCGCGCGGCGATGCCGCGGATCGACGCAGCGTCGGGGCCGCCGTCGTCCAGCAGGACCAGTGCCGCGTCGAGGATCGAGGCCTCGCTGAGGGACCGACGGGGACCGCGACGGCGTGGCAGCGCGGACGTGGACATCGGCACGACCTACCCCCTTGACGACGGTCCCCACACCGTAGAACGATTCTTGTACGCCGTACAAACTATGTACGCCGTTCAGGGGCCGGCTCGATGGAATCTACGACGACGGGCACCGGGCTCCGCCGGACCACCGGAGGCGTGCTCCTCGTGGGCGCTCTCCCGTTCGCCCCGGCGGCCAGGCCGCTGTCCTCCCTCCGACCTGCTGACCCCGGAAGACCCGACGAACGCGGAAGGTTCCGATGACCACCACCCGGATCGACAGCCTGAGAGGGCCCCCTGCCGAGAGCGGCGGGTCCACCACCATGCGGGCGATCGCGCAGGACACCTACGGACCGGCGCCCGAGGACGTCCTCCGGCTGACCGAGGTCGACCGGCCCGCCGTCGGGGAACACGACGTCCTGGTGTGCGTGCGCGCGGCCAGCGTGGACCGCGGCACGTGGCACGTCATGGCCGGCCTGCCCTATCCCATCCGGCTCGCCGGCTTCGGACTCCGCCGGCCCAAGTACCTCAACCCGGGCCGGAACCTGGCCGGCACGGTCGAGGCGGTCGGCGCGGGCGTGACCGACTTCCGGCCGGCCGACGAGGTCTTCGGAATGGCCACGGGCACGTTCGCCGAGTACGCCGTGGCCGATCCCGCCAAGCTCGCCCTGAAACCGGCCAACCTGTCCTTCGAGGGGGCGGCCGCCGTGCCGGTCTCGGGGGTCACGGCCCTGCAGGCCGTCCGCCGCGGACGGATCCAGGCCGGCGAGAAGGTACTCGTCACCGGCGCCTCGGGCGGCGTGGGCAGCTTCGCCGTCCAGATCGCGAAAGCGTCCGGCGCGGAGGTCACCGGCGTCTGCAGTGCCGCGAAGGCCGACATGGTCCGGTCCCTGGGCGCCGACCACGTCCTCGACTACGACCGCGAGGACTTCGCCGAAGGCGGCACCCGGTACGACGTCATCCTGGACATCGGTGGCAACGCGCCACTGTCCCGGCTGCGCCGGGCCCTGACGCCACGGGGACGACTGATCATCACCGGCGGCGAGACCGACGGACGCCTGCTGGGCGGCAGCGACCGGCAGATCCGGGCATCGGTGCTCAGTCTGTTCATCCGCCAGAAGCTGGGCACCTTCGTCGCCTCCGAGAACGCGGCGGACCTGGTGGTCCTCCGCGGGCTCATCGAGGACGGTTCGGTCACCCCGGCGATCGACCGCACCTATCCACTGGACCAGACCGACGCCGCCATCCGTCACCTCCTCGACGGACGGGCCCGCGGCAAGATCGTCGTCTCGGTCTCCCCCGCAAGTCCGCCCTCCGCATCAGGGAGCACGAGATGACCGAGAACCGCACCCCCTATCCCGTACGCGTCGACGCCTGGCTGGACCCCTCCACCTCGCGTGCTCTCTGGCTGGTCAAGTGGCTGCTGCTGATTCCGCACCTCGTCGTGCTGCTGTTCCTGTGGATCGCCTTCCTCGTGGTCGGCGTGATCGCGTTCTTCGGCATCCTGTTCACCGGCCGCTATCCGCGTTCGCTGTTCGACTTCAACGTCGGCGTCCTGCGCTGGTCGTGGCGGGTGCACTACTACGGCTACTGGGCTCTCGGTACCGACCGCTATCCGCCGTTCACCCTGGAGGACGTACCGGACTATCCGGCGCACCTGGACGTGCCCTATCCCGAACAGCTGTCGCGGGGCCTGATCTTCGTGAAGTGGTTCCTGGCCATCCCGCACTACCTCGTGCTGGCCGTGTTCGTCGGTGGGGGCCTGTGGCTGGGCACCCGCGCAGGGAACACGAACAACGGCTGGGACAACGGCTCGAACGCCGGCTGGAGCCTGGTCGGCCTGCTCGTACTGATCGCCGCGCTCTCGTTGCTGTTCACCGGCCGCTATCCCAAGCCGCTCTTCGACTTCGTGATGGGCATGGACCGCTGGGCACTGCGGGTGGCGGCCTACACCGCGCTGATGACCGACCGTTATCCGCCGTTCCGGCTCGACCTCGGCGGCACCGACCCCGGCTGGGCGCCCGCGGAACCCGTTCCGCCGTCGCCTTCCGGGGTTCCGGCCGGCCCCCCGCCCGGTCCCCCCGTCCCGGTCGGCTAGGACCCGCCCCTGCGTGACGTCCCGCTGAGCTGTTGGTCAGACGGCTCAGCGGGAGGTCGTGCGGAGCCCGTCGAACGTGGTCGCGACCAGCGCGTCGGCCAGGTCGTCGGCGGACAGCCCACCACCGGGTCGGTACCACTCGGTGAGCGAGTTGACGGTGCCGAACAACAGGCGGCTGAGAACGGCCGGACCGACGTCCGGGCGCACGTCGCCCTCGTCCTCGGCGGCTCTCACGAGGTCGGTGACGATCCGGTCGAACTCCCGCCGCCGCTGCAGGGCGGCCCGCTCGACCTCGGAATTGCCACGCACCCGCAGGAGCAGCGTGACGAAGGGCAGCTCGGCGGTGAGCACCCGCACCGAGCCGCGGACGACGTGCTCCAGTCGGTCGATCGCCCGGCCGGTGGTCGCACCGGGCTCGTCGATGACGGCGAACAACGCGTCCAGCGCGCGGTCGAGGGCCAGCCGCAGCAGCTCTCCCTTGCTCCGGACATGGTGGTAGATCGCCGACTTGGTGACGCCCAGGCGGACGGCGAGCTCGTCCATGCTGGTCGCCTCGAAGCCGCGCTCGATGAAGAGCGCGACGGCGACGTCGAGCAGGGAGTCCAGCGAGTGGCCGGGTCTTCCCCGCTTCCCGGCGACCGTCACGGCCGCCGGCGCCGGTCGCTGAGCCGCTGCAGTTTCCCGACCGACCGCGGCAGGCTCTCCGGCTCGACCACCACCACCTCGAGACTGATGCCCACGGTGTTCTTCACCCCGCCGGCAACCTCCGCCGCGGCCGGCGCCCGGCGCTCCGGCGGGCAGTCGGGACGGGCCTCCACCTCCACGGTGAGGTGGTCCATGCGCCCCCGCGTGGTGAGGACCAGGCGGAAGTGCGGGGAGAGCCCGGGCGTGCGGAGGACGACCTCCTCGATCTGGGTCGGGAAGAGGTTCACCCCGCGCAGGATGATCATGTCGTCGGTCCGGCCGGTGATCTTCTCGATGCGGCGCATCCCGGGGCGCGCGGTGCCGGGCAGGAGCCGGGTGAGGTCGCGCGTGCGGTAGCGGATGACCGGCATCGCCTCCTTGGTGAGCGAGGTGAGAACCAGCTCCCCCCGCTCGCCGTCGGCCAGCACTTCGCCGGTGAACGGGTCGATGACCTCGGGATAGAAGTGGTCCTCCCACACGTGCAGACCGTCCTTGGCCTCCACGCACTCCTGCGCGACGCCGGGGCCCATGACCTCCGAGAGGCCGTAGATGTCGACGGCGTCGATGTCGAGGCGCTCTTCCATCTCCAGGCGCATCTGCTCGGTCCAGGGCTCGGCGCCGAAGATGCCGATCTGCAGGGAACTCGAGCGCGGGTCTATGCCCTGCCGCTCGAACTCGTCGACGAGGGCCAGCATGTAGGACGGCGTCACCATGATCACCCGTGGCTCGAAGTCGGTGATCAGCTGTACCTGGCGCGGGGTCATGCCACCGGAGATCGGGATGACGGTGCAGCCGAGCTTCTCCGCGCCGTAGTGGGCGCCGAGGCCGCCGGTGAACAGGCCGTAGCCGTAGGCGTTGTGCAGCTTGTCGCCCGGACGGCCGCCGGCGGCACGGATCGAGCGGGCCATGACCGTGGCCCAGGTGTCCAGATCGCGCTCGCTGTAGCCGACGACGGTGGGCCGGCCGGTGGTGCCCGAGGAGGCGTGCACGCGGCGCACCCGGTCCTGCGGGACGGCGAACATGCCGAACGGGTAGTTGTCCCGGAGGTCGGCCTTGCCGGTGGCCGGGAACCGGGCGAGGTCACCGAGCTCGCGGCAGTCGTCCGGATGCAGCCCGGCCCCGTCGAAGGCGCGGCGGTAGTGCGGCACGTTGTCGTAGGCGTGCCGCAGCGTCCACTGCAGCCGTTCCAGCTGGAGGGCGCGCAGCTCGTCGGTGCCCATGCGCTCGGCGACGTCGAGGGTCTCCGGGGCGGCCGCCACGCCCACCCGCCGGATGGGCGCAGCGCCGTCGGTCGTCGTCATCCCAGCCGTCCTGATCCGGTGTCGTGGTCTCTCGTCCTGGTCGCTTGTGTGCCGGCGTTCCGTGCGCCACACTATTCCTGACCAGTTGGTCAGTAAATAGCGGAGGGGATCCCGATGCCGGCGCCCGTACCCGATCGCCCGGCCACTTCCGACGAGGCAGCCCTGCAGGCCCGGTTCGACGCCACGATCGCTGCCGACCACCGCATCGAGCCGCGCGACTGGATGCCCGAGGGCTACCGCAAGACGCTGATCCGGCAGATCGCGCAGCACGCGCACTCCGAGATCATCGGCATGCAGCCGGAGGGCGACTGGCTGCTGGCGGCGCCGTCGCTGCGGCGGAAGGCGATCCTGCTGGCCAAGGTCCAGGACGAGGCCGGGCACGGCATGTACCTCTACTCGGCCGCGGAGACCCTGGGCGCCGATCGGGCCGACCTCACCGACAAGCTGATCGAGGGCAGGCAGAAGTACAGCTCGATCTTCAACTACCCGACGCTGACCTATGCCGACGTCGGCGTCATCGGGTGGTTCGTCGACGGCGCGGCGATCTGCAACCAGGTGCCGCTCTGCCGCTCCTCCTACGGGCCCTACGCCCGGGCGATGATCCGCGTCTGCAAGGAGGAGTCCTTCCACCAGCGGCAGGGCTACGAGCTGCTCATGACGATGATGCGCGGCACGCCCGAGCAGCGGGCCATGGTGCAGGACGCCGTCGACCGGTGGTGGTGGCCGTCGCTGATGATGTTCGGCCCGCCGGACGACGACAGCCCCAACTCGGCCCAGTCGATGGCGTGGGGCATCAAGCGGCACAGCAACGACGAGCTGCGCCAGCGCTACGTCGACATGTCGGTGCCGCAGGCCGACGTCCTGGGCGTGACGCTGCCCGACCCCGACCTCACCTACGACCCCGACTCCGGGCACTACCGCTTCGGGGCGATCGACTGGACCGAGTTCAAGCGGGTGATCAGCGGGAACGGACCTGCGAACGCAGAGCGGATCGCCCGCCGGCGCGCGGCCCGCGACGACAACGCCTGGGTGACCGAGGCGGCCACCGCCTACGCCGCGAAGCACGCGTCATGAGCGCCGATCTGACGTCGGAAGGCGGGCACGGCGCCGTCCCCACGGGGCCGGAGGTGCCGGTCGCCCCGGCGCCGGCCCTCAGCCGCCGGGACTGGCCGCTGTACGAGGTGTTCGTGCGCGGCAAGCGGGGGCTCAACCACGTGCACGTCGGTTCGCTGCACGCACCCGACGACGAGATGGCGGTGCACGCCGCCCGCGACCTCTACACCCGGCGCAACGAGGGCGTGAGCATCTGGGTGGTGCAGGCCGCGGACATCACCGCCTCGAGCCCCGACGAGAAGGACCCGATGTTCGCCCCGAGCGGCGACAAGGTCTACCGCCACCCGACCTTCTACGACATCCCCGACAACGTCCCCCACATGTGACGGCCCCCCTCCTCCCCCGCACCTCCTACCCCGGCGCGGGGCCCCTGGGAGGGCGCCGATGGCCGAGCACTCCCTGCCCGGAAGAGAGGTTTCGCGGTGGCGCACGAGGAGACCGTGTACGAGGCGCTGGACCATGCCCATGGCGGGGAAGGTCAGTGGGCGTTCGGGACCGGGTTCGACGAGCCGCTGGCCGGGGTGGACACCACGGTGCCCGAGGGCATCGACCCCACCGACCTCGGCGTCTACTGCCTCATGCTCGGCGACGACGCCCTCGTTCTCGCCCAGCGGCTGACCGAGTGGGTCACCGCGGCGCCCGAGCTCGAGGAGGAGGTCGCCATCGCGAACGTGGCACTCGACCTGCTCGGCCAGGCCCGGCTGCTCCTCGCCCGCGCCGGCTCGGTCGGCGTCCTCGGACGGTCGCGCGAGCCGGCCACCGACTCGATCCCGGACGAGGACGCCCTGGCGTACTTCCGCGACCCCGACGAGTTCCGCTGCACGGCGCTCGTCGCCGCGCCCAACGGCGACTTCGCCCGCACGATGGTCCGGCTCCTGGTCGCCTCCTCGTTCCGGCTGGCGGTGTTCACCCGATTGCGGGAGTCCCGGGACCCGGTGCTCGCCGCGATCGCCGCCAAGGGCGTGCACGAGCTGACCTACCACCGCGACCACGCGGCGCGCTGGCTGGTGCGCCTCGGCGACGGCACCGAGGAGTCCTCCCGCCGCGCGCAGGACGGGGTCGAGGTCGTCTGGCCGCTGCTCACCGACCTCTTCGTGCCCACCGACGTGGAGCAGCGACTGACCGCGGCCGGTGCCGCCGTCGCCCCCTCCGCCGTCCGGGACGAGGTCCGTGACGTGCTCGCCGAGGTGATCGGGCGCGCCGCCCTGCGGCTTCCGGAGTGGCCGGCCGACACTCCACCGCGCGGGCGCGTCGGCGAGCACGATCCGGAGCTGGCCGAGCTGCTGGGCACCCTGCAGGGCCTGGCCCGCGAGCACCCGGCGGCGACCTGGTGAGCGCGCCGATCCGGGGACGCACCGACGTCGTGGACCCGCGGGCCGTGGCCGGCCGGGTCACCGACCCGGAGCTCCCCACCGTGACCCTCGCCGACCTCGGCATCCTGCGCGACGTCCGCGTCGAGCGCGGCACCGTCGTCGTCGAGATCACCCCGACCTACAGCGGTTGTCCGGCGATGGGCGTCATGCGCGCCGACCTCGTGCACGCCCTTCACCAGGCCGGATTCGCCGACGTCGACGTCCGCACCGTGCTCTCCCCGCCCTGGACCACCGACTGGATCAGCGACGAGGGCCGCCGAAAGCTGGCCGCCGGCGGGATCGCGCCGCCCGGCAACGCGCCGGTCCGCGACGTCGGACCGGTTCCGCTGCGGCTCGGACCGAGCCGGCGGACGGCGGACTGCCCGCTGTGCGGCTCCGCCGACACCGAGGAGCTGTCGGAGTTCGGTGCGACCGCGTGCAAGGCGCTGCGCCGCTGCCGCAGCTGCCGCGAGCCGTTCGAGCATCTGAAGGAGATCTGAGTGGCGCGACAGGGAGCGAGCATCGCAGCGAGCGCCAGCGAGCGAGGAGCGGAACGACCGCGGAGCGGCACCGGGGACCAGAGTGCTCCTGCGCGCCGGCGGCCGCAGTTCCATCCGCTGACGGTCGCGCGCGTGGAGAAGCTGACCGACGACGCCGTCGCCGTCACCTTCGACGTGCCCGAGGACCTGGTCGAGGAGTACCGCTTCCGGCCCGGCCAGGCCCTCACCCTCCGCCGGATCGACGGCGACCGGGACGAGCGACGCTCCTACTCGATCTGCGCACCGATGGGCGCCCAGCCGCGGGTCGGCGTCCGCGAGGTGCCCGGGGGCTTCTTCTCCGCCTATCTGGTGCACGAGGTCCAGCCGGGCGACACCATCGAGGTCCTCCCCCCGTCGGGCACCTTCACCGCCGACCTGTCCGTTCCGGGCGACCACGTCTTCGTCGTCGCGGGCTCGGGCATCACGCCGGTGCTGTCGCTCGCCGGAACGGTCCTGCGCGACGGCCGGAGCACGGTCACCGTCTTCTACGGCAACCGGCGCACCAACACGGTGATGTTCGCCGACGAGCTCGCGGATCTGAAGGACCGCTTCGGCACGCGGCTGCAGCTGGTCCACGTGCTCTCGCGTGAGCCCCGCGACGCCGAGCTGACCAGCGGCCGGCTCGAGGGCGCCCGACTGCGGGCGCTCGTCGAGAACCTGGTCGACGCCCCGAACGTCGACCACTGGTGGCTCTGCGGACCGCACGGGATGGTCGGCGACGCCCGCGAGCTGCTCACCGAGCTCGGCGTTGCGCCCGAGAAGGTGCACCAAGAGCTCTTCTACGTCGACGACGTCCCGCCGGAGCCGGTTCGCGGCGACGAGGAGACCGTCACCGGCCCGAGCAGCCAGGTCACCGTCGTCCTCGACGGCCGGTCCACCACCATGGCCCTCCCGCGCGACGAGCCCGTGCTCGACTCGGCGCAGAAGGTGCGCGGGGACCTGCCGTTCGCCTGCAAGGGCGGGGTCTGCGGCACCTGCCGGGCCCGCGTCACCCACGGCGAGGGGCAGATGCGGCGCAACTACGCGCTCGAGGCGCGGGAGGTCGAGGCGGGCTACGTGCTCACCTGCCAGACACTGCCGGTGTCGGAGCAGCTGACCGTCGACTTCGACGCCTGACAGTGCTCCCACCGCTGGGCGAGTCGGCGGCGCTCGAGGTCGTCGTGACCCCCGAGCTCACGGTCGACTTCGCCCGGCTCGGCCGGGTGCACCCCGTCTACGCCACGTACAACATGGCCCGGCACTTCGAGGAGGCGGGCCGCCTTCTGCTGCTGCGCCACCTCGGTCCCGGTCAGGATGCCCTCGGCCGCTCGGTGAGCGTGGAGCACCTGGCGCCGAGCTGGGTGGGCGACCGGCTGACCGTCGAGGCCCGTTGCGTGGCGGTGACCGGGAACCGGCTCACCTGCGAGTGCCGCGCGACCGACGCCGCCGGCCGCGAGGTGGGCCGGGGCTCGACCGTCCAAGTGGTCCTCCCCCGGGACGTCCTCGACACCCTGCTCGACCCCGCCCGCCGCGGCGGCTAGGAGCGCGCCGGCAGCACCTGCCCGGTCACCTCGCCGAGGGAGATCCGGCCACCACCGGTTCCAGGCGCGGTGGCGGTGATCGTGACGACGTCGCCGTCCTCGAGGAAGCCCCGGGTCGAGCCGTCGGCGAGGGTCAGTGGTTCCTGCCCGTTCCAGGACAGCTCCAGGAGCGAGCCGCGCTGGTCGCGCTGCGGTCCGCTCACGGTGCCGGAGGCGAAGAGGTCGCCGGTGCGCAGCGCGGCGCCGTTGGAGGTGAGGTGGGCCAGTTGCTGGGCGGCCGTCCAGTACTGGCCGGCGAACGGCGGGCTGCTGATCAGAGTGCCGTTGAGCCTCACCTCGAGGGTGAGGTCGAGCCGCCACGGCTGATCGTGGTCGCGGAGATGGGGCAGGAGGGCGACGTCCCGCGGGGGCGGCGCCATCCGGGCGGCCTCCAGTGCGGCCAGCGGCACCACCCAGGGCGAGATCGACGTCAGGAACGACTTGCCGAGGAACGGGCCGAGCGGCACGTACTCCCACGCCTGCAGGTCGCGAGCCGACCAGTCGTTGACCAGGCAGACGCCGAACACGTGCTCGGCGAAGGCGCCGATCGGCACCGTCGTCCCCAGGTCCGACGGCGTGCCGACGACGAAGCCGACCTCGGCCTCGATGTCGAGCCGCGAGGACGGGCCGAACGTCGGCGCCCCGTTGTTCCTGCGTTGCCCGCACGGCCGGACGACGGGCGTCCCGGAGACGCGGACCGTGCCGGCGCGGCCGGAGTAGCCGATCGGCAGGTGCCGCCAGTTCGGCGTCAGCGCCTCGGCGTCCGGTCGGAAGATGCGGCCGACGTTCTCCGCGTGGTGCTTCGAGCTGTAGAAGTCGACGTAGTCGGCCACCTCGAACGGCAGGTGCAGGGTCACGGCCGCCCGGTCCACCAGATGCGGCTCGACGCGGGCACGGTGCCGCTCGTCGCTGAGCCACTCGGTCACCTGCGCGCGCAGATCGGCCCAACCCGCCGGCCCCTGCGCCATGAACCCGTTCAGCGAGCCGGTCGCGTGGATCGCGTTCCCCGTGGCGGCGTCGAGGTCGAGCACGGAGTCGCCGACCGCCACCCCGGTGCGGGGCGACGTCCCGGGCGTGGAGAAGATCCCGTAGGGCAGGTTGTCGAGCCCGAACCCGGTGTCCGGCGGGACCTCGAACCAGCTCACGCCGTCGGGCCCCGGCCCGACCACGACCAGGCGTACTTCCCGTCGTCCACGGCCGTGCCGCCCTCCCCCAGCCCCAGCGGCCGGAAGGTGTCGACCATGACGGCGAGCTCGTCGAAGAACTCCGCACCCAGCGACCGCTCGACCGCGCCCGGCTGCGGGCCGTGGCTGTGCCCGCCGGGGTGCAGCGAGATCGACCCCTTGCCGATCCCCGAGCCCTTGCGCGCCTCGTAGTCGCCGTCGACGTAGAACATGACCTCGTCGGAGTCGACGTTGGAGTGGTAGTAGGGCACCGGCACGGCCAACGGGTGGTAGTCGACCTTGCGGGGCACGAAGTTGCAGATGACGAAGTTGGCGGCCTCGAACACCTGGTGCACCGGCGGCGGCTGGTGCACCCGGCCGGTGATGGGCTCGAAGTCGGCGACGTCGAACGCATAGGGGTACAGGCAGCCGTCCCAGCCGACCACGTCGAAGGGGTGCTCCGGGAGCACGTGGATCGTGCCGGTCAGCCCGCCCGGCCCGTCGCCGCGGTGCTTGACGTACACCTCGACGTCCGAGCCCTCGACCAGCAGCGGCTCGGCCGGTCCACGGAGGTCGCGCTCGCAGTAGGGCGCGTGCTCGAGGAACTGGCCGTACTTCGACAGGTACCGCTTGGGGGGTCCGATGTGCGAGTTCGCCTCGATGGCGTAGGTGCGCAGCGGCTCGTCCCCGCTCGGCAGCCACCGGTGCGTCGTCGCCCGCGGGAGGATCACGTAGTCGCCCTGCGACACCTCCAGCGCGCCGAACACCGTCTCGACGGTCGCCGCCCCGCGCTCGACGTAGACGCACTCGTCGCCGGTGGCGTTGCGGTAGTACGGCGAGGGCAGCGACGACACCGCGTAGGAGATGCGGACGTCGGCGTTGCCGAGCACCAGGCGGCGGCCGGTGACGGCGTCGGTGGCCTCGTGCTCCTCCCCCGGGAACAGCTCGTGCAGCTTCAGGTGCCTCGGCACCAGGGGGGTGTTGCTGGTCAGCGACTGGTCGGGGAGCTGCCACGGGCGGGCGTCCACGAGCGCGGAGGGGATGCCCCGGTGGTAGAGCAACGAGGAGTCGGAGGAGAAGCCCTCCTCCCCCATCAGCTCCTCGGCGTACAGCCCGCCGTCCGGACGGCGGAACTGCGTGTGCCGCTTCGGCGGAACGTCGCCCACCTGCCGGTAGTGCGCCACCGGTGCCCCCTCTCGGCCAACATGGCCATCTTGGCCGTCAGAAGTTGCCGCGACGCTCCTGCTCGCGCTCGATCGCCTCGAAGAGTGCCTTGAAGTTGCCGATCCCGAAGCCGAGCGAACCGTGTCGCTCGATGAGTTCGAAGAACACCGTGGGGCGGTCGCCGGTCGGCCTGGTGAAGATCTGCAGCAGGTAGCCGTCCTCGTCGCGGTCGACCAGGATGCCGCGGGCCTGGAGCTCCTCGATCGGAGCGCGGACCGTGCCGATCCGCGCGCGCAGCTCGGGGTCCTCGTAGTAGGAGTCCGGCGTGCTGAGGAACTCGATGCCCTCGGCCTTGAGCGCATCGACAGTGCCGATGATGTCGTTGGTGGCCAGCGCGACGTGCTGCGCCCCCGGACCGCCGTAGAACTCCAGGTACTCGTCGATCTGCGACTTCTTCTTCCCCGCGGCCGGCTCGTTGAGCGGGAACTTGACCCGGTGATTGCCGTTGGCGACCACCTTGCTCATCAGCGCCGAGTAGTCGGTGGCGATGTCCGCGCCGACGAACTCGGCCATGTTCGTGAAGCCCATGACCCGGTTGTAGAAGTCCACCCACCGGTCCATGGCTCCGAGCTCGACGTTGCCGACGACGTGGTCGACCGCCTGGAACAACCGGCGGGGGGCGCCGTCGCGCGGCACGAAGGACGACGTCCGGGCGACGTAGCCGGGCAGGTAGGGCCCGGTGTACCGCGACCGGTCGACGAGGGTGTGCCGGGTGTCGCCGTAGGCGGCGATCGACGCGACGCGCACCGTGCCGTGCTCGTCGGTGACGTCGTGCGGCTGCTCGAGGACGGTCGCGCCCTGCGCGGCGGCGTGGGCGATGCACCGGTCGACGTCGGGGACCGACAGCGCGATGTCGGAGATGCCGTCGCCGTGCGCCCGGTGATGGTCGGCAAGGGGGCTGGCGGGGTCGTAGGCGCCCGTGATGACGAAGCGGGCGGCACCGGACTTCAGGACGTAGGCGTGGTGGTCGCGGTTGCCCGTCTCCGGCCCGGAGTAGGCGATGAGCTCCATGCCGAAGGCGGACTGGAAGAAGTGCGCCGTCTGCACGGCGTTGCCCACGATCCAGACGAGGGCATCCCAGCCCGATACCGGGAAGGGGTCGCCGGAGGCGTCGTACTCGACGAGGCCGACCAGTTGCTTGAGCTGGCCGAGGTCGAGGTCGGCGAGGCGCTCCTCGTCGTTCAGGGTCTGCTCGAGGGTCATGCCCGCTCCTCTTCGTCGAGGGAGATCCAGCCGTGTCGTCCGTACTGCACACCGCGGCAGGGCGCTACGCAAGGAGCGGCGGTGTTCCTGGCCTGAGCGCCCAATCGGGCTAGCTCGGTCCTCTCGAAGCTGTGCACAGTGCATAGTTGCCCACGAAACGACACCCCGACCGGCGAACGAGAGCCCGCACGGAGGACCGGCTGATGGAGCGACGAAGCCTGGACGCCCTCGACGTCGCCCTGCTGGCGGCCCTCAAGGAGCAGCCGCGGGCGGGAGCACTCGAGCTCTCCCGGCTGACCGGCGTCGCCCGCGCCACCGTGTCGGCGCGCTTGCAGCGACTGGAGGACAGCGGGGTGGTCACCGGGTACGGGCCGGACGTGGACGTCGCCGCCGCCGGTTTCGGCGTGCAGGCGTTCGTGACGCTGGAGATCGCTCAGGGGGCGATCGACTCCGTGCAGCGTGACCTGGAGGCGATCCCGGGTCTGCTCGAGGCGCACGCGACCACGGGCAGCGGCGACGTCCTCTGCCGGGTGGCCGCCGCCTCGCACGAAGCCCTGCAACAGGTGCTGGTCGAACTCAACCGGTCGTCGGCGGTGGTCCGCTCGACCAGCGTGATCGCGCTGTCGTCGATGGTGCCGTTCCGGACGCTCCCCCTTCTCGAGTCGGCCGCGGCCCCCGGCGCGGGCCGCTCGGCCATGGGCCGTCGCCCGGGTGACGCTCCGACCTCGGGCCGCGGGGGCTAGCAAAGGGCCCGGCGACGGCCGGCGCTCAGCCGAGGACGGGGGCCAGGGCCGGCGCGGCCGGTCGATCGGCGGCCGCGGGATGGACCACCATCACCGGCACGGAGGCGTGGACCACGCAGTGCAGTGCCACGGAGCCGAGCACCATGCCGGTGAACCTGCTCCGGCTCCGGCTGCCCACCACGAGCAGCGCCGCCCCCTCGGCCCGCCGGACCAGCACGTGGCCGGCCGGACCTTCAGCCGCGACCACGCGGACCGCCGGGCCACCGCCCTCGGCGGCCTCCCCGAGCACCTCGGCCACGATCTGCTCTCCCCGGCGCCTGGCATCCTCCTGCGTCTCTCCGGCCGGCGGTGCGCCCAGGGTGTAGAGGTCACTCCAGTAGTCCAGCCGCTGATAGGCGATCACCGCCTCCACCTCGGCCCCCAGTCGGCCCGCCTCGGCCAGGGCGGCGCGGAGCGCCGACCTGGACAAGTCGGAGTCGTCGAGCCCGACGACGACCGTGCCTGCTCCCCCGGTGGGTGCCGGGGAGGACGGGTGCACGACCACCACCGGAGCGGATGCGTGCGTCGAGCAGTGCAGGGCGACCGATCCGAGCAGAGTGCTGCGCGTGCCGCTGCGCCCGCGGCTGCCGACGACCAGCAGGTCGGCGCTCTCCGCCTGCTCGACGAGGAGCTCGGCGCTGGGGCCGTCGACCACGACGACGTTCACGGCCACACCGGACGAGCCGTGGACGACGGCGACCGCCGGGTCGCCCCGCACCTGCTCGACCAGCGCCCGCACCCGCTCCTCGGTGTCGGTGCGGACGGCATCGATGTGGCGCGCGTCCAGCAGGTAGGGGTCGGCCCAGTAGGTCTCGACGGGCACGGCACTCAGCACGTCGACCTCCGCGCCGCGCCGGGCAGCCTGGGCCATGGCCCAGACGAGGGCAGCCCGCGCCCCGGTGGAGCCGTCGACTCCGACCACGATCCGCGGCCTGCTCGAACGGCGTCCGTCCGCGGGGCTCGCCCCGGCTCGATCATTCGGCGTCAGCACGTCGGCCTCCTCGGCATCGTGCCGGTCCCGGCGACCGGCTTCCCACCCAGGCTCGCCGCGACGCGCCCTCGCGGACGCAGGCCGACGTCCCTCCCCGCCGGGACCTTCGTCCCGGCCCCGGCCCCCGCGCCGGGCGGTCCCTGGTCGGCCTGCCTGCCACGGGCTCAGTGCCCTGCCATCGCGGGCTGGAAGCGCTTCCCGCCCGCCGTCCCACTCCGCTGCGGGTGCACCACCATCACCGGGCACGGAGCATGCATCGCGCACCGCAGGGCCACCGAGCCGAGCAGGAGGCCGCGGAAGGACCCCCGCCCTCGGCTGCCGAGGACCAGCAGGGTGGCCGTGCGGGCGCGGGCGAGGAGGACGTCGGATGCCGGGCCTTCGGCGACCTCGACCCGGACCGTGGGGGCGGCGCCCCCCGTCATGGAGCGCGCAGCCAGCATCCCGTCCACCAGCGCCCGGGTGCGGCCGTCGAGTTCGCGCCGGATCTGCTCGACGGACGGCACCACGACCGACCCGAAGTCGGTCCAGTAGTCCGCCGGCTGGTAGGTGGCGACGGCCTCGACGGCGGCCCCCGTACGCCCGGCCTCCTCGATCGCCGCGGACAGCGCCGCTCCCGACTCCGCGGAGCCGTCGACGCCGACGACGACCTGCTGCGGCGGCTCGACGTCGACGGTGCCGTGCACGACCACGACCGGGCAGGCGGCATGGGTCACGCAGTGGAGCGCGACCGATCCCAGCAGGACGCTGCGTATCGGCCCTCGGCCACGGCTGCCGACGACGAGCAGGTCGGCTCCCGCCGAGCGCTCCAGGAGGGTCTGGGCAGCGGGCCCGGCCGAGACGTACGACGTCACACCCAGGTCGCTGATCCCGGGCGCGTAGGAGATCGCCAGTTCGCCCTGGACCTCGCTGACGAGCGCGCGAGCCCGCGCCTGCTGGTCCTCACGTACTCCCGGGACGTCGGGTAGGTCGAGGGACCCGCCGCCGTAGTAGTACGGGGTCACGCCATAGCTGGACACGACCTCGACGTCGGCTCCACGCCGCGCCGCGGCGACGAGAGCATGCGCCAGCGCCGCGCGCGAGCCCGGTGACCCGTCGACGCCGACGATGACGCGCGGCCGTCCGTCATCGTGCTCCGGGGCGGCCATGCCGCCGTCACCCGGGTGGTGGAGGGCTGCAGTCATCACGTCTCCTTGGGTCCGCGCCCGGCCGGACACCGGACATCGGTTCAGACGTTCGACCTCCGAGCCGCTCCCGTCAGCGGCCCGAGGGACCTGTCATGACGGGACCAACGTCCTCGTGCCGCTCGACGCCACGACATCCGGAAGGAACGCGGGCGGGGCAGGGACCGAGGTCCCGGCCCGATGCGTCCGTGGACCCTGGGAAGGGGCGCGGAATCGTCCTAGCGTCGGGTTCCCCGCCACCGAGGAGCCATCGTGCAGGCCAGAGATGTCATGACTCCCGAGGTCCTCACCGTCGCAGCGGAGACGTCTGCGACGGACGCCGGCGTGGTGATGGCCGGCCGGGGCTTCGGCAACGTAGATGTCGCCGAAGACCTGGACCGGACCACTGCCCGCGCGGTGATCGCCCTCGCGAACCGCGCACCGTCGGTGCACAACACGCAGCCGTGGCGGTGGCGGATCGAACCGTCCTCGATCCACCTGTACGCCGACCTCGAGCGGGCTCTGCCGGCGACCGACCCGGGGGGTCGGGACCTTCGGCTCAGTTGCGGGGCAGCCCTTCATCACCTCCGGATGGCGCTCCTGGCCGCCGGACTGAGATCGACGGTCCACCGGCTGCCCGAGCCTGCCCGGCCCGAACACCTCGCGGCCGTGGAGACGCATCCGGGACGACCCACCCCGGAGGACCTGGCGCTCGCCCGCGCGATGGAGAACCGACGCACTGACCGCCGCATGTTCTCCTCCTGGCCCGTGCCCCCGGAGATGCTGGCCGACCTCGTCCGGAGGGCGGCCGAGCAGGGGGCCCTCCTGACGGTTCTCGACCGCGAGTCCGTCCGGTACGCGGTGACCCGGCTCATCGAGCACGCCGACGTCGAGCAGGCGCTCACTCCAGACCTGGCCCAGGAGACGGCGGAGTGGACCGGGCGCAGCCGAGGGGCCCATGAGGGGGTTCCCGCCGCGAACGTCCCGGCCGGACCCGCCGGAACGGTTCCCGTCCGCCGCTTCGGCGGCGGTGAGCAGGAACAGAGTCTGCTGGGCCGCTACGAGTCAGACGGCACGGTCCTGGCCCTGCTCTCCACCACCGGGGACGGCGTGATCGACCAGCTACGCGCCGGAGAGGCACTCAGCGCCGTGCTGCTGCGCGCCACGCACTTCGGGCTGGCGACCGACCCGATCAGTCAGCCGCTCGAAGTGCCCGCCACCCGATCGCAGCTGCAGGCCACTGCCGTGGGCGGATCGGCCGCACCGCAGGTACTGCTCAGGCTCGGCTGGGCGCCGATGAGCACAGTCCCTGTGCCACGGACCGGGCGCCGCCCGCTCGCGGACACGATCGACCCCCTGCACTGAGCAGGCGCGACGCAGACCGCGTCACCCACACCCACATGGGCGTACACCGGGCACTGATCGTCATGGACGGAGGATTGCCGTGAACCTCGCCACGAGTCTCGGGGCCGCACACCAGACCGACTTCGACATGGCGTGCGCCGATCTGGCACGGGCGAAGCGGGCGATGCGGGCGAAGGACACGCCCACCGCCCGCGAACGGGTCGGCCGCTGCGCGGCCAGGGTGGACGCGATCCTCGATCTGAGCAACGAGGTCGCGGCCAGTCCGTGACGACCGGTGGCAAGAGGCCGCTGGGCCGGCTTCCCTTCGACCCGGCCGCGAGGGAACCTCGGCGCATGCCCGAGCCCGCAGTCGCCACCCTGCACTTCTGGACCGTGCCCAGCCGGGCCGTGCCCCAGGCCGTGTGGCGCATGGCGGCCGACCGGGCCCCGCTGAGGCGCACGCCCGGTCTCCGCTTCGCCAAGCTGCTGGGTACGGGCAGTGGACGGACCTTCACCCCGCGGGACGCCGATCCCTGCCGCTGGGGGGTCCTGGCCGTCTGGGACGACGAGTGCGCCGCGTCGGCGTTCGACGACGGCGTCGTGGTGCGGAACTGGCGGCGTCTGGCGCGGGAGGAGTGGCAGGCGCGGCTGCGGCCGCTGGCCTCCCGGGGCCAATGGTCAGGGCAGGAGCCGTTCGGCCGCCCGTCGCCGCACCGCTGGGACGGGCCGGTCGCGGCGGTCACGCGGGCCCGCCTGGCCCTCCGCCGGGCATCGCGGTTCTGGAGCGCGGTGCCCCCGGTGTCGGCCGACCTGCATTCCGCCCCTGGTCTGCACCTCGCTCTGGGCATCGGTGAGGCGCCCATCGGCCTACAGGGCACCTTCAGCGTCTGGCGCTCGGCCGCCGCATTGAACGCCTTCGCCTACGACCGTGCCCCGCACGCCGCGGTCGTGCAGCGCACCGGTAAGGAGCGCTGGTACGCAGAGGAGCTGTTCGCCCGCTTCGCGCTGCTCGGAGCCAGCGGCACGCTCGACGGGGTCGACCCGTTGACCCGGTGACCGGCCGGTCAGCCGAGGATCGACTCCAGGGTCGTGGCAGCCAGCAGTCTCGCCCACCAGGGACGGCGGGAGCGCGCCTGCGCGGCGGGGGCGTGCGGTCGCTTCCGCCGCCGGCCGCGCCCGGCGGGACGGACCGCCATCGCCCCGCCCTTCATGCTGACCCAGCCGCCGGGGCCCATCGTGACGAGCGCCTTCGCGCCGCTGGGACGAGCGGCGAGCCGGCGGGCGATGAGCACGCCGCCCACCATGATCTCGGCGGTGGTGATCACCTTGGTCACGTCCAGGACGGGGTGCCAGCGCAGCCGGCCGTCCTTGACGACGAACGCGCCCAGAGGACGGACGCCGGCCAGCGTGGCGTCGAGGCCGGAGCCGCCCGGACCGGCACCGTGTCCCCGGCTGGCCCGGTGCGTGCGGGCGGCGGTCGCGGTGATCACCCCGGCCCCGTCCCGCTCGTAGGGCGGAGCGAATGCGGTGGTGTCGCCCCGCGGAACGCGGACATCGGTGAGCGGTCGGGATTCCTGCACGGTGCGCCTCCTGGGTTCCGGCGGTGTCCGGTTCAGCGTGGCATCGCGGAAGGCAGGACCCCCGGGGCCGGAAGTCCCCCATCGTCGTGCCCTGCGACCGTGCTGCTCCGTCGTGCCGAGAGGACACCCGCGACGCCCCGCGGTCCGCCGGTGGCCCCGCGGGCGCCGCGATCACGAGAATGGTTCCCATGCGCCCCCTGATCGGCATCAGCACGTACCGGGAGCAGGCCCGCTGGGGTGTCTGGGACGTGCCGGCGGTCCTCCTGCCCGCGTCGTACGCGGACGCCGTGGCGGAGGTGGGTGGCGAGCCGGTGCTGCTGCCGACGGGCGCGGTCACCCCCGACGTCGTCGAGCGGCTGGACGGACTCGTCCTGGCCGGCGGTGCCGACATCGATCCCGCCCGTTACGGCGAGGAACCCGGACCGCACACCACGACCATCCGGCCCGAGCGGGATGCCTCGGAGACCGCCGTGCTGCAAGCCGCCCTGGACCGGGACCTGCCGATCCTGGCGATCTGCCGGGGAATGCAGCTGCTCAACGTCCTGCTGGGTGGCACCCTTCTGCAGCATCTGCCCGTCGTCCCGGAGACGGAGCCCCATCTGCTCCAGCTGGGGAGGTTCGCCCGACGTGAGGTGCGCACGGCTGCCGACAGCGAGCTCGGCCGCCTGCTCGGCCCCGTCGCGTCGGCGGACTGCCACCACCACCAGGCGCTCGACCGGATCGCACCGCCGCTGTCGCCGAGCGCGTGGTCGGAGGACGGCGTCGTGGAGGGGGTGGAGCTACCCGGTCGACGCTTCTGCCTGGCGGTGCAGTGGCATCCCGAGGCGGGCGAGGACCGCCGGCTGTTCGCCGCGCTGGTCGCCGCAGCCGGGTGACGCAGCCGTCTGTCAGCCCTCGGCGATCCTCGCCGCCATGGTCCCTTCGACCCTCCGGTCCGGAACCAGCCACCGCAGCGCCATCACCACGTAGATCGCGACCGCGAGCCACTGGTCGACGAACGAGAGCCCGATGGCGGTTCCGTACGCCACCGGGGAGAGCTTTCCCTTCCAGTCCCGGCCCACCGCCCGGGCGAGGCGTGCGTCCCGCCCCTGATCGCGGATGATCGCCCGCTCGAGCGCGAAGTAGGCCAGCAGCACGAGGCCGTACGCAGCGGCCGGTGTGGCGGCGAAGTGGTTCTCCCCCATCCAGGCCGTCGTGAAGGGGACGAGCGAGAGCCAGACGAGCAGGTGCAGGTCCGCCCAGAGGATCAGCCCGGTGACCCGGCAGGTCGTGCCGTGCGGCACGGGCAGCTCCAGCACCGTCACCGTGATGACGATCGCGGGGACGCCGTCGCTGAACGCTTCCATCCGGCCCGTCGACATGACCCGACGCGAGCGGCGCCCGGTGCCACCCCACCTCGGCGCACCGCCGCACAGATGCCGATCTGGTGAACACCACGTTCACGGCCTTGTGGGCGTTCGACCTGCCCCTCTATCGTCCGCCTCCCCGGTCCGTCCGGTCCGGTTCGCGTGGCCCGAAGGTGGAACCCGCATGAGCAGCAGTGAGTCGGCGACCCGAGCCGCGCAGCACGACAGCGACACCCACCGGTTGCACCAGCTCGGCTACGCGCAGGAGCTGGCCCGGCACATGTCGGGGTTCTCGAACTTCGCCGTCTCGTTCACGATCATCTCGATCCTCTCCGGCTGCCTGACGCTGTACGGCTTCGGGCTGAACACCGGCGGTCCCGCCGTCATCGTGTGGGGCTGGCCGATCGTCGGGCTCATGACGCTGTTCGTCGGGCTGGCCATGGCCGAGGTGTGCTCGAGCTTCCCGACGGCGGGCGGCCTCTACTACTGGTCGGCCAAGCTGGCGAAGAAGAACTCCGCGGCCTGGTCCTGGTTCACCGGCTGGTTCAACTTCCTCGGGCAGGTCGCCGTCACCGCCGGGATCGACTTCGGCGCCGCCTTCTTCCTCAACGCGTTCCTCGACCTGCAGTTCGGGTTCGACGCGCGGCCGTGGCACACCATCCTGCTGTTCGGGCTGATCCTCCTGCTGCACGGCGCCCTGAACCAGTTCGGCGTGCGGGTCGTGGCACTGCTCAACGACATCAGCGTCTGGTGGCACGTCGCCGGGGTCGCGATCATCGTCGGCGTCCTGACCTTCGTGCCCGACCAGCACCAGTCGGCGTCGTTCGTGTTCGGCGAGTTCGTGAACAACACCGGCTGGCAGTCGAGCCTCTACGTCGCACTGATCGGGCTGCTCCTCGCCCAGTACACGCTGACCGGCTTCGACGCCTCGGCGCACATGACCGAGGAGACCCGCGACGCCTCCCGCGCCGGCCCCCGCGGCATCGTCATGTCGATCGTGGTCTCCGTCGTCGCCGGCTGGATCCTGCTCATCGGGCTCACCTTCGCGATCCAGAGCTACGACAGCGCCGTGGGCACGGCCACCGCCGTCCCGCCGGCCCAGATCTTCATCGACGCGGTGGGCGACACCGGAGGCAAGCTGCTGCTGCTCATCGCCATCGGCGCGCAGCTGTTCTGCGGCATGGCGTCGGTCACCGCCAATTCCCGGATGATCTTCGCGTTCTCCCGCGACGGGGCCCTGCCCGGTTCGGCGTTCTGGCACCGGATCAACGGCCGCACCCGGACGCCGACCAACGCCATCTGGCTGGCCGCGGGCGGCGCCTTCGTGCTCGGGCTGCCCTACCTGTGGAACGCCACCGCGTACGCGGCCGTCACCTCGATCGCGGTGATCGGCCTCTACATCGCCTACGTGCTGCCGACCTTCCTGCGGCTGCGCCAGGGCGATTCGTTCGAGCGGGGGCCGTGGCACCTCGGCCGGTGGAGCCGGCCGATCGGCATCGTCGCCGTCATCTGGGTCGCCTTCATCACCGTGCTGTTCATGCTGCCGACCGCGAGCCCCGTCGAGGCGTCGAACTTCAACTACACCCCGCTGGCGGTGCTGGTCGTCCTGGGTTTCGCGGGCATCTGGTGGCTGGTGTCGGCGCGGCACTGGTTCACCGGGCCCAAGGTGCAGGGTTCGCCGGAGGAACTGGCGGCAGCCGAGCGGGAGTTGGAGAGCCTTGCCTGAGCGGCCGCACGGCCTGCTCACCGTCGAGGACCTGCGCCACCTGGTCGACCACGGCGAGGTGGACACCGTCCTCGTCGCGCTCACCGACATGCAGGGCCGGCTCCAGGGCAAGCGGCTGCATGCCCGGTACTTCCTGGACGTCGTCCTGGAGCACGCGACCGAGGGGTGCAACTACCTGCTGGCCGTCGACGTCGACATGAACACCGTCGACGGCTACGCGATGTCGTCGTGGTCGAGCGGCTACGGCGATTTCGTGATGCAACCGGACATGTCGACGCTGCGACGGGTGCCCTGGAACCCGGGCACCGTCATGGTCCTGGCCGACCTGCAGTGGGAGGACGGCAGCCCCGTCGTGGCCTCCCCCCGGCAGATCCTGGCCCGTCAGACGGCCCGGCTCGCCGACGCCGGGATGGCCGCCTACGTCGGGACCGAACTCGAGTTCATCGTCTTCCGCGACACCTACGAGCAGGCGTGGAGCGCCGGATACCGCGACCTCACCCCGGCCAACCAGTACAACGTCGACTACTCGGTCCTCGGCACCGCGCGGGTCGAGCCGCTGCTGCGCCGCATCCGCAACGAGATGACCGGCGCCGGGCTGGTCGTCGAGTCGGCCAAGGGCGAGTGCAACCTCGGCCAGCACGAGATCGCGTTCCTCTACGCCGAGGCGGGCCGGGCCTGCGACGGCCACGTGATCTACAAGAACGGTGCGAAGGAGATCGCCGCGCAGGAGGGTGTCGCGCTGACCTTCATGGCCAAGTTCGACGCCCGTGAAGGCAACTCGTGCCACATCCACTGCAGCTTCCGTGGCACGGACGGCTCGATGGTGATGGCCGACGGCGACGGGATGTCGGCACTGGGCAGATCGTTCGTGGCCGGGCAGATCAAGTACATGCGGGAGCTGACCCTCTTCCTCGCCCCCAACATCAACTCCTACAAGCGCTACGTCGAGGGATCGTTCGCCCCGACCGCCCTGCGCTGGGGCCGGGACAACCGCACCTGCGCGTTCCGGCTGGTCGGACACGGCGCCTCGCTCCGGCTGGAGAACCGCATCCCCGGCGGCGACGTCAACCCCTACCTGGCCACGGCCGCCGTCATCGCGGCGGGCTTCGCCGGCATCGAGGAGGAGCTCGAGCTCGAGCCGGCATTCGAAGGCAACGCCTACGGCGATCCCGACGCCCCGCACGTTCCCACCAGCCTGGCCGAGGCGCACGACCTGTGGCGGACCAGCGAATTCGCACGCCGTACATTCGGCGACGACGTGGTCGACCACTACGCCAACATGGCCGCTGTCGAAGTGGCGGCCTTCGGGCGGGCGGTCACCGACTGGGAACGCATCCGGGGGTTCGAGCGCCTGTGAGCTCACCGAGCAGCGCAGCAGCGCCGCGAAGGCGGGCGTCGAACACCGGCGAGGAGCGCGAGTGAGCAGCACCTTCGACGTCGTCAACCCGGCCACCGAGGAGGTACTCACCACCGTTCCGCTCGCCGACGCCGCGGCGACCGACGCGGCGGTGTCGAGAGCTAAGCGGGCCTTCGACGCCTGGCGGCACGTCGCCCCGGCCGACCGCGGCCGCCTGCTGCGCCGGTTCGCCGAGCAGATCGAGACCCACCTCGAGGAGCTCGCGCAGCTCGAGGTGGCCAACTCGGGGCACACCATCGGCAACGCGCGCTGGGAGGCCGGCAACGTCCGAGATGTCCTGACCTACTACAGCGCGGCTCCGGAGCGGCTGTTCGGCCGGCAGATCCCGGTGGCCGGTGGCGTCGACCTGACGTTCCACGAACCGCTCGGCGTCGTCGGCGTCATCGTGCCGTGGAACTTCCCGATGCCCATCGCCGGCTGGGCGTTCGGCCCCGCCCTCGCGGCAGGGAACACCGTGGTGCTCAAGCCGGCCGAGCTGACCCCGCTGACCGCGATGCGGCTCGGGGAGCTCGCCCTGGAGGCGGGCCTGCCGGACGACGTGTTCACCGTGCTGCCCGGCAAGGGATCGGTGGTCGGCAACCGGCTCGTCGAGCACCCGGACGTGCGCAAGATCGTGTTCACCGGCTCGACCCAGGTCGGGAAGACCGTGATGGCCGGCTGCGCCGACCGGGTCAAGCGGCTGACGCTCGAGCTCGGGGGGAAGAGCGCCAACGTCGTCTTCGCCGACGCCGACCTGGAGCGGGCCGCCGCGACGGCGCCGTACGCCGTCTTCGACAACGCCGGGCAGGACTGCTGTGCCCGGTCCCGGATCCTGGTGCAGCGCACTGCCTACGACCGGTTCCTGGAGCTGCTCGAGCCGGCGGTCAAGGGCGTCCGGGTCGAGGACCCGACCCTCGACTCCGCCGAGATGGGCCCGCTGATCAGCCGCACTCAGTGGGACCGGGTCGCGTCCTACGTGCCGGACGACGCGCCGGTCGCCTTCCGCGGCACGGCGCCCGGCGGGCCGGGATTCTGGTTCCCGCCGACGGTCCTGGCGCCGGTCGACCCGCGGGACCGGGCGGTCACCGAGGAGATCTTCGGGCCCGTGGTGGCCGTGGTGCCCTTCGACGACGAGGCCGACGCCGTCCGCCTGGCCAACGAGGGCGAGTACGGGCTGTCCGGCTCGATCTGGACCCGCGATCTCGGCCGGGCGCTGCGCGTCTCCCGCGGCATCGAGGCCGGCAACCTGTCGGTCAACAGCCACTCCTCGGTGCGCTACTCGACGCCGTTCGGCGGGTTCAAGCAGTCCGGCTTCGGCCGGGAGCTCGGGCCCGACGCACTGCATGCGTTCACGGAGGAGAAGAACGTGTTCCTGGCGACGGAAGGGTGAACGTGAGCGGACAGGCAGTCGTGCGGCGATTGGAGGGCCGCGTCGCGGTGGTGACCGGCGGGGCGAGCGGTATCGGCCTGGCCACGGTGCGGCGGTTCGCCTCGGAGGGCGCGCACGTCGTCGTCGGCGACGTCGACCCCACCAGCGGCAAGGCCGCGGCCGATGAGGTCGGCGGGCTGTTCGTCCAGGTCGACGTCACGTCGCCGGAGCAGGTGAACGCCCTCTTCGACGCTGCCGTCGAGACCTACGGCGGGCTGGACATCGCCTTCAACAACGCCGGCATCTCGCCCCCGGACGACGACTCGATCCTGGTCACCGGCCTGGACGCCTGGCGCCGCGTGCAGGAGGTGAACCTGACGTCGGTCTACCTGTGCTGCAAGGCCGCCATCCCGCACATGCAGGCGCGCGGGCGCGGCTCGATCATCAACACCGCGTCGTTCGTGGCCCGCATGGGCGCCGCGACGTCGCAGATCTCCTACACCGCGTCGAAGGGCGGGGTGCTGGCCATGTCGCGCGAGCTCGGAGTGCAGTTCGCCCGCGAGGGCATCCGGGTCAACGCGCTCTCCCCCGGCCCGGTCAACACACCGCTGCTCCAGGAGCTGTTCGCCAAGGATCCGGAGCGCGCCGCCCGGCGGCTGGTGCACATCCCGATGGGGCGATTCGCCGAGCCCGAGGAGATCGCCGCCGCGGTCGCGTTCCTCGCCTCCGACGACGCCTCGTTCCTGACCGCCGCGGAGTTCCTCGTGGACGGCGGCCTCTCCGGCGCCTACGTCACGCCGCTCTGAGGCCCGCCGCACGCGGACGTCCCCGCGCCGAGCCGGTGCGGCGCGACGCGGGAACGCGGGCCTGATTCAGTTGTGCAGGAACGTCAGCCGCATGCCACTCTGCACGGCCGTGGCGAGGCCGCTGTTGCAGGTCCACTCTGTCGAGGACAGCTGCTGCTTGGCCTGGATGCCGACCGTCGCGGATCCGCCGCCGCTGCGTCCGTAGGCGTAGGTCACCGTCTGCGAGTTCTCGTTGAACGTCACCTGCGCCATGACGATGGAACCGGCGTCGCTGAAGAGGTGGCCCTGCCAGGACACCAGGAACTTGCGGTGCGGCGCCGAGCCGCTGGTCCGGGTGAAGACACCCTCGATGAAGCCGTGGGCGGTGTCGTTGCTGTCGAAGAACAGGTCGTCCCAGAACGGAAGAACCACCGACCGGCCGAACGTCGCCGACGGCAGACAGTTGTTGGTGAACGCCGTTGTACCGCCGGAGGAGATCCCCGGCTGGATGTTGCCGTTCGAGCTGATCGCCGCGTTGACGTAGGTCTGGTTGTACAGGTGCAGCGGGAACGGCAGTCGGCCGAGCCCGGAGCCCGTCGTGCTGACGAAGAAGAGGGCATCGTCCACGGGGCCGGAGACCAGGTTGTTGCTCGACAACTGAGCGAAGACCGCGCCCCCGCCCGCGCTGATCGAGTAGCTCCCAGGGGCCACCGCGCTCGCCGGCCCCGCCGTGAAGACCATCAGCACCGCGACCGCGACGGCGACGAATCCGCTCGACGCGAGACGTGACCGTCCGGGTGACCTGACTGGGATTGCACGCATGACCGCTCCCTTGCCGCGCAGGTGGTCGTCACCCGGCCGGGCCGCGGAATCACAGAGGGAGCCCCGAAGATCGACTGCACGCCGCGTCCAGGAACGCATGGCGAAGTGGGTGCACCGTGCTCGCTCTGGGCGACCGGGTCAAGGGGCTATGGGCCCGATCGGCGATTCGATCGCTGGATGGCATACACGTGTGCCGGGCCGTACTCGTCGACGTAGTCCTCCCAGAGCGGTGTCATGCCGATCTTCTCCGCGACGTTGCGAGATGCGCGGTTCCCGGGGTCCAGCATGCAGATCAGTCGTTCGACCGGCAGCGTCGCGAAGGCGTGGTCGACGATCGCCCGTGCCGCCTCGGTGGCCAGCCCGCGGCCCCAGACGCTCCGCTCGAGCAGGTAGGCGACCTCCACCTCGGTCCGACCCTCGATCTCCCAGGGCAGCAGCCCGCAGCGGCCGACGAACGCACCGGTCTCCTTGAGGATCGTCGCCCACAGTCCGTAGCCGTACCGGGCGTAGTAGACGTCGATGATCCAGTTCAGCTCCTGGCGGGTCTGCTCGAGGGTCCGGGTGCCGTCGGGGAAGTAGCGCCGGATCTCCGGGTCGGCGTAGAGCGCGGCGAGGGCGTCGAGGTCCTCGGTCGTCAGCAGCCGCAGGAGCAGCCGCTCGGTCTCCAGGACGACCGCGCCCGACGCCGTGCCCACGTCGGTCAACCGGCCCGGGCCATCCCACGCTCGACGGCGGCGATCAGCCGAGGCCGGAGCTCGGCGGCCGGCACGATGTCGTGCACCGAGCCCACCCGGCGGGCGCGCTCGATGTCGTGCACCGCCTCGAACTCCGCGGCCACCTCTCCGAGCTTCTCCGACCGCACGGCGGTCCGAAGCGTCGCGTGCTCGACCCTGAGCTGGGCCTGGTCCACGCCCTCGGCGGCGGAGATCGCCGCCACCAGCTCCTTCAGCCGCGGATCGGCGTCGGTGCGCTTGTCGACCTCGCGGGTGAAGACGACGGCGGCCGCTGGGGCGCCCCCGAGCACCGAGGCGTAGGAGCCCTCGACGGCCAGCACCTCCATGTTGTCGTTGAGGACGCCGGAGAACACGACGAACGCGCCCCCGTGGTACCGCGACACCAGGCAGAAGACGATGGGGCCGTCGAAGTTGACGATCGCCCGGCCGATCTCGGCGCCGTACTCCAGCTGCAGCTGGCGCAGCGACTCCGGTGACCCGTCGAAGCCCGACAGGTTGGCCATCACGACCAGCGGCCGGTTCCCGCTGCACGCGTTGATGGCGCGCGCCGTCTTCTTGGACGACCGCGGGAACAGGGTTCCGGCGGTCCAGAGGTCGGGGCCGTCGGCCGGCAGACTCCCGCGTCGCGGGATGGGCCGCGACTCTATGCCCAGCACCGTGACCGGGTGGCCACCCAGGTGCGCGTCGAACACCACCGACGTCTCGGCGTCGGCCATGCCGGCCCACCGCTCGAGGACCGGGTGGTCCTGGTCGGTGACCGCCCGCATCACCGTGCGGATGTCGAACGCCTTCTTCCGCTCCGGGTTGGCGGTCGCGGAGAAGATGTCACCGACCGTGGTGAAGTCGCTCGAGGGGTGCTCGTGCGGGAACGCCCGGACGTCGCGGTCACCGGGGTCACCCGTCTCGGCCGACCGCGGCCAGCGCTCGCCGGGTGCGACGTAGCTGTGGTCGTAGTGCGCCATCAGCACCTCGGTGGCGCCCATCAGGTCCGGCGCCCAGTACTGCGCCTGCCCGTTCGGCCCCATGATCCGGTCGTAGCCGCCGATGCCGAAGTTGTCCTCGGCCGACACACCGCCCGCGTAGTCGAGGGAGTGCTTGCCGGTGAGCACCATCGCGCTGTCCGGCGTCATCACCAGGATGCCCTTCGTGTGCATCAGCATCGTGGCCTCGGCGTTCCAGTAGGGCTGGGCACCGACGTTGATCCCGGCGACGACGACGTTGATCTCCCCGCCGGCCTGGGTGAAGTCGATGATGCGCCGCAGGCCGCGGGCGACCCAGTCCATGTTCTCGGTGCCGCTGTCCATCGAGATGCGAGCGCCCGAGGAAAGTGCGAACCACTCGACCGGGATCCGCCGCTCCTGGGCGAGGTCGAGCGCGGCGATGATGCGTGCGCACTCGGGCTCGGCGACCGTGCCCAGGGCCTTCGTCGGGTCGCCGAACAGCACCACCCGCGTCATGCCCTCGGGATGACGCGGCGTGCGGGTGCTGACGACGCCCGCGACGATCCCGGCCCGGTTCTGCCCGGGTGGACGCTCGACCGGCACGAGGCGGCCGCTGTCGTCCAGGTCGTGCTCGACGAACGAGCCGTCCGGGCCGGCCAGCAGGGGCGCCAGCTCGTAGGGGTAGAGGGCGCCACGCGCGCGGGAGCTCAGGACCTTCTCGGTGTACTCGTCGAGCGGGCGCATCGGTTCCGTAGGCCGCTCGGTCAGCTCCATGCGCACACCGGTCCCGGGCCGGTTCGAGAAGCGCAGCGTCACCTCCTGCGGGGCACCGCCCTCCTCCGGCTGGAGCCGGGCGAAGAACATGATCTGGTCGAGTCCGGCACCGACCGTCATCGGCGCGACGGTCTGGGCGAACTGGGTCGCCATCGACAGCGGCAGTTCGATGGAGGGCCACGCGTAGAGGAAGATCCGGTTGTGCTCCAGCGGACGCCGTGAGCGCCGCTGGGCCTGGGCGCGGCGGATGCCGTCGAGGCAGGCGGTGAGCTGGCGCTCCACGGTCGGGAACCCGACCACCTCGCCCCTGTCGTCGCGCAACGGCGTGACGTCCCGCACCTCGGCCATGGCGATGAGCCGCTCGTCGTTCGGGTTGCCCTTGGCGAAGACGTGCAGCAGGTAGGTGTCCTCGGCCGAGGGCAGGCGGGATCCGTCGAAGTGCTTCAGACGCCACAGGTTGAGCCGCTGCGCGGTCAGGGGGTGCAGCCCACGGATGATCCGGTCCTCCACCAGCCCGCCGGCCCCCGACCCGTCCGCGGCGCCCGGCGCCGGGCGGAAGGTCACGGTGTCGACGGCGCCGCTCGGTGTGCAGACCGTGACCGTGACGCGGCGGGCCGCGCTCCCCTCCGGCACGTCGGCGATCATCCGCTGCAGCTCCGCGACCATGGCGTCCGCGTCGGCGGGCCGGTCCGGCCAGGAGACGTAGAGGTCCACGAGCAGCGTCGAGACGGGGTCGCTCACCTCGCGGGCCGACGCGCGCAGTGCGGTCAGTGCAGAGGGCAGGTCGTCGATGCCGACCATCAGCGCGATCAGGTGCAGCCGGAGGTCGTTGAGCTCGTAGTCGGCGGTGACGCAGGTGTGGTCCTCGAGCAGCAACGAGCGGACGTTCTGCAGGCTGCGGCTGCGGTAGTAACGCCGCGTCAGGGTCTCCACGATGGGATCCGGCTCGCTGGTCGGCCGGTCGAAGCGCTGGGCGAGCAGCCGGATCAGCGGCTCGGGGCTGGCGACCAGTGCCTCGATGCGGGCGATGTTCTCGCCGTCACCACCACCGGCGTCGAGCTCGCTCAGCAGCCGTTCGGCCTCCTCGAGGACCTCCTGGCGGGCGCCGAGGACCACCGGCTCCTCGAACCAGCGGTAGCGGACCGCCCGCGCCAGGTCGCCGACGGACGGATAGCGCAGCTGCGTCGCGACGATGAGCCGGTCGAGCACGTCGACCATCTCGGCCCGCGCCTGCCCCGTCGGCGCCGGCACCGAGGTGAGCCAGCGATCGAGCAGCGCCAGCACGGCCGGCAGCTGGTCGGCGATGCGCTGCTGGGCCAGGAAGATGCGGTAGACGGCCTCCGCCAGCGCCGGGCCCGGCTCGAGGTCGGAGACGCCGTAGTGCAGCAGGGCCTTCGACAGCCGGGCACGGAAGTTCTCCGGCAGGGCCTCGCGCTCGACGTCCAGGGAGTGCAGGTACGCGTGGAAGTACTCCCGCGGACTGTGCACCTGCTGGTCGGCCTCCTCGGCACTGGCCGGACGGTTGCGGGACAGCTCGGAGAGGTCGGCGAAGGTGGTGAGGACGGTCAGCTCACCGCGCAGCAGGTCCGGATCGTCGGCCGGCAGCTCCCCGCGCGCGCTGCCGTACTCCGCCACCAACTGCTGCGCGTACGCGCCACTCACGTCGTAACCGGTGATCAGCGCCTGCAGCGCCGCCACGAGCGACAACGCCCGGTCCCGGGGTTCCCGGGCCCGGGAGTCGTCGGTCCCGGGGAGCTCGACCCGGTCGCCGGACGCTTCCTCCACGTCGCCACCGGCCGGCTCGATGTTGAGCAGGGCGGCCCCGGCATCCACCTGGGAGTTGGGCGAGACGAGCACGTCGCGGATCCGCCCGGCGAAGGGCGCGCGCACCGCCGTCTCCATCTTCATGCTCTCGAGGACGACGACGGTCTGGCCGGCCTCCACGTCCTGACCGACCTGCGCCCGCACGGCGACGACCACCGAGGGGGCGGGTGCGCGCACCACACCCCCGGCGTCCCGGGTGATGCGGTAGGAGACGCCGTCCACCTCGACCAGGTGCGAGCCGATGGCCTCGGCGGCGACGATCGCGAAGCGCTCGTCGCCGATCGACAGCCGGCTCTCCAGCGCGCTGAGCCGGTCCACGTCCACGTCGGCGTAGCGCCCGTCCAGCTCGATGCGGTAGCGGTCGCGGGCGACCTTCGTGACGGTGAGCCGGTAGACCTGGCCGCGGTAACCGAGCTCCAGCGTGCGGCCCACCTCGTGCCGGGCGCGCGGCCGCCCACCACGCGCCGAGGCCAGGAAGGCTGCCCGCTCCCGGGCCTCCTCGGTGTCCGACGCGTCGACCGCCACCTGCACGAGCGCCGCGTACGCCGACCGTGCCGGCTCCCCCTCCCCCACGGTGCCGGTGCGGTCCAGCCACCCGGTGTCGGCCGTGCCCGCGACGACCTCGGGACGGTCGAGCAGGTCGAGCAGGAACGACTTGGTGGTCGTGCCGCCGCGCAGGACGACGGTGGTCTCCCGCAGGGCGCACCGCAGCCGCGCGAGGGCCTCGGGACGGTCGCGGCCCCACGCGATGACCTTCGCGACCATGGAGTCGTAGGCCGGCGGGATGACGTCTCCGACGCTCATGCCGGTGTCCACGCGGATGCCCGGACCGGTGGGCAGCCGCAGCAGCTCGACCTGTCCCGGCGCCGGGGCGAAGCCCTGGTCGGCGTCCTCGGCGTTGAGTCGCGCCTCGACCGCGTGGCCGAACTCGCGCGGTGGCTCGCCGTCGAGCCGGCCGCCGGAGGCCACGTGCAGCTGCAGCTTCACGATGTCGAGCCCGGTGGTCATCTCGGTCACCGGGTGCTCGACCTGCAGCCGGGTGTTGACCTCGAGGAAGGTGAACAGCCTCTCGTCGGGCTGGTAGAGGAACTCCACCGTGCCCGCGCCGACGTAGCCGGCCGCCTTGACCAGCGCCATCGACGACTCGCGCAGCGAGGTGGACTGCTCGGCCGTCAGCACCGGTGAGCTGGACTCCTCGAGCACCTTCTGGTTGCGCCGCTGCACCGAGCAGTCCCGGACGCCGGGCGCCCAGACGTTGCCGTGCTGGTCGGCGATGACCTGCACCTCGACGTGCCGGCCGCCCTCGACCAGCCGCTCCATGAAGATCGTCGGGTCGCCGAAGGTGCGGGCCGCCTCGGCCTGCGTGCGGGTGAGCGCCTCCTCCAGCTCGGCCTCCGAGCGGACGATCCGGATGCCGCGGCCCCCGCCACCGCTACGCGACTTCACGATGAGCGGATAGCCGATCTCGGCCGCGTGCCGCCGCCCCTGCTCCACCCCCTCGACGGCGCCGTGGCTCCAGGCCGCGACGGGCACGCCGGTCTGCTCGGCGAGCACCTTGGCCTCGATCTTGGCGCCGAGGAGCCGCATGGCCTCCGGCGGCGGCCCGATGAACGTGACCCCCAGCGAGGCGCAGAGCTCGGCGAAGGCAGGGTCCTCCGCGACGAAGCCCCAGCCGACCCACGCCGCGTCGGCGCGACCCGCACGCAGGGCCCGGGCCAGCTCCTCGTGGTCGAGGTAGGGGTTGGTGCCGCCGGTCTCGCGGAGCACGACGGCCTCGTCGGCGGCCCGCACGAACGTCGCGCGACGCTCGGACTCGGTGTGCAGCGCGATCACCCGGATGCCGTAGCCGTGCTCGGCGTTGAGCTCACGGACGGCACGGATGAGGCGCATGGCCGGTTCGCCCCGATTGACGACAGCGATCCGGCTGAACACCGTGTAGGCCTCCCCCTCGAACATGGCCGCTGAACGCAGCAGCGCTACTGGCGAAGCATTCTGTGGGGCGGCGGGGCCGTCAACCTGAGCCCCGGCCGATCGGCGGAGAAGTCGCTGGTACGGCCGGACGTTCAGGCACCGGTGACGCGCGGCACGACCTCGGTCCCGAGCAGCTCGATGCCGCGCAGCAGATCCGCGTGCGCCAGGCGCGGGTTGGTCATCTGCAGGGAGATCCGGTCGACGCCGCCCAGCTGTCCGGAGATGCGGACGAGCTTGGCGGCCACGCCCTCCGGGTCACCCATGAAGAAGGCGCCGTCCGGGCCGCTGGTGGCATCGAACTGCGCTCGGGACGGCGGGGCGAAACCGCGCTCCCGGGACACCTTCGTGAACATCTCGTGCCATCCGGGATAGATGGTGTCCGCGGCGGCCTGGGCGCTGTCGGCGACGAAGCCGAACACGTGCAGGCCCACCTGCAGCTGCTCAGGGGCGTGACCGGCCTGCGCCCCTGCCCGGCGGTACAGGTCGATCAGGGGCGCGAACTGGCGCGGCTCCCCGCCGATGATCGCCACCATGAGCGGCAGACCCAGCAGGCCGGCGCGGACGAAGGACTCCGGGGTGCCGCCGACCCCGACCCAGATGGGCAAGGGGTCCTGCAGCGGCCGCGGGTACACGCCCTGACCGGTCAGCGCGGGCCGGTGCCGGCCGGACCAGGTGACGTGCTCGTTCTCCCGGATGCGCAGCAGCAGGTCGAGCTTCTCGGCGAACAGCGTGTCGTAGTCGGCGAGCGACAGCCCGAACAGCGGGAACGCCTCGGTGAACGAGCCGCGGCCCACCACCAGGTCGATACGACCCTTCGAGATCAGGTCCAGGGTGGCGAACTGCTGGAAGACGCGCACCGGATCGGCCGCGCTCAGCACGGCGACCGCGCTGCCGAGCCGGATCCGGGAGGTGCGGGCCGCCGCGGCCGCGAGGATGACCGGTGGCGCCGAGTCGTAGTACTCGCTGCGGTGGTGTTCCCCGATGCCGAAGGAGTACAGCCCCACCTGGTCGGCGAGGGCGATCTCCTCGAGCAGGTGCTCCATCCGCTCCTCGGGCCCGATGACCCGCTCGGTCGAAGGATCGGTGACCGCCGAGACGAAGCTGTCGACGCCGAGATGCATGCTGTCCTCCCCTGCCGCGGGCGCCGCACCGACGAGCATCGGCCGTCAAGCGCTCAACCACCAGTCAACCAGGCCCCGCAGGCGGCGGATCTGCCACCACGTCGCCGACATGCGCTCGGGCGTGTGTCCGGTCTAGGCTGGGGTCATCATGCGGCTCTGCCGCGTTCCTGGTGGCCCCGGACCCGGCGACCTTCCCGCTCTGGAGAGCCGCCGTGGCCGACCCTCGCGTCGCCGAACCCGTTGATCCCCCCGATCCGTCCGCCCCGCCGCATCCCGGCTGGCACCTTCCTGCCACCTCTGTCTCCGTGCCGTCGCTGCGTCGCGGCCTGCGCTCCGTGCTCGACGAGACCGGCCTTCCCGACGACCAGCTCTACGATCTGCTGCTGGCCGCCTGCGAGGCAGCGACCAACGCCATCGAGCACGCGCAGAAGTCGACGGAGCCGTTCATCGACGTCCACTTCGAAGTGGGCGACGGACAGGTGACGATCGTGGTCCGGGACCACGGCCAGTGGCGCGACGGTCCGGGGACACCGCTCCGGGGACGCGGTCTGGCGATGATGCGCGCACTGGCCGACACGACCGTGGACGCCGACCCAGAGGGGACGACGGTGACGATGCGCAGCAGGTCTGGCGAGGGCCTCCCGGCGACGCAGGATGCCGCTACCGCCTGAGACGCAGGGACGTGAGGGACCGTGACGCGGAAGCGGGTGGCCGACATCCTCGTCGCCGTCCTGTCCCGGCCGACCGATGACACCGCAGCACCCGACCGGCTGGTCGCCCTGTGCGCCCAGGTCCTGCCGGTGAGCGGAGCGGGGCTCGCGTTCATGACCGACGAAGGGCACGGCGGCACCGTGGCGGTCTCCGATGCCGCCGCCTCCGGGCTCGAGGAGCTGCAGTTCACCCTCGGCGAGGGCCCGTGCGTGGACGCCTCCCGCAGCGGCCGGCCGGTCCTGGTGCCCGACCTCGCCCACTCCGGACCACGCTGGCCGGCGTTCGCCGACGGCGCCCACGCAGCCGGGGTGCGCGCCGTCTTCGCCCTGCCGCTGCGCGTCGGCGGCATCCGCGTCGGGGTACTCGACCTGCACCGGGATGCCGTCGGTGAGCTGGCGCCCGAGGCGCTGACGGAGGCGCTGGCGTTCGCCGACGCCGCGACGACACTGCTGCTGCACCTGGGTACGCGGCCGGGCGGGGCGGGTCTGCCACTCCAGGACGTCGCGGGTCTCGACGAACGCGCCGAGGTGCATCAGGCGACCGGAATCGTCTCGGTGCACGCCGAGGTGAGCCTGGGGCAGGCGCTGGTGATGCTGCGCGCCCGCGCCTACGCCGAGCAGCGCCCCGTCGGGGAACTGGCGCAGGATGTCCTCAACGGGAAGGTCCGCTTCGGCCGGGACGACGACGGCCGCCGGGACCCGAGCGCGTGACCGACGGCAGACGGGAGGAGGGCTCGTGGCGCGAGAACAACGCCTGACGGAGGTCTTCGTCGAACTGGCCGACACGCTGGTCGAGGGCTTCGACGTCGTGGACTTCCTGCAGGTCCTCACCGAGCGATGCGTGGAGCTGGTCGACACCGACGCGGCGGGACTGATGCTCGACGACCAGCGGGGCAACCTGCGGGTCATCGCCTACACCGACGAGTCGGCACGCCTGCTGGAGCTGTTCGAGCTGCAGCGCCAGGAAGGCCCCTGCCTCGACTGCTTCGCCAGCGGCGCGGTCATCGCCAACGTCGACCTCGGGGCCGCCGGCGGCCGATGGCCGGTGTTCACCGAAGCTGCCCGGGGCCTCGGCTTCTCCACGTCCCACGCCCTGCCGATGCGGCTGCGGCGCAAGGTGATCGGCGCCCTCAACCTCTTCACCGTCGAGCCGACCCCCTTGAGCGACGGGCAGCTGGCCGTCGCCCAGGGTCTGGCCGACATCGCCACCATCGGCCTGCTGCATGCGCGCGCGCACGAGGACCAGGTCGTGCTCTCCGAGCAGTTGCAGACCGCGCTGCACAGCAGGATCGTCATCGAGCAGGCCAAGGGCGTCCTCTCCGCCCGCTCCGGGGTCGACGTCGCGGAGGCCTTCCGGCTCATGCGCACCCACGCCCGCCGGACCGGCGAACCCCTGACCGAGGTCGCCAACGCCATCATCGAGGGGTCCCTCGGGGCCGGCGCGATGCAGCGGGTGGCGGGTTCAGGGATCGGCTGAGCGCCGTCCTCCGGGACCGACTGCCAGGATGACGCGGTGCTGCTCGCCGACGTCGTCGCCGTCTCCGGCGCGGTGGCGGCCACTCGGTCGCGGACGGCGAAGGCCACGGCCATCGCCGGGCTGCTGCGACGGGCAGCGGCGGACGAGGTCGAGCCGGTCACGGCGTGGCTCGCCGGCGAACTCCCGCAGGGGCGGCTGGGCGTCGGCCGGCGCACTCTGGCCAAGGAGCGAGGCGAGCCGGCTGCGGCCCCCTCGCACTCGGTGACCGCCGTCGACGAACTCCTCACCGAGCTCGCGGCGACCAGCGGCACGGGCTCGGCGGCACGCCGCGACGCGGTCCTCACCGCCCTGCTGTCGGCCGCCACCGGCGAGGAGCAGGAGTTCCTGGTCCGCCTCCTCACCGGTGAGCTGCGCCAGGGGGCCCTGGAGGGCGTCGTGCTGGATGCGGTGGCCACCGCGTCCGGGGTTCCCGCTGCCGAGGTCCGCCGGGCGTTCATGCTCTCCGGCCGGCTGCCCGGGACCGCGGCCCTTGCCCTGACCGGCGGGGTCCAGGCCCTGGGCGCCGTGACTCTGCAGGTCGGGCGGCCGGTACGGCCGATGCTCGCCAGCCCCGGCTCATCGCTGGACGCGGCGCTCGCAGACCTGGGCAGCGACGTGACGGTGGAGTTCAAGCTGGACGGCGCCCGCATCCAGGTGCATCGGGACGGCGACGACGTCCGGGTGTGGACCCGCACCCTGCGCGAGGTGACCGACGGCGTCCCCGAGCTCGTCGACCGGGTCCGGGCCCTGCCGTGCGACACCGCCGTGCTCGACGGCGAGACCCTGGCCCTGGACGACGACGGCCGGCCGCGCGCCTTCCAGGACACGATGAGCCGCTTCGGCAGCGACGCGGCGGACGAGGGCGCCCTGCTCAGCCCCTTCTTCTTCGACCTGCTCCACCTCGACGGGCGGGATCTCCTCGACGAGCCGCTGCGCGTGCGCCTGGACGCCCTCGCCGGGCTGCTGAGCGGCGACGAGCACGCCGCGCTCCGGATGCCGGGCGTCCGCACCCCGAGCCCGGACCAGGCCGCGGCGGTCCTGGACGACGCGCTGACGTCCGGACACGAGGGCGTCGTGGTCAAGGCCCTCGACGCCGCGTACGCCGCCGGTCGGCGCGGCAAGGCGTGGCAGAAGGTCAAGCCGGTGCACACCCTCGACCTCGTCGTCCTCGGCACGGAATGGGGCTACGGCCGTCGCTCGGGGAAGCTGTCGAACATCCATCTGGGCGCGCGCGCTCCCGACGGCGGCGAGCCCGTGATGGTCGGCAAGACCTTCAAGGGCATGACCGACGAGCTGCTGGACTGGCAGACCCGCACCTTCCCCGGGCTGGCGCGCGAACGGACGGACTGGGGGTTGCTGCTCCGGCCCGAACTCGTCGTCGAGATCGCCGTGGACAGCGCACAACGCAGCCCCCGGTATCCCGGCGGGGTCGCCCTCCGGTTCGCCCGCGTGCTCCGGTACCGGCCGGACAAGACCCCGGCCGACGCCGACACGATCGAGGCCGTGCGCGCGCTGCTGCCCGGCAGCTGAGCGGCTCACCCCGGAGGACGGACCGCCGCCCAGAACGCCTCGCGCACGCCGCCCGCTCCCCACGCGTTGGGCTCGATCACGTTGCAGAACCACAGGCCCCGCTGGGCCGGGCGCGCCTCGCGCCGCGCCGGATCGCCGGCCATGAGCCCGTGCCCGTGGAACCGCTCCGCGATCTCGGCCACGACGGCGCCGTGCCGCACCGCGGCGTCCCGGATCGCCTCGTTGAGCTCCCCGATCATCCGCACGCCGTCCGGCCAGGGCGGCAGTCCCAGGCGGCCGGCGTCCCCGGTTCCGTCGCTGGGGTCGTAGACAGTGCCGACGACCAGCCGATCGGAGGAGCCGACGAGGGCGGCGAGCTCGGGGAGCGCCCTGTCCAGCGCGGACCGCACGCGGGTGACCACGTCCGCCGCGGCCCGGGTGTCCCCGTACGCCCCCAGCAGGTCGTTCCCACCGATCGTGAGGGTGAGGAGGGTGGGTCGCACGGGGACCGCGGCCAGTCGGGGCAGCTGGACGTCCAGAAGCGTCCGGGAGGTCGCACCGTCGGTGGCCAGCAGGGCGAACCTCGCCTCCGGGTCGAGGGTGCGGATGTCGCGGCCCCGCCAGTCCGGGAAGTCCTCGTCCCGGTTGGCGAAGAGCAGACTCGCCCCACCGCGGCCCGGGCCGCCGGAGTAGTCGTCGATCGAGATGGAGTCGCCGAGCGCGACGTAGTGCGTCGGGGAGTGCGGCACGGGAGGCACCTCGGGAGTCAGTGGCTTCGGGCTCCGCGCCGCACTTCCAGGGTGGGAGGCACGAGCCGCTCCGCGAACACCCCGGTGGCAACCGAGTAGACGGCCTTGTGCGCGGTGTCCCACGCCTGTTCGCGCACCGGCCACGTGTGCGGCGGCGCGCCACACCCCGTGCTGTTCTCCATCGTCTGATCGAAGGACAGCCGCACCGCCGTGTGCGCCAGATGGGCGCGACATCCCCGGAGGCCGACCGCCGCCCACACCCCGCGCAGGGCACCGAGCAGTGCACCGGTCCCCCAGTGCATGAGGTGGTTCCACAGCACCGGTCGATCGGCGTCCGCGGGCCGGCGGCCGAGCAGCGTCAGCAGCGTTCGGGCGGGGACGTAGGAGTCCGGCCGATGGCTGACCGCCTGCTCGAGCTTCTCCCCCGCCGTCATGACGGCGACGCCGAGGACCCCGGCCGCCGCCCCTCGTCCGGCCGCCCGGCAGATGGCCCGCGGCCGTCCTTCCGTGCTGTTCATGGTTCCCCCAGCCCTCGGCTCCCACCGGCTCCCCGCCGGCGGCGTTCCGCACGGCCTACCCGCGGGCGAGGAGCTGACGCGTGAGACCGGGTCCGCATGTCCGATGCTCGTTCGCCGGCGGCCCGAGGGGGGAAGGATCCCGGTCATGGCAGCGGCTCGCCCGGCGGACGGCGTCGAGCGCGCCTCGCCCCGTCCGGAGGCCTCCGACGGCGAGGCGGCCTCGCCGCACCGGATCCCGCTGCGCGGCTGGGGATCGATCCTGCGTCGGGCGGGGCGCCACGTCCTCACCGACCGGCTGCAGGTCCTCAGCGCCGGGATCACGTTCTTCGCGGTGCTCTCGATCGCGCCGCTGCTGGTCACGGCGCTGTCGATCTACGGCGCCGTCAACACGCCACAGCAGGCCCTCCAGCAGCTGTCGAGCCTCACCGGGATGCTGCCGAGTGACCTCGAGCCGCTGGTGGCCGACCAGCTGACCACCATCACGGCCGCCTCGACCAAGGTGCACACGTTCCGCGGGCTCAGCAGTCTCGTCATCGCCCTGTGGACGGCGACCACGGCCGCGACCTATCTCCTCGACGCCCTGACGCTCGCCTATCACGAGACCGAGACCCGGAGCTTTCTGCGCCGCAGCGCCCTCGCCCTCGTGGTGGTGCTCGGCGGGGCCGTCCTGCTCGGTGCGGTGATCGCCGTCGCCGGCGTCGCGTCCCGGGCGCTGGAGGACGCGTCCGGAGCGGCGCGGGTCACCGCGCGGGTGCTCGCCTGGCCGGCCCTCGCGGCGGTCATGGCCCTGGCACTGGCCGGGCTGTACCGGTTCGCTCCCGACCGCAAGCAGGCCCGATGGCGCTGGATCAGCGGCGGAGCGGTACTGACCACCGCCCTGTGGCTCGCCACCTCGATCGGCCTGTTCGCCTACGTGCAGACCCTGGGCAGCTACGAGTCGACCTACGGCTCGCTGGCCGGCGTGGCCATCAGCATGTTCTGGCTGTGGATCAGCGTGTTCCTCGTCATCGTCGGGGCCTCGGTGAACGCCGAGGCCGAACGGCAGACCGCACAGGACTCGACGATCGGACCCGAACAACCCATCGGGGAGCGAGGGGCCGTCGTCGCCGACAGCGCCCCGCCCTATCCGGACGGCGGCCCGCCGTCCGGCGATGAGTTCCGCGGCGCCGCGCGGTCATGACCGACAGGACGCATCGGCACCACCGACCGGAAGCAGGACCGTGGAGACAGTTGTCAGCACAGACGGCACCACCATCGCCGTGCAGCAGACGGGCACGGGCCCGGTCCTGGTCCTGGCGGTCGGGGCGTTCTGCGACCGGTCCACGACCGCGCCGCTCGCCGCGTTGCTGTCAGGCTCCTTCACGGTCGTCGAGTACGACCGGCGGGGACGCGGCTCGAGCGGCGACAGCGACGACTACTCGGTCCAGCACGAGGTCGACGACCTCGCGGCTGTGATCGCGGCGACCGGAGGGACGGCCCTCGTCTACGGGCACTCCTCCGGCGCGGCCCTGGCGCTGGAGGCGGCCGCGCGGGGCGTACCGATCACGGGACTGGCGGTCTACGAGCCGCCGTACACGGCGGACGACGAGGGCAACGGACGGTCCGACACCTTGCTGGAGCAGATTCGCGCGCGGATCGACGCCGGGGACCGGGACGGCGCCGCCGCACTCTTCCTGGAGAACGTGGGCGTCCCACCCCAGGTGGTCACGATGATGCAGCAGGGTCCGGGCTGGGCGCACATGCGCGAGCTGGCGCCTCCGCTGGTCTACGACCTGACCCTCTGCAACGGCGGAGAGGTGCCGAGCGAGCGCCTGGCCCGGATCGCGGTCCCGACCCTCGCCCTCTCCGGGGGCGACAGCCCCGCGTGGGCAGGACGGGCCGGGGCGGCCGTGGCCGCCGCCGTCCCCGGGGCCCGACACCTGGTGGCGGACGGCCAGACCCACGCGGTGGCGCACGAGGTGATCGCCCCCTTGCTCGCCGACCATTTCCTGCCGTCCTAGGGCCCCGCGTCCGCTCGCGGCGACGAGCAGAACGCTGCGGCACCGATCGTCTGCGTGACCGGCTCGCGACGCGCACTCGATTTCCCGGGCATGTCCGACCGCTCGGTTTGTACCGGACCGGAGGCCTACCTAGCCTTCCCCGGGTCCGGACGGCTCGCTCAGTCACCTCTTCGGTGACGTCCGCCCGGACGCCGCCGAACCACCCGCCGGCCAGGATTCGCCGGCACCTGGACCGGGGACCCAGAGCACTCCCGGGGTGAAGCGGACGACGGCAGATCGGGCCGCCGGCCGCCGGGCGACTTCCCTCCCGAACCCGTCAGCTAACTCGGTAGGCGGCCGTGGAAGAAAGGACGGCCCGCCGAACATGGCGCGTTCGCTCACCCCTGCCCGCACAGCGCACCGCGCGGTCGTCGCCCTCGCCCTCACCTGCGGGCTGGCCGCGGTTCCGTTCCCCGCCGCCGCGGAACCCGCGCCGGCCACCTCGCGGGAGGCGGCGGCTCTCATCGCCGACCGCGCGCACGAACTCGAGGTCCTGACCGAGCGGTTCAACACCACCCGTGAGGAGCTCGCCGCCACCCGGAGGGCGGCTGCCTCAGCCGCCGAGGAGCTCTCCGCTGCCCGCACCGCGCTGTCGCAGGCCCGCGACCGGGTGCGGACGGTCGCCCGCAGCGCGTGGACGGGAAACCGTCTCGGCCCCCTGCAGGCGATGCTGACCAGCGGTTCCCGGGCCGAGATGCTCGACCGGCTCGGCACGTTGCAGACGATCGCGGAGCACAACGACGCCGTCCTGGGCACCGCGGAAGAGGCCACCGCCGACGCGGACCGGGCGCAGGAGGCGGCCCAAGGGGTCGCGCGCGACGCGCAGGCCCAGGTCGACCGCGTGGCGGTCCAGCAGAAGGACCTCGACGCGCAGATCGCGGTGTACCAGGCTGAGTACGACCGGCTGACCGCACGGGAGGCGCGGGCCTCGCGGGCGGCTGCCGAGCGCCGCGCAGCGCAGCGACCCACTGCCCAGCAGACCCCGACGGCGCCGATGGCCGGCGGGTCCACGTCCCCGGCCCCGGCGGCATCGGCGCCCGCCACCCCCGTTCCCCCACCGGCACCGGTGAGCGGCGGAAGCGGCGCGGCCCAGATCGCGGTGTCCACGGCCATGGCACAGCTCGGTGACCCCTACGTGTGGGGCGCCGCCGGACCGGACGCGTTCGACTGCTCCGGTCTCGTCCAGTACTCCTATGCCGCCGCCGGGATCTCCCTGCCGCACTCCAGCTCGATGCAGTCGACGATGGGCACTCCGGTGTCCCGATCGGCCCTGCAGCCGGGTGACCTGGTGTTCTTCTACAGCCCGGTCAGCCACGTCGGGATCTACATCGGCAACGGCCAGATGGTGCACGCCTCGACGTCCGGCTCCCCGGTCAAGACCGCCTCGATCGACGACATGGGCAGCTACAACAGCGCCCGCCGCATCGCCGGCTGACGCCCGGCGGGTCCGGGAGGCCCGCCCCGACGGCGAACGGCCATCTGTACCCGGCGCAGCAGGACCGGCACGCGACACGCCCGAAAATATCTCGTACGCCTCAGATCGTGTAGAACGGGTAACGGCGAATCAGCGGAACGTGACCGCTGCCAGCGGGGGGCTAGTCGACTGGCAAGGGAGACCACGTGCTTTCCGAACGATCCCGCCCTGTGATCGAGGCCACGCTTCCGGTCGTCGCGGAGAACATCGAAGAGATCGCGACCCGCTTCTACACGCACCTGTTCGACGCACACCCCGAACTGCTCGACGGGGTGTTCAACCGCGGCAACCAGGCCGAGCGGACGCAGCAGATGGCGCTCGCCGGCTCGATCGCGGTGTTCGCCGGCGCGCTGGTCAAGGTGCCGGAGCAGCTGCCCGAGCACCTCCTGCTGCGGATCGCCCACAAGCACGCTTCCCTCGGCATCACGCCGGCGCAGTACGACGTCGTCCACGACAACCTCTTCTGGGCGATCGTCGACGTCCTCGGCAGCGCGGTCACGCCCGAGGTGGCCGCCGCCTGGGACGAGGTGTACTGGCTGATGGCCTACGCGTTGATCAATGCCGAGCGTGGCCTCTACAGCGCCCGTGGGGTGCGGCCGGAGACGGTGTGGCGCGAGTGGGAGGTCGCGGAGAAGATCACCGAGACCGAGGACGTCGTGACGTTCCGGCTGCGGCGGACCGACGACCGGCTGGTGAAGTCCTCGCTTCCGGGCCAGTACGTGACCGTCCAGGTGCCGATGCCCGACGGGGTCCGCCAGCCCCGGCAGTACAGCCTCACGAAGGCCGATGACGGCGTGCACCGCCAGTTCTCGGTCAAGCGGGTGCGGGGCCAGGGCGCGCCGGACGGGGAGGTCTCCAACCTGCTCTGCGACACCGTGGGGGTCGGTGACCGGCTGACCCTGTCGGTCCCCTTCGGAGACGTCGTCCTGGACGACTCCGGCCGCCCGGTGGTGTTCGTGAGCGCGGGCATCGGGATCACCCCGATGGCGGGCATGCTCTCGCACCTGACGGCGGCCGGCTCGCACCTGCCGATCACCCTGCTGCACGCCGACGTCGACGAGTCCGCCTTCGCCCTGCGTTCCCAGGTCCTCGACGACCTCCGCTCGCTGCCCGGTGCCACGGCGCACGTCTGGTACGAGCGCGGCGCCCACAGCACGCTGCCCGTGACCGTGCACCCCGGCGCGATGAACCTCGAGGACGTGAAGCTGCCCTCCGACGCCGTGTACTACCTCTGCGGTCCGCTGCCGTTCATGCAGAAGGTCCGCAGCGCGCTCATCGAGGCCGACGTGCCCGCCCGCGACATCCAGTACGAGGTGTTCGGACCCGACCTGTGGCAGGCCGACCTCGCGACCGAGGACACCCCCGGCGCCACCGAGCGGAGCGGTCGCCACAGCGCCTGACGTCCGGTCCACCCATCAGGCGTCCGCCGCCGCCGCGCCGAGAGGCCGGTGGCCCGGACCCCCCTCGCCCCGAGGAGGCGCGCATGGACATACCCGCGATGCGGGCGAACTTCGCCAAGGCCGGTGCGACCGGCGACGAGGCCCCGCTCTACTTCTATTCCCACCTGTTCCTGAGCCATCCCGAGACACGGGCGATGTTCCCCGTGTCGATGGCCCATCAGCGCGATCGCCTGTTCGCCGCGCTGGGCGATGTCGTGGCCCGCGTGGACGACCTCGGGTCCCTCGTACCGATCCTGCAGCAGCTGGGCCGGGACCACCGCAAGTTCGGCACCCTCGCGGCGCACTACCCGGCGGTGGGGGCAAGCCTGCTCGCGACGCTGGAGCACTTCGACGACGAGTGGACTCCGGAGCTCGCGAAGAGCTGGTCGGAGGCCTACGACGTCGTCGCCAGCGTGATGATCCAGGCCGCCGAGGACGCGACGGAGCAGCCCGCCTGGTGGGAGGCGGACGTGCTCGCGCACGACCGCCGGGGCATCGACGTCGCCGTGCTGCAGGTGCGGCCGCGCACCCGCTACGACTACCTCCCCGGGCAGTCGGTGTCGCTCGAGACCGACGTCCGGCCACGCCTCTGGCGGTACTACTCCCCCGCCAACGCGCCCCGGACCGACGGTCTCCTGGAGATCCACGTGAAGGCCCGGGACGGCGGTCCCGTCAGCTCCGCCCTGGTCCGCCGGGTCGGGGTCGGCGACGTCCTGCGCCTCGGGCCGCCGATCGGCCACCTGGCCCTCCGGCAGGACTCCGACCGGGATCTGCTGCTCGTGGCAGGCGGTATGGGCCTGGCACCCATGAAGGCGATCATCGACCAGGTCGCCCGCGCGGGGCCGGCCCGGCGGGTCGACCTGTACGTCGGGTTCCGGACCGAGGAGCAGATCTACGACCGCGCCGACCTCCGCCGGCTCACGGACGAGAACCCGTGGCTGACGGTGACCTTCGCGGTCTCCGAGGACAAGATTTCGTCCCTCGAGCAGGGGGAGGTCGGCGACGTGGTCCTGCGCCACGGCCCCTGGCTGAGCCGGGAGGTGTGCGTCGCCGGACCGGCGGCGATGGTGGAGGACACCGTCTCCCGGCTCCGGCAGCACGGCGTTCCGGATTCCCGGATTTCCAGCGAGGTCTTCGCCCCCAGCCGACCGGGGCCCAGTGTTGACGGAGAGGTGACCGAGTGACCAGCGGACAGAACGAGACCGAGACCAACGAGCGGCGGCCCACGCCGGCGGACCTGCAGAGTGTGCGGTTCACGCGCGCCACCATGATGAAGCCCGGCTACGTCGACACCGAGGTGGACCGGGTGATGAACCGGATGGCCGAGGAGCTGGGCCGGCTGTACGCCGAGAAGGCGGCGCTGCGCGACCAGGTGCGGGCCCTCCAGGCTCAGGTGGACGGCACGGTCGTGCCGGAACCGCCCAGCGAGCAGGCCGTGCGCATCCTCGCCAGCGCCCAGCTGACCGCGGACAACTACGTCGCCGAGGCGGAGGAGTTCAGCCGGCAGGTGACCAGCGAGGCCCGCGCCGAGTACGAGCAGCGGGTCCGTGAGGCGCGGGAGAACGCCGGCGGGATCCTGCAGGCGGCCCAGGAGGCCGCGGCGAAGCTCGCCGAGGGGCGCCCGGTGGCCGCCGACCCCGGCACCCGGAACGTCCAGGAGCTCGAGGAGCAGGTCGCCTACCTCAAGGCGTTCGGCCAGGCCTGCCGCGTCCAGTTGAAGGCCTACCTGGAGGCGCTGCTCAGCGACGTCGAGGCCGAGTGGGGGCACGCCGACCCCGTCGCCCTGCCGCCCGCCGCCCCTCGGCCGCCGGCGCAGCGCTCTCGCCGCGACGAGGAGCCGGCGCCCCCGTCGACGACGTTCGAGTCCAACACCGTCGCGGACCCGCCGCCCGCCGACTCGACCGCCAACGGCATCGCGGTCAGGGCGGGTTCAGCCTCCTCCTCCTGAGGAGCGGCGGAGCCCACGGCCGGCCGACGGCCGTGGGCTCCCTCGCTCCGGGAGGATGGGACCGTGGTCTCCGGACGCTGCCCGTGTGGAACGGGCCTGCCCCTCGCCGAGTGCTGCGGCCGGCTGCACGACGGAACGGCCACAGCGAGCACCGCGGAGCAGCTGATGCGCTCGCGCTACAGCGCCTTCGCCCTCGGCGATCCGACGTACCTGATGGCGACCTGGCACTCCGCCACCCGGCCGCGGGTCCTCGACCTCGAGGGCGAGGTGCGCTGGACCGGCCTGGACGTGCTGGCCACCATCGGCGGCTCCCCGCTCGACGGGGAGGGAACCGTCGAGTTCCGCGCCCACTACGTCGTCGCCGGCCGGACCGGCGCGCACCACGAGCACAGCCGGTTCGCCCGCGAGGACGGCCGGTGGCGCTACGTCGACGGGGTCTCGCCGGCCTGAGCCCAGCCCCCGCGCACCTCTGCGTAGAGGCGACCCAGGTCGGGGAGCTGGTAGTGGGCGTTCAGGCCGCTCGGGTTCGGCAGCACCCAGGCCTCCGCGCCGGCGAGTCCGGCCGGCTGCCGTCCGATGCCGTCGCCCGCGCGCCCGAAGGCCGTCCGCCAGGCGGTGACGCCGAGCACCGCGACCACCCGCGGCCGGTACCGCCGGACGAGCGCGGCCAGGGCGGCCGCGCCCGCGCGGAACTCGTCGGGCCGCAGTTCGGCCGCAGTCCTCGTGGGGCGGTCGACCAGATTGGTCACCCCGAGCCCGTACCGGAGGAGTTCGCGGTCCTCCTCCGGGGTGAGCCGGCGGGGAGTCAGACCCGCCAGGTGCAGGGCCGGCCAGAACCGGTTGCCCGGTCGGGCGAAGTGGTGCCCGCGGGCGGCGGACAACAGCGACGGATTGATGCCGCAGAAGAGGACATCGATCCCGGGAGCGACGACGTCGGGCAAGGGCTTGTCCGGCATGCGCCCGGCCCCCTCCCCCGTCGGCGTCTCGCGATCCTGCCCGGCACTCCAAGGGTGGTCCTCCGGAGGGGTGACGGCCCGGACCGCCCCGGATGGCGCCAGGTCGGGATTGCGCGCGGATCCGGGCCGGAATCGTGGCGAACGCCACGGACCTGAGATACCTCACAGCCGTCGAGCTGCACGTTCCGGCCTCTCCCGGCCGACGATCGAAGGACCAGCGCCTCCGGCGCATCGATCGAAGCCAGAGAGGCAGCACGTGTCTTCCCAGCGAGGCCCGGTACCCGACAGCGCGAACCCCGACGTCGTCCTCGTCGGCGGGGGGATCATGAGCGCCACCCTCGCCGCCCTGATCGGCACCGTCGCACCGCAGTGGGACGTGACCGTCTTCGAGTCCGCCGCGGACATCGCCGGCGAGAGCTCGGGCCCCTGGAACAACGCCGGCACCGGGCACGCCGCGCTGTGCGAGCTGAACTACACACCCGCCGGATCCGACGGCCGGGTCGATCCCGCAAAGGCCGTCAGGATCAACGAGCAGTTCCAGGTCTCCCGGCAGTTCTGGGCCCACCTGGTCCGCGACGGCGTGACCGGCTCACCCAAGGACTTCATCACCCCGGTGCCCCACGTCAGCTTCGTCACCGGCGAGGACGGCCGCCGCTACATGCGGGCAAGGCACGAGGCCCTTGCCGCCCAGCCGCTGTTCGACGGGCTGGAGTACACGGACGACGCCGCACGCCTCGAGGGGTGGATCCCGCTGATGATGGCCGGCCGTGACCGCGGCCAGGTGGTCGCCGCCACGCGCTCGGCCGCCGGCACCGACGTGAACTTCGGCGCCCTCACCCGTCTGCTGCTCGACGACGCCGCCGAGCGCGGCGTGGCCGTGCACTGCAACCAGCGCGTGCAGGACCTCGAGCGCGAGACCGACGGCCGCTGGCGGGTGACCGTCCAGGACACCCGCACCGGCGAGCGGCGGAGCGTGCGCGCCCGCTTCGTCTTCGTGGGCGCGGGCGGCGGTGCGCTGCCGCTGCTGCAGCGGGCCGGGATCCCCGAGATCAGCGGCTTCGGTGGCTTCCCGGTCAGCGGGAAGTTCCTGCGCACCCGCTCCCCCGAGCTGGTGTCGGCGCACCAGGCCAAGGTCTACGGTCAGGCCGCCGTCGGCGCCCCACCGATGTCGGTGCCGCACCTCGACCTCCGCCTCGTCGACGGCGACCACTCGCTGATGTTCGGTCCGTACGCGGGCTTCTCGCCGAAGTTCCTCAAGGCCGGCTCGGTCTGGGACCTGCCCGGCAGCGTTCGCCCCGACAACCTGGGCTCGATGCTCGGCGTGGCCCGCACCAACGTGCCGCTGACCGCCTACCTCGTCCGCGAGCTGCTTCAGTCACCGTCGGCCCGGCTGGGCACGCTGGCCTCCTTCGTCCCGACGGCGGAGGAGCACGACTGGGAGATGGTGACCGCCGGTCAGCGGGTGCAGGTGATCAAGCGGGACCCCGCGACCGGCCGCGGGGTCCTGCAGTTCGGCACCGAACTCGTGGTCGGTGGGAACGGGACCGTCGCGGGCCTGCTCGGCGCCTCTCCCGGCGCCTCGACCGCCGTCTCGGCGATGCTCGACCTCCTGGAGCGCTGCTTCCCGGACCGGATGCCGGCCTGGCGGCCGGCGCTCCGTGAGGCGATCCCGTCCTACGGGCGATCGCTCTCGGCCGACCCCGCCCTGTGCGCGCAGGTGCGGGAGGACACGATGCAGCTGCTGGAACTCAACGGCTGAGCGGTCCGCCCGCCGGATCGGCAGGATGGGTGCCGTGGCTCCCGACGACGACTACGTCCACCTACCGGTAGCGGACCGCTCGCTGGAGGTCCTCGTCACGGGACCGGAGGACGGACCTGCGCTGGTGTTCCACAGCGGCACGCCCAGCGCCGCGATCCCGTTCGCCCCGCTTCTCGACGCGGCCGGGAACGCCGGGCTCCGGGTGGTCACCTGGTCGCGCCCGGGATACGGCGGGTCGACGCCGGCGCGCGGCCGGACGGTGGCCGATGTCGCCGTCGACACGGCCGCGGTTCTGGACGCGCTCGGGATCGACCGGTTCCGCACCCTCGGTTGGTCCGGCGGCGGCCCCCACGCCCTCGCCTGCGCCGCCCTGCTGCCCCGCCGGTGCGCAGCGGCGGCCACGCTGGCCGGGGTCGCGCCCTACGGTGCCTCCGGCCTCGACTGGCTGGCCGGCATGGGCGAGGAGAACGTCGAGGAGTTCTCGCTGGCGCTGGAGGGTGAGGAGGCGCTGAGCCCCTGGCTCGAGGAGCAGGCCGCGGGTCTCGCCGGCGTGACCGCGGAACAGGTGGCGGGCTCCCTCGGCGGTCTGGTCTCGCCGGTCGACGTCGCTTCGATAACCGGCACGTTCGCCGAGTACCTGGCAGCCGGCTTCCGGCGCTCGGTGGCGTCGGGGATCGCCGGCTGGCGGGACGACGACCTCGCCTTCGCGCGGTCCTGGGGTTTCGACGTGGCCGACATCGGCGTGCCCGTCGCGGTGTGGCAGGGCGAGGCCGACCTGATGGTGCCGCCCGCGCACGGCCGGTGGCTGGCCCAGCGGATCCCCGGTGCGCGCGACCACGTGCACCCCGGTGAGGGCCACCTCTCCCTGGCCGTGGGGGGGATGGACCGCATCGTCGCCGAGCTGGTCGCCCTGGGGGAATGACGGCCTCGGCCCTGCGGAAGGATGGCCTCCCGTGGCCCCTGCTTCCCCCGCGCCTCCGGTCCCTGCCACGAGCCTCCGGAACGCCCGCGTCGCTGTGGCCGGCTGCTTCTTCCTCAACGCGGTCTTCTACGCCAACCTGGTACCCCGCCTGCCCGACGTGAAGGCCGAGCTCGGGCTGAGCAACTCCGCACTGGGTGCCGCGCTGGCGGCCGCGCCTCTGGGAGCCATCGTGGCCGGCCTGTCCTCGGCGGCCCTGATGCGCAGGTTCGGCTCGGGGCGGGTCGCCACCACCGGGCTGGTGCTTCTCGGGCTCGTCGTGTGGACCGTGTCGGTGGCCCCGAACTGGCTCGCCCTGGCCGCCGCACTGCTGGTCGGGGGCGCGCTGGACTCGATCGTCGACGTCGCCCAGAACGCCCACGGCCTGCGGGTCCAGCGCCTGTACCGGCGCTCGATCCTCAACGCCTTCCACGGCCTGTGGAGCATCGGCGCCGTCGCCGGAGGGCTGCTCGGCTCGGTCGCCGCCGGGCTCGACGTGCCGCTCCCCCTGCACCTGGGCGCGGTCGCGGTGGTCTTCGGCGTCGTCGCGCTGGTGGGGTCCCGCGCCCTCCTGTCCGGCCCGGACGACGCCGACCGGGAGCCCGTCCCGGAGCCGGACGGTGCCCCGCGTCTCCACAGCCCCTGGCGCGCGGCCGCCCTGCCGCTCCTGGCGCTCGGCGTCCTGGCCGCGTGCGGCGCCTTCGTCGAGGACGCCGGCGCGTCCTGGAGCGCTCTCTACCTCCGCAACGAACTGGCCGCCGGAGCCGCGGCGGCGGGACTCGGGTTCGTCGCGCTCCAGTCGGCGATGACGGTCGGGCGACTGACCGGCGACCGCGTCGTCGACCGGTTCGGCCAGCGCCGGGTGGTCCAGGCCGGTGGCGCACTGAGTGCCGTCGGGATCGGCCTGGCCCTGGCGTTCCCTTCCATTCCGACGACGCTGGTCGGGTTCGGCCTCGCCGGCCTCGGCGTCGCCACGCTCATCCCGGCCGTCTACCACGCCGCCGACGAACTGCCCGGTCTCGGCTCCGGTTCGGGCCTGACGGTGATCAACTGGCTGCTGCGGGTCGGCTTCCTGCTGTCCCCGCCGTTGATCGGGGTGCTCGCCGACGCCACGAGCCTCCGGGTCGCCCTGCTGACCATCGTCCTTGCGGGTCTGGGGGCGCTGGTGCTGGGCCGGGCCCTGCCGACGTCGGTCGCACGGGCGCCGGCCTGACCCCGCGACTCAGCGACTCAGCGACCAGGCCGCCGCAGGACCACGGAGCGGGCCAGCAGGTCACCGACCACGGCGGAGCAGCCCACGAGCGGGATGTCGATCAGCAGGAAGGCCCAGCTGACCTTCCACTCGCCCGACAGCACGGTGGCCAGCACACCGGCTACGACGGACAGGAGGACGCCGACCAGCACCGGCCGCCGGACCGTGACGGTGCCCAGCAGCACGCCGGACACCAGTCCCGCCATGAGGGGGAACAGCTCGTTCACGGGTCCTCCTCAGGGAAAGATGCCCTGAGGCATCAGCTGGTCGGTCATGGGGGCGGCGCCGCCGGAGTGGTCCGACGCCGCACCGACGGGTGCGCCCGGAGTACCGGCCGACGGCGCACCGAGGGTGTCGGCCAGGAAGCCCGGGGTGCCGAGCGCGCCGGGTGGTCCGCTCGGTGCCGGTCCGGCGGAGACCGCGCCGAGACGAGCGGCTCGGGCAGCCAGCTCGGCCGACGGCCCGGGAGCGGCCGTTCCCAGGTCCGGCTGTCCCGGATCCGCCATGCCGCCGGTGGGGGCACCGCCTCCGGACGCGCCGGCATCCGCCGGGCCTCCGAGCGGCGACGTTCCCGCCTGGCCCGGATCGGACCGGTGGCTGTCGGCACCGGAGCGCTCGTCGTCGATCTGCACGGTCACGCGCATGGGAAATTCCTTCCGCGGACGGGCCGCTGAGGTGAGAACGGCTCAGTTCAGAACCGCGTAGCGGCCCTCGAAGGTGGTGGGCACCGGCGCCAGGTTCGTGACGGTGATCCAGTACGTGCAGTTGTTCGCGTCCGCGCGCTCCACGGCGACGTCCCAGTCGACGGACGGCGACCCGTTGCGCACCGACGTCGGCTGCATGTACCAGACGACGTGCCAGGTGGCGGGCCACCCGAAGGTGAACCAGCGCTGCGTCGCGCCGGCGGCCAGCGTTCCGGTGAACTGGACATTGGTCCACATGACGGCTCCTGCTTCAGTAGCGGCTGAGGATGGCGTAGCGGCCCTCGAACGTGACCGGCTGAGCGGTCAGGTTGCGGACGGTGATCCAGTACGTGACGTGTTCGGCGTCGGCCCGCTCGACCTGCGTCCGGAAGGTGATCTGCGGAGCTCCCGGAACCGGGCTGGTGGGCACCGCCGTCCAGAGCATGTGCCAGGTCGCCGGCCAGCCGAAGGTGAACCAGCGGCCCGACGCATTGGCGGCGAGCGTGCCGGTCCACTGGGTGCCGCAGATCGGGTTCGTCATCCACCCGTCGACGGGGATCTCCCACACTCCCCGGTTGCGGGTGCCCGCGCGCAGCACCCGGGCGTGCGGGTGGAAGACCAGGTCGCCGATGAAGGCGTTGGGCAGGGTGGCGGAGAAGTCGGTCCACGACGCGCCGGCGTTCAGGCTCTGGAAGACCCCGAGGTCGGCGGCGACCCAGATGCGGTTCCGGTTGCCGTCGTCGACCGCGATCGCGTTGACGGGCAGCGATGAGAGGCCTGCCGAGACGTCGGTCCAGGTGGTGCCGCCGTTGTCGGAGCGGAAGACGCGGCCGCCGCCGCGGGTGCTGCTGGTCGCCCAGATCCGGCCGCCGCCGCCCACTTCGGCGGCGAGGTCACTGATCGTGGCGCCGGCTCGGGGTGTGGTCAGCGCGGCGAGCGCCGACCAGGCGCCGGCGGTGAACCGGCTCCGGAGCACCCGGCCGTCCTGCAGACCCACGAGCACCGTGTCCGGGTCGGGGACGGCGAGCGCCGACGCGACGCCGGCGGTCGGGAAGCCCACCCTCGTCCATGACGTGGCGCTGTCCCGCGACACGTACAAGGCCCGCATGCCGAGCGCCACGGTGTTGCCGCTGGTCGCGCTGCCCTCGAGCGGTGGATAGAAGAGCCCCACGGCCTCGCCGGCCGGACGCGCGGGCGTGACGTTGGACCACGTGCCGAACTCGCCGCTGCTGGTCGAGCGGAGCAGTGAGCCCCACTGGCGGCTGTGCACCACGATCGTCGGGGTCTGCCGGTTCACCCAGACGTCGCCACCGTCGGCGTCGTCCACGTGCTGCCAGACCGGCGAGCCGGTCCACCGGTTGGTGCCGTTGTCCTGGGTGCCGCCGATCAGCCACCGGGCGGAGCCCCAGTCCTGGGCCAGGTACTCGAACTCGCTGATGACCAGGCCGTTGTTGCAGTTCACCCAGGTGGCACCGCGGTCGGGCGACCGGAACAGGCCGCCGTCGCAGCCGGCGTAGACCATGTTCGCGTTTCCCGGCTCGAACGCGATGCTGTGCTGGTCGGGGTGGATGGACTGGCCGGTCGAGCCGTGGTTGCTGATCGTCTGCCAGGTCCACGTCGTGCCGGAGAGGTCGCCCCGGTGCACCTCGATGGAGCCGCAGTAGACCTGGGTGTCGCGGTCGGGCGCGGCGGCGACGTACCAGTCGTACCAGGACTGGACGGTGGCCAGGCCCGGTGGCAGGCCCAGCGCCGTCCATCCCCCGCGGCCGGCCCGGCGCCACAGGTAACCGGTGGGGATCTGGCTGCCGTCGGGCTGCGGGATCCAGGGCGCGCCGGTGCCGAAGGCGTACGCCACGGTCGGGTTGGACGGTGCGTGCGAGACGGCGAGCCGCACGAACCCGGCCGGGGCGCCCGGCAGGTTCACCCCGGTCCACGTGGTGCCGGAGTCCGTGGATCGGAACAACCCGTCGGACGAGGACGCCAGCACCTCACCGGTGCCGATGCTGATCGCGTACGTGGCCGCCGAGCGCCGCTGGGTCCACGTGGTCCCGGCGTCGGTCGACACCCAGAGGCCGCCGGTCGTGCCGCCGTACAGCCGGTTGCCGTTGGTGGGGTCGACGCGGATCGCGAAGAAGCCCTGTCCGACGAACGGGGCGAAGCAGGCGCGGACCCACGACGCGCCGCCGTCAGTGGAGCGGATGACGCCGTTGCCGAGCCAGGACCACCAGTCCCCCTCGCCGAGCCCGCAGTACACGTTCGCGGGCCGGGTGGGATCGAAGGCCAGCGCCCCGACCGTCAGGGTGGAGGCGTAGTCGGTGCGCGGGCCCCAGGAGGCGCCGCGGTCGCGCGACTCCCACACCCCACCGTTGGCGGCACCGGCGAGCACGTGGGCGGGGTTGCCGGGGTCGACGGCGAGCGCGGACACGCGGCCGGAGACGTTGACCCGGCTGCCGCCGTAGGTCTGGCCGTTGGTCACCGTCCACGGCCCGACCGAGCGCCACTGCGGCCCGGCGGCCGTCGGCGGGCCCGTGCCGTCGGGAGCGGCGTCCGCGTACATCGTGGCGAGTTCCTCGGCCGAGGCGACATCGCCTGCAGCCTCGGCGCCGGCGTTCGCCGCCTCCTCGTCGTCGGGGTTCGCCTTCCGGCGCGTGCGCGTCGCCGGGCGCTCCGGCGCCGGCGTGGACAGGAGACCGATGCTCTCGGCGTGCGTGACCGCCTCGGCCTGGACCTCGGGCGTGGTCGCCGCTGCAACTGCCGCCTGGGCCAGAGTGGTCAGGCCCTGGGACTCCAGCATCTCCAGGAGCCGCAGCATGGCCTTGCCGCCGTAGGGGCGGGGTGGCAACTGCTCCTCGGTGCGGACCGTCTGCGCGACCGTTGCGCCTTCGTCCTCGGGCCCTTGCATCGCCGCCTCCTCCGCTCACCGGACGAGGCAGCGCGTCGGCGCTGGGTCCCTCATCTGCACGTGGCAGGTGCACCGTGGAGGAGTCGGCGTCACGCGACCGTCACCGTGCCGTCACGCGGCCCCGGCGACGCTCAGGATCCGGGTGCGTCCTCGCCGTCGGCGGGCTCCCGCGCGGGTGCCTCGTCCGGCTCGTCGGCCGCCGGTTCCTCGCGGGCGGCGAGGAACTCGCGCAACCGCTCGGCCGCTCCTCCGCCCGGCGGTACCGGCACATCCGGATCGGGCGTGTTCGAGGTTCCCACCACGTCTCCCCCAGACGACCGGCCGCCGTCGACGGTGCGTTCCGTCGGAGACGGCGGCTCGGGTCGTGGTCCCACGCTTCGCCCGGGGTAGCCGGGTGTCAACCTTGCCAGACCGATCAGTACCGGAAGTCGGAACCGGTGCGGCCGGGCCGACGATCGGGGCCTCGCAGACGGCGGCGAGCGGGTCGCGGACGGGGCGTCCGGCGAGGGTGGTTCATCGCAGCTCGGGGAGACGACCGCGACATCACACAGCGCGGCCGACATCAGCCGCGGAGGATCGCTCTGTCATCTCAGCAGTTCGGTGGGGACAACCCTCCGACTGGGCCGTACCGGCACACCGGCGTAGTGGCGCGGGCGTTCCCGGGACGAGTTGTCCAGTCGCACACCTTGACCGCGTTTCCGCGGGAACGTCGGTGGTCCGGACTTGCTCGGGAGGGCTGCTCCACGGCGGTCGCCCGACCCGGCCGCCGGAGTCAGGTCCCGATCTCGGTGCGCACCGCGTAGAGCTCGGGGAAGAACGTCAGGTCCAGGGCGCGCCGCAGGAAGCCGACGCCGGACGATCCGCCGGTGCCGGTCTTCTCCCCGATCGTGCGCCGCACCGTGAGCACATGGCGGAACCGCCACAGCTGGAAGTTGTCCTCGACGTCGACCAGGCTCTCGCAGGCCTCGTAGATCCCCCACGGGGTGTCGGTCGACTCGTAGATCCTCCGGAAGACGGGCACCAGCTCCGATCGGAAGGTCCACGGCTCGCGGTGGTCCCGTTCCAGGACGTGCGCCGGGACGTCGAAGCCCGACCGCGCCAGCAGCCGCAGGAACTCGTCGTAGAGGGTCGGAGCCTCCAGCAGCTCGGCCAGCTGCTCGCGTGCCGCGGGCTCGCCGTCGAACACCTCGAGCATGGCCGCGTTCTTGTTGCCGAGGATGAACTCCACCGCCCGGTACTGGTGCGACTGGAAGCCCGAGGCCGGGCCGAGGGCACCCCGGAACTGGGCGTATTCGCGCGGCGTCAAGGTCGCCAGGACCGACCACTGCTCGGTGAGGGTCCGCTGGATGTTCTTCACCCGGGCCAGGCACTTCAGGGCGGGTGCGAGCTCGTCGGCGGCGAGGTGGGCCCGGGCGGCACGCAGTTCGTGCAGCACGAGCTTGAGCCAGAGCTCGCTGGTCTGGTGCTGGACGATGAACAGGAGCTCGTCGTGGTGCTCAGGTGTGCTCCGCGGGTGCTGCGCCGCCAGCAGCCGGTCCAGGTCGAGGTAGGCGCCGTAGGTCGTGGCGCCGCGCAGATCGGTGCGGATCGACTGCTCCACCGGCCGGACCGCCCGGTCGCTGTCCCGCTCGCGTGGTTCCACCGCCTGAACCTAACGCCGCGTCCGCGGCCCGGGCGGCCCGGTCGACCGTCGTGGTAGATCTGTCCTCCTCAGGCCAGTCAGGAGAATCCGATGTCCCGCCCGCCCGTACCGCCCTTCACCCGTGAGACCGCCGTCCAGAAGGTGCGGATGGCGGAGGACGCGTGGAACACCCGCGATCCGCAGAAGGTGGCCGCCGCGTACACGGTCGACTCGCAGTGGCGGAACCGGGCAGAGTTCGTCACCGGCCGGCAGGCGATCCAGGAATTCCTGAGCCGGAAGTGGGCACGCGAGCTCGACTACCGGCTCATCAAGGAGCTGTGGGCCTTCGACGCCGATCGCATCGCCGTCCGGTTCGCCTACGAGTGGCACGACGACTCGGGGAACTGGTTCCGTTCCTACGGCAACGAGAACTGGGAGTTCGACGAGCAGGGGTTGATGCGGCGGCGGTACGCCAGCATCAACGACCTGCCCATCGCCGAGTTCGACCGCCGGTACACCTGGCCGCAGGGCCGGCGCCCCGACGATCACCCCGGACTGAGCGACCTGGGTCTCTGAGCGGTCGAGGGAGTGCCGTGAGCGAGTCCCGGTAGCCGTCGTACTCCACGCGTCCAGCGTCCGGCGGGAACCCCACGTGATCGCTCCGGGGCGCCCGCTCAGGAGGCCCGTTCGACAGCCAGTTCCCCCAGCTCGGACCAGTCGCCCTGCGGGATCGTGACGTTCACGATGCGCGGAGTCTCGGCCAGGTGCGGCGGCAGCTCCTTCTGCGCCGCGAAGAAGTGGTCGGACTGCACATGAGCTCCGGCCGCGTCGTCGTCCCGGAACGCCTCGACCAGGACGTACTCGGTGGGATCGTCCAGGCTTCGCGACCACTCGAACCACAGGCAACCGGACTCGGCCTTCGTGGCCTCGGTGAACTCCCGGCTGATGTCCGGCCAGGCGTCCGCCTCCTCGGGCCGCACCCGGAACTTGGCGCAGATGAAGATCATCCGACGGTCTCCGTCCCGGTCGCGGCGGCCGCCGGATGAGCGGCCGCACCCCGCATGGGAAGGGCCTTCTCGATGACGTCGGCGAACTTCTCCGACGCGAAGGCCAGCAGGGCGCCCACCACGAGGGAAACCAGCGTCGCCCAGAAGATGCCCTGGTTGCCGAAGTACGCGGCGGCCCCGACGAAGGCCCCGGGGATGAAGGCGAGGGGGCCCCACGCCGCCTGCACGCACATGCCGAAGGCCGCCAGTGCGACGAACAGCCCGAGGACGGCAGCGGAGCCGGCGCTGACCTTGGTCGCGGCCCAGAGGATGAGCCAGCCCCACAGGACTCCGCTGGCGGTGGACGCGAGCGTCTTGGTGAGGCCGGGGACGCCGGCGCCCGCGGCGTAGAAGACCGCCCAGGCGGCGAAGCCGATCCAGACGACGAGTGGCGCCGTCCAGCTTCCGACGGAGGTGATGCTCAGGGCCACCCACGTGAACAGACCGGCGAGCACGCCGATGGAGATGCCGAGGGCGATCAGTCGCTTCATGGGGGGTCCTTCAGGGAGGACCGGACGGTGCCGGTCACGGAACGAGGATGGCGCGGCCGCGGACGCGGCCCGCCCCTAGGTCGTCGAGAGCGTCCTGGAACCTGTCGAGCGGGTACTTCGCGGTGTGCAGGGTGACCTTCTGCTGGGCAGCGAGGGCCATGAGTTCGACCAGGTCGTTGTAGGAGCCGACCAGGTTGCCGATGATGTTGACCTCGGTCGAGACGAGGTCGATGGTCGGCACGTCGATGTTCTCGCCGTAGCCGACCACGTGGTAGTCGCCGGCCCGCCGGGTCATCCGGATGCCCTCCGACGTCGAGCCGCCCTCCCCCACGAAGTCGATGACCTGCTCGGCGCCGTTCCCCCCGGTCAGCTCGAGCACCTGCTCGACCTGCCCGCCGTCGGCCACGACCCCGTGGTGGGCGCCCACCGACTCCGCGAGCTTCACCGCGTCGGGATTGCGGTCGACGACGATGATCTCGGCCGGCGACAGCGCCGCCATCACCTGGATGCCGATGTGGCCGAGGCCGCCCGCGCCGATGAGCACGACCCGGTCCCCTGCCCGGAGTTTCCGGGCCGCCTTGGCGACGGCGTGATAGGCGGTGAGACCGGCGTCCGCCAGCGCGGCGACGTCGGCCGGCTCCAGTGTGGCGTCGAGGCGGACGCAGCTGCGGGCCGTCGTCTTGAGGTACTCGGCGTACCCCCCGTCGGTGCTGATCCCGGGAAACGCGTTGTTCTCGCAGTGCACGTCGTCCCCGAACCGGCAGGCACGGCACAGCCCGCAGGTGATGAGGGGATGCAGGATCACCTTGTCGCCCTCGGCGACGTTGGTGACGGCGCTGCCGACTGCGTGCACCCAGCCGGCGTTCTCGTGCCCGATCGTGTAGGGCAGCTCGACACCGGACTTCTCCGCCCACTGCCCTTCCAGGATGTGGATGTCGGTCCGGCACACGCCGGCCCCGCCGATCCTGACGATCACGTCGTGCGGGCCGGTGATCTCCGGCGGAGGGACGTCGTCCATCTGCAGGTTCTGGTGGTACCCGACCACGCGGACGGCCTTCATGACGTCGGTCCTTTCGAGGGGACGAGCAGGGGGAGGAGTGATCGGTCCTCGGCGCGCGGCACCTGATCGGCGTCGGAGCCGGGATAGCGGGTCTGCAGCAGGCCACGGCAGAAGTGCGCGTTGCCGTCCATGGAGATGCGGACCGAGCGAGCCCTGCGCAGTCGCATGGCCGACTCGGCCCGGCCCGGCCGCGTTCCGTCGTCGTGCACGAGGACGGCGGCCGCGGCGTCCACCGGCAGCCCGAGGACCGAACGCCGCCGCAGCAGCGCCTCCGTCGTGGGGGCGCCGGCCGGCAGGTCTCCGAGGACCAGGTCGTGGACCGCATCCTCCGAGAGCGCACGATCGGCCCGGAGCAGCGCGGTGATGGCCCGCTCCATGGCCGCGGTGTGCGCCTTGCGCTGGAACGTCGTGCGCAGCTCGTCCAGCGACTCCTCCGCCTCGTGCCCGAAGGTGCCCCGGTATCCGGCGTCCGCGGCCAGACCGCGGTTGATGAGCTCGGAGTCGGAGTGGTCGTCGAGCTCCACGACCAGGCGGGCGACGCCGGGCAGAGCCGCCACCGCCTCTCGCGCATCCGACACCATCAGCCAGGCGAAGTTCGGTGCACAGAACGACGTGGGCAGGCGCAGGTGCACCTCGACCGCGCCGCCGTGCACCGTCACGGAGCGGACGAACCCGAGATCGGTGATCGGCTCGTCCAGTTCGGGATCGACGACGGTGCCCAGCGCGCGGCGGACGGCAGCCTCGTCCAGCACTTCGGACAGCACGGCCGTCATCAGGCCAGCGCCAGGTCGGCGCTCTCGGGCTGCCGGGGGCCCGTGGCGGTCTCGTCGGCGCCCGGCACCTGCAGTGCGGCCGGCACGGGGAGGTCGTAGAGCTTCGCCGCGTTGAGCCCGAGCACCTTCTTCTTCTGCTCGGTCGTGAGCGGCCCGTACTCGGTCAGGTCCTCGGGGATCTGGAAGTCCACGAACTTCTCGATCAGCCACTTCGGCGTCCAGAGCGCGTAGTCGCTGGAGAAGAGAATGCGCTCCTCACCGATCCAGTACATGAGCTCGCCCATGATCTGGGCGAAGTAGCGCGGGCGGGTGTGGATGAACGGGATCGCGACCGCGAGACCCGCGTAGACATTGGGCTCCTGGGTGGCGATCCAGCAGAAGTCCTCGAGGCGTGGCAGGCCGCAGTGCTCGACGATGAAGTTCAGGTCGGTGAAGTCGGTGGCCACGTGGTCGATGTCGGCGACGTCGAAGGCGTCCCGGTCCAGTGGGCGGATCGTGGGGCCCTTGTGCACGTGGATGTTCTTGATCCCCAGCTCCCGGCACAGTTCGAAGTACCGGAAGGCCATCGGGTCGGTGAGCTTCCAGCCGCGCGACTCCCCGTGCCAGTCGGCGGTGTAGAGCTTCACGCCCTTGAGGCCGAACCGCTCGGCGTCGGCACGCAGCTGGTCGAGCCCACGCTCGCCGTCCCGCGCGTCGAAGTAGTGGTTGTAGGTGAGCTGGTCCGGGTGGGCCGCTGCCAGCGCGGACGCCTCGTCGGTCTGGCCGAAACCGCGGGCGTAGAACTCCTTCAGACGGGCCGGCTGGAAGATCGCGTGGTCCACGTAGCCGTCGGTGAACAGGTCCTTCATCAGGCGCTCGCCGCCCTGGTACAGGTACTCCTCGTAGGACCACACCTCCGACTCCGGGCTGAGGTTGCGGTGGTAGTCGTAGAAGCAGTCGATGAACTGCTTGCCGTGGATGTTGAGCTGGTTCTCCGGACGCCCATCCCAGAGCGCGATGTGCGCGTCCACGATGAAGTAGTCCTCGCCGTCCTTGCTGTACATCTGAGGCCCTCCGGGCAGTCGCTGTGACAGCGGTCACGCTGCTGGCAGGGACGCTAGGCCCGTCGTGCATCCCCGGGACCCGGCCGGATGTCTCACTTTGGGACGCGCGACCGACTCCCGCAGCCGCGCGGCGCCGTATGGTCCAGGTCACATCCGGACCGCTCGCAGGGCGGTTCCCGCCGACGACCCGGTACGAGGGGGCGAGTGTGGTGGACGATCCCCGGGCCGGAACCCCGACCTCCCTGGCACCGCTCGCGGACGCCGACCTGGCAGTACGGTCCGCTGCGCCGCGGCTGCGGGCCTCGTGGCGGCGCAGCGAGCAGTACGGTCTCTCCCACGACGAGGTGGCCCCGGTGTTCACCGGATCGCTGGACACCGGGTCGCTGCTCTACGAGTGCGCCTCGCGGGTGCTCACCGACCTGCAGGCCACGATCGCGAACGAGCCGGTCAGCCTGATGGTGGCCGACCGCGAGGGACTCGTCCTCGCCCGTCTCGGCGGCGATCCGACCATCACGGCGTCGCTCGATCGTGTCCACCTTGCCCCGGGGTTCTTCTACGCCGAGCGCAACGCCGGCACCAACGGGCTGGGCCTCTCCCTCGCCGACCGGGCGCCGTCTCTGGTGCGGGCCGCCGACCACTACTGCACCGAGCTGCGCGGCTACACCTGCGCGGCCGCGCCGGTGCTGGATCCGGTCTCGGGAGACCTGGCCGGAAGCATCAACCTGACGACGTGGTCGGATTCCTCGTCCGACCTCCTGCTGGCGCTCGCCCAGGCCGCGGCGGGCGCGACCAGCGGCCTGATGCTGGTCCGCTCGACCGGACGAGCGGTGCGCGCGGCGCCGCGCGGACAGGTCGTCCACGTCGTGGGCGGACACCTCTCGCGCGATACCGGCGATCCGTGCGCATCCGCCGCCTGGCGCGCAGCGGTCACCGATGTCGGAACCGCGACGGCGGCCGGCCGGGTCGTGGCGGTGGTGGGCGAGGAGGGCGCGGGCAAGTCCACACTGGCCGCCCTGGCCCGCCGACGACTGGTCGCGCGCCAGCGCATCCTCCATGCCCGAGCACCGGAAGCCGCCGACGTCGCGGCGTGGTTGGAGCTGTGGACCCCCGCTCTGCGGGACGAGGACGCCTGCGTCCTCGTGTCGGGCCTGCATCGGTTGCCCGCCTGGGCCGCCGGGGATCTCGCGCACACCCTCGAGGGCGTCCACCACACCGGCGGTCGACCTCAGCCCTTCGCATTCACCGCGCCGGACTTCGCGGCGATCCCCGAGCAGCTGGCCCCGCTCGTCGACACCGTGGTCGAAGCGCCCCCGCTGCGTCACCGGGCGGAGGACATCCTGCCGTTGGCGCACCACTTCGCCCACGAGGAACGACACCGCACGCTGGCCTTCACCCCACGAGCCGCACGATCGCTGGCCGGCTACTCCTGGCCGGGCAACGTCGCTCAGCTCCGGCGCGTCGTCCGCGAGGCGGCATCCCGCGCCGACGTCGTCGACGTCCAGCACCTGGCACCCGAGGTCCTGGACGGCGGCCGCCGGTCGCTGACCCGCCTCGAGACCCTCGAACGGGACGAGATCGTGCGGTGCCTCACCGAGCCGAACACCACGATCACCCGGGCGGCCGAGGATCTGGGCATCGGCCGCGCCACGCTGTACCGGAAGATCGCGCAGTACGACATCACGATCCCCGGGCGCTCAGCGGGACCGCATGGCTGACCGCTCACCCGCGACGGCCCGGGCCGCAACCGGCAGAGGTCGTCAGAACGAGAGCATTCCGCTGACGAGTGCCCGCCAGGTGATCGGTCCGACGATGCCGTCGACTGTGACCTCCGGATAGTCCTGGGCGAGCGCCTGCTGGAAGCCCCGGACGGCCTCGTCCGTCATCGGACCGAAGACGCCGTCCACCTGCAGTCCGAGAGTCGGATCGCCCGACTCGTTCCGGTACTGGAACTCCTCCTGGACGCCGCGGACCGCGTCGCCCTGGTCACCCTTCTTCACGATGACGACCAGCGCGCCCCAGGTCTTCGGGCCGACGATGCCGTCGACCGTCAGGTGCTCGGCCTGCTGGAAGGCGCGTGACGCGGTGTTCGTCACGGGACCGAAGACGCCGTCCACCTGTACGTTCTGTCCGCCGACACGTAGCAGGTACTGCATCGTCGGCACCGGGTGCTGCTGGTCTCCCTGCCGTACGAGCGGGAACGGCAGGATCGTGTGGACTGTGCCGGTCATGTCGTCTCCAGAGCGACGGAATCCGCCGGGCGGGCAGAGCCCGGACCGACGCGGGAACGACGACGCCGTGTCCCGTCAGGACGCTCGCAGCCGGCCGTCACCGAACCGTCACCGCGGCAACGTCCAAGCCGCTGATCACGGCCTGCTCTGACCGCGACGTGGCTGCCCGCCGTTCGACGCGGTCAGACCACGTCGACCACGCACGGGGACGAAGCCGTGCTCTGCCGTCCGGAGGCGCTGGTCAGGGTGAGGGTTACGGCGTACCGCCCTGCAACCTCGAACCGGTGGCGCACCTTCTGGCCCACCAGCGTCTCACCGTCGGTGGTCCGCCACTCGTACCGCACGATCTCATCGTCGTTCGCCGGCACGGACGCGCTGCCGTCGAGGAGGACGTCGAGCGGGGCGGCACCCTGGCTCGGCCGGGCGGCGCAGACGGCGATCGGGGTCGCCGCCTGCGTCGTCCGCACGTCGGGCGGCGCCGCCGACGCGTCGTCCTCCCGCGTCAGCTCCTCACCGTTCCCCCGCGACCTCCCGGCGTCGGGGCTGTCCCCGTGCGCTCCGCAGCCGCTGAGCAGCACGAGGACGAACCCGCCCAGGACGACCCGGCTCACCGGGTCGTGATGGCATCCAGGGGCACCTGGGTTCCGGTCGCCTTGGGGTTCTTCGTGCCCAGCGCCTTCAGCGTGATGGTGTGGGTGCCGCTCGCCAGTGGATAGGACAGCTTGACACCCCACTGAGCCGTGGCCGCGTACAGGTCGATCGTGCCGCGACTCGTCCCGTCGATGATGATCTCGGCCTTGCCGAAGGTCTTCCCGCGCGCCGTAGTCAGGTCGACGCCCGTCCCGGTGAACGTGAGGCTCGCGGTCGAGCCGGCGCTGGCCGCGAAGCGGTAACTCCCGCCGCTGGCCGCGGTGGCGGTCTTTCCCTGCCAGGCGCTGTACGCGACGGTCACCACCGTGTCGTCGGTCTGCTTGGTGCCCACGGCGAAGCCGTCCAGTGTGACCGCGGTCCCGGTGGCTGCCGCGTTCTTGCTCCCGGCGACCTTCACGACCACGCTGTGCGCCTTGGAGGCCAGGCCGCTGTAGGTGGTCGTCCTGCTGCCGGCAACCGACGCGTACAGGTCCACCAGCCCCTTGTTGACCCCGTCGATGAGGACGGTGGCCATGCCCATCGTGGGTCCCGTCCGGGCCATGTAGCTCAGCGAGGTGCCGGTGAACTTCCACGTGGCGGTGGCGGTCTTGGTGCTGCTCTGCCGGTACCCACCGCCGGAGGCAGCCGTGTCCGCCACACCGACCCAGCTCGACAGGGTCACCGAACGACTGGTGTCCTGCACCACCACCGCGCCGCTGCCGGTCGGGGTGACCGCGTTGGACGCCGCGGACGCCGGCCCGGACCCGTAGCCGTTCGTCGCCCTGACCGTGAACGTGTAGCTCGTTCCCGCGGTGAGGCCGGAGACCACGGCGCTGGTCGCGTTCCCGGCGACGCTGGCGGTTCCGCCCGCCGGTGAGGAGGTGACCATGTACCCGTTGATCGGGCTGTTGTGCGCGTCAGGCGCCTGCCAGGAGACGGTCGCCGAGTTGACGCCCGCCACCGCGCTGACTCCGGTCGGGGCGGCCGGCACGTCACCGACCGTCACGCTGCCGGTGCTTTTGCCGGTGGCGGCGTCGTCGTCGGTGACCGTCAGGACCGGCTCGTAATTGCCCGGCGAGGAATAGGTGTGCAAGGCGGTCTTGCCGGATCCCGTCGTTCCGTCGCCCCAGTTCCACGCGTACGAGCTGACCGTGCCGTCCGGGTCGTAGGAGTCCGAGGCGTCGAACTGGACGGTGACGCTGGTCCGACCGGACGCCGCGCTCTGGGTGAAGCCGGCGATCGGCTCGGCGTTCTCCGGGTTGACGGTGATCGTGCGCTCGGCGAGCGTCAGGCCGGAGTTGCCGGCGTTGTCGGTCACCGTCAGGGAGGCCGTGAACGTGCCCACGCCCGTGTACTGGTGGCTGGGCGAAACCCCGGTGCCGGTCGCGCCGTCACCGAAGTCCCAGCTGTACGTGGCGATGGTGCCGTCCGGGTCCGACGACGTGCCGCCGTTGAAGTGGACGGTCAGCGGGCCCTTTCCGCTGGTCGTGTCGGCGGTGAAGGCAGGGACGGGAGAGGACGCCTGCTGGGCCCTGACCTCCGGGGGGATCGCGTTCAGGAGGTCCTCGGCGGTGGGCTCGTCGTCGGCTGCGCCGGCCACCCGCGCGGATCCGGAGGCGAGACCGTCCGCCTTGCGGAACTGGATGGATCCCTCGGTGGTACCGGTCCGCCAGTCCACGTTGCCGGCCAGCCAGCCGATCGTGCCGTCACCATTGACGTCGGCGGACACATAGGTGTCGGACTCGAAGGAGCAGCTGGCGTTCCAGTCGATCGACGGCGGGCTCAGGTACCGGTAGTCGGGTGTGCTGTCGCCGCAGATGGTGTTGCTGCCGTTGCGGGTGTACATGTAGTAGCCGCTGTAGCCGATGCCGTTGAGCTCGCTGAGCGAACTTTCGTCGACGCCGGAGTCGAACCGGGAGAAGTCGAAGGCGAAGAGGCCGCTGGTCAGCGGGATGCCGGTGGTCTGGTACGCGTAGCTCATGACGCTCAGGTAGTTGGGCTTCCAGTTCGGCAGATCCGCCGCACCCCCGTGCCCGAGGCCGAGTGCGTGACCGAACTCGTGCAGGAAGGTGCCCGCCTGCTGCAGGACCGTGCCGCCCTTCGTGGGCCATGCGCCCAGCGTGATGACGAAGCCGGACCCTGGAATGCCGTCGGCCTGGCCGCTCGACGAGGTGCCCGGCTGCTTGTCGCAGGCGCAGGCGTAGTAGAAGGCCGGGAATCGGCGGGCCGGTGTGAAGTGGTCGGCCTTGAGCTCCGTCAGGTTGCTGGCGTTCGCGTTCCGGTCGGCGAGCGGGCCGGCCTTGGAGAGGCTTCCCCAGGTGGCGCCGCTGACCGGGTTCATGACGCTGCCCGGTCCGGCATCGACGTGCAGGTGGATGCCGGAGACGCCGTCCGGGTTGTCCAGCGGGGCGGCGTTGAAGCTGTTCATCGCGATCTGCAGGGCAGCCGGCTTCAACGCGAACGCCGCGCCCATGTTGTCCAGGTGCACGAACAGGTCCTTGTGCAGGGGGTCCGCGCCCATCGCGGGCAGGTTGAGGAACGTGCCCGCGGCCCCGTGTCCGGCAGCGGTCGAGCCGTCGGACTGCACGGTCACGCCGAAGCGCTCCCAGTCGTCGGGCAGCCCGTCCTTGTCGCTGTCGCTGGCGTTGGTGCTGGACGTACACAGCGACGACGAGGAGGCGTGGAAGGTGGACATGTTCGCCAGGAAGGCGGCGGAGTCGTAGATGTGGTCGCCCGCGTCGAAGATCGACAGGTAGAGGGAGTGCGCGCCTGCCGTCACCGGGGTACGGGCGGTGAGCTGCACCGTGGCGCCGTCGTACTCCAGCCCCGTGTCGCTGGTGAAGTCGTCGGCGAGGGAGTTGTTGACGCTGATGACGTTGCCGTGGGAGTCCTTGGCGAAGTTGTTCGGGGCGCTGATCGTCGATCCGTCGACCAGCCAGGTCGTCTGGTCGAGTTCCGCGATGAAGCCGTCGTTGAAGGCAGTTCCGACGTACTCCGGGAACTCCTCGCTGGCGAAGGACGCATCGAAACTGAGGCAGTTGTCCCCTGGTGGGACGTTGACAGAGATGCGGGCGGTCGAGACGTCGTAGGCCCCTCGCGTCAGCGGCGTCCCGTTGTCGCGGCCATCGTTGCTGAGCTCGTTCGGCGGCGGGATGAGCGCCGTGGAGCCGGTGGTCAGGACGGCGAGGCCGGCGGGTGCGTCGACGAAGGTGGAAGGCCGGTAGCTCGTGAGCCCGTTGGCGTCGGAGGCGCTGCAGTCCACCCAGCTCGTGCCGGCGACGAGCCCGCTCTGCGAGGAGAGCCCGTTCGACAGGTCGGGACAGAGGGGATCGACCGCGGCGACGGGCCGCGGCATCAGCGAGGGCAGGCTTCCCGCGCCCGTTCGTGCCTGCGGAGCCGCGCCCGTGCCGGGTGCTGCGGAGGCGACCGCGGGCAACGTGAGCTGGACCGCGACGAGGCCGGCGACGGCCAGCGCTGACCAAGGGTGGCGTGGCGAGATCATCGGAGGCCCCCGTACCGTGAATGCGCTGGTCCGCCCGGACCGAGGTCCGCTGAGCAGCCGCTGCGGAGGCCGGACGCTACAGCCGGCCCGGAACGCCGTCCATGGCTTCGGACACGGCAGACGACGCCCGGTCGGCCTCCCGCCCGGTCCGGCCCTGGGACATCTCCGTCCGCATGTCGCAGCGGTACGCCGGTCGTGTCGTGGGCGAGTTGGACGCCTGCCATCGTGGGCTCCTCGTGTCCGGTTCGGCCGGAGGGCCGATCTCCCCGACCCGGAAGCTAGTCAGAGGCGGGCCGGACGTCTGTCAGCCGGCCGACAGCCCAGGTGTCGTCCTGCCGACAGCCATCGCGGCCTACGCCGCCCGCGGACGACTGGCAGCATGCCCGGGTCCGAGATCGACAGCGCGTGGCCCCGGCCGGCGGCCGTTCCCGAGGAGGCGGCATGACGCGCACGAAGCACCCGGCCCGGATGCCGGTCAGGTCTCTGCCACGGCCCAGAGTGCAGGACCGCCGGAGCCGTCCCTCGGATTCGAGCGGGTGGTGTTCTTCAGCGACGCTGTCGTGGCGATCGTCATGACGCTGGTGGTCCTGCCGCTCACGGCGGAGATCCAGCTCCCGGAGGGCGAGGGCAGCGTCCTGTCCGAGGTCCTGTCGCACTGGCTGACCGTGCTCACGTTCGGGGTCGGCTTCCTCGTCGTCGGCCAGTTCTGGATCGCCCATCACCGAACCTTCGGCAACCTCCGCGGCACCGACCACGGGCTGCTCTGGTTCACCCTGGTCGTCCTGATGACCGTGGCCCTCCTGCCCTTCCCGGCGGCCTCCTCGGCGGGCGGTCCACGCCCGAGCACTCGTTCCCGGTGGTCTTTACGCGGGAAGCCTCACGCTCACCAGCACGGCCATGACGGCGACCTGGCTGTACGCCGTCCGCCGCGGACTGGTGGCGGGGACGCTGTCCGGGGAGGTGACGTCCGCGATCACCGCACGCGCCGCGGCCACCACCGCGGTCTTCGCCGGATCGGTGGGCGCCGCGTTCCTGGGCCTCTGACCCGCCGCGCTGTGCTGGCTCGTCGTCCTCCCGGTCGTCCGGCTGCTCGTGGGCCGGTCGACCGGCCTCTCTCTGGCCCGGTCATCAGCTCGTGGGCTCGCCGCGGTCGGCGAGCCGCGCCGCCCGCAGCCGCAGGTAGTCGCGTTCCGGCCCGCTGTTGGTGAGCTCCGCGGCCGCGCGGTACTCCGCCACGGCCGCGTCGAGCTGCCCGGCCCGTTCCAGCAGGTGCGCCCGGACGGCGCCCAGGCGATGGCGGTCGGTCAGCCGGTGGTCGTCCTCCAGCGGCCGGAGGGCGTCCAGGCCGGCCGTCGGACCGTGGACCATGGCCACCGCGACCGCGCGATTCAGTGCCACCACCGGGCCGCCGGTCATGCGGGTCAGGACGCCGTAGAGCGCGAGGATCTGCGGCCAGTCGGTCTCCGCAGAGGACGGCGCCTCGTCGTGCACCGCCGCGATCGCCGCCTGCAACTGGAAGGGTCCGACCCGGCCCGCGCGCAGCGCCTCCGTGACCAGCCCGACGCCTTCGGCGATGTCCTCGCGGTTCCACCGGGACCGGTCCTGCTCGGCCAGGGGCACCAGTGCACCGTCCGGGCCGGTGCGCGCGGGGCTCCGCGCGACGGTGAGCAGCATGAGCGCGAGCAGACCGGCCACCTCGGGATCACCGGGCACCAGGCGGTACAGCAGCCGGGCGAGGCGGACGGCCTCGCGGGCGAGGTCGGGGCGCTGCAGGTCCGCGCCCGCGGTGCTGGTGTGCGCCTCGGTGAACATGAGGTAGAGCACCTGGAGGACCGCGTCGAGGCGGCTCGGCCAGTCCGCCGGCGACGGCATCCGGATCGCCTCGCCAGTGACCTTCAGGGTCTGCTTCGCGCGGCTGATCCGCTGCGCCATCGTCGCCTCGGGCACCAGGAAGGCAGCGGCGATCTCGGCGGTGGTCAGGCCGCCCACCGAGCGCAGGGTGAGGGCGACCGCGGACGCCCGGGTCAGCGCGGGTGAGCAGCAGAGCACGAGCACCAGCAGGGTGTCGTCGGCGTCGCCCCGACGCCCGGCGTCCGCCGGCGGGGCGGCGCGCTCCAGCGACGACACCTGGGCGGCGACGTGGTCCTCACGACGCCGCCGGGCGCTGTCCCGCCGGATCTGCTCGACCATCCGGCGGTGGCCGACCTGGATCAGCCAGCCGCGCGGGCTCGCCGGGAGCCCCTCCTCCGGCCACTGCACGGCCGCTGCCAGGAGCGCCTCCTGCGCCGCGTCCTCGGCAAGGGAGAAGTCGCCCGATCGGCGGGCGAGCACACCGACGACCTGCGGCGCGAGCTCGCGCAGCAGGTCGTCGGTGTCCCGGAGGTCCGGTATCGCCCTCAGAGCTCCGCCGGCGGGGCGGACATCACCGGGCGCACCTCGATCGGCATGTTCAGCGGCTCCCCCCGGGGACCCGGCGCCGCGGAGACCCGCGCCGCCAGCTCGACGGCCCGCTCCTCGGTCTCGCAGTCGAGGATCCAGTAGCCGGCCAGGAACTCCTTCGTCTCCGGGAAGGGCCCTTCGGTCACCAACGGGCTGTTCCCGTTCCCGCTGCGCACCAGCTTCGCCGTGTCCGCGCCCGCCAGGCCCTGCGCGTCGACGAATTCGCCGGACGCGACCAGCTCGCGGTTCACGACGTGCATGAACTCGATGTGCGCCTGCAGCTCCTCACGGGTCCAGGTGTCGATGCCCGGGAAATCGGCCGTCGCGGCGCTGAACTGCATCAGCATCATGTACTTCATGTCTGGCTCCTCAGTGTCAGCGTCCCGGTCGGGCGCTCTCGAGCAGTAGTCGAAGCCGGTCGGCGAGGCTCTACATGCCCGGCCGATCTGTTTCCGCGGTCGGTCTCAGACCGTGCGAGAGCGCTGCCGGCGCCGGGCCCGGACCCCGCTGACGAGCATCCACAGCAGGGCGACGGCACTCCCGCCCACCATGCCCTGGGCGAAACCGGCGAAGAAGCCGTGCGACGGCGCCACCCGGAGGACGCCGACGAGAAAGGCGATGAGCAGCGCGACGTACGGAACGAGACGCAGCCGCAGCAGGCCTGCCGGGTCCTCGATCCGCACCCCGAGACGATGTGCGTAGGCGAGGGTCACGGCCGCGGCGACGCCCACGACCCCGAGCAGCGTGCTGGCGTACGGCAGGGCAGCCGCACCGCCCAGCCACACCATGCCGGTCGCCGTCGCGAGCGCCAGCCACAGCATGAGCTGCAGGCCCACGGCGCTCGCCTCGTTCCAGACGTCGCGCCGGCGCTCCTCGTCGTAGAAGGGATGGTTCAGGTCCCCGACCGCCTCGGCCGCCGCGACGAACCACCCACCGCGACGCGGAAGGACGTCGTCCCCGGACGCGCTCACAGGCCCACTCCCATCTCGTCACCGCGACCGGGCCGGTCGGCCTCGGACGCCTCTCCGAACAGTGCTTCCACGGTGCCGGCGAGCCGCTGCGCGATCGCGAGTGCCAGGTACACCGAGGGGGCGTAGTCCCCCGCCTCCACGGCCACGACCGTCTGGCGCGTCACGCCGACGTCCCCGGCGAGCTCCGCCTGGGTGATCCCCTGAGCCGTACGGGCCGCTCGGACGCCGTTGCGCCGGCCCCTCGCCGAGGTTCTCCCCATGGCGGGAAGTGTCAGGTCTACCGGACATCGTGTCAAGTAGCCCTGACATGTCGGATGCGGGCGTCGATCGTTCAGAGCAGCCCCTCGGCACGGCACCACGCCCGAGCGTCGGCGACGCCCTGCTCCACCGCCTCGACGAACCGGCGCCGACGGAAGTTGAACAGGTAGTGCAGCGGCACCTCGGCCTCGATCATCCGCACCGTGACGTGCCGGCCGTACGTGCCCGCCTCCCCGCGGGCCAGACGGGCGTTGCTGTGCTCGATCCTGGCAAGGTCCGCCCGCAGCCGGCTGTTGGTGGCCAGCTCGAAGATCCCGAAGAACTCCCCGACCGGCCCGTTCCGCCAGCGCCCTGCCGTGCTGGTCGTCCAGATGATCCAGAGCTCGTCGGCACCCTGCTCGATGGCGTGCTCCAGGTTGGCGGCGCCGGCGTGCACCGCGTCCACGTAGACCTGGCCCTCGAGGGTCACCGGCGGGAAGAAGATCGGCAGCGATCCGGCCGCCACGAGCACGTCCTCGTTCATCCGCGCCGGCGGGATCACCTCCAGCCGCTGCCGGGTGAAGTTGTAGACGTTGAAGCTGGCCCGCCGGTCGGTGCCGCGGATCGCGTTCCAGTCGAGATCGAACGCCGGGAAGACGTTGCGACGGATCCGCCGGTAGGTGAGGAAGGACTCCGCAACCGGCAGCCGGAGGAGCTCCCGCCAGTTCGGCGCGATCGCGCGCAGGGGGCGGAACGCGCGCCAGTTGTCGGCGATCCGCCGTCCGGACATGCCCTGACACCACATCGCGAGGTTGAACGAGGCCGCACTGACGCCGTCGGCGTGGTCGAACTCGATCTCGGCCTCGTCCAGCCAGACCTGGAGCACCCCGGCCTGGTAGGCGATCTTCAGACCGCCGCCGGCGAGGATCAGGGACCGCCTCGTCATGGTGTGCCCTCCTGGCCGTCAGATCCCTGGTCCGCACCGGCTCGGGCACGCCAGGTCGGCACGGCGCGGAGCGTCCCGACTTCCGTGGAAGGCGTCAAGGGAGCGACGCCTCCTCCACCGTCACCCTGCTCGGGTGACCGTTCCCCATGACGGTCGCATCGACCGGAGGCCGGCCTCGGGCCCGGCCGCGCGGCTACTCCTGGGGACGAGCCTCGGTGACCGCCCGGTACACGGCCTCGGCCGACAGCGGGAGCTGCCTCAACCGCACGCCGGTCGCTCGCGCCACCGCGTTGCCGATGGCCGGAGCCACGCCCAGGTTTCCGAACTCCCCCACCGGCTTCGCACCGAAGGGCCCCGTGCCCTCCGTGTCACCGACGTTGACGACGGTCAACGGCGGCATGTCCGGCGCGGTCGGCAGCTTGTAGTCGCCGAGGCTGCCGGCCAGGACCTGCCCGTCCTCCACCGGCAGCTCCTCCATGAGGGCCGCACCCAGGCCGAAGGCGAAGCCACCCTCGAGCTGGCCGCGGTGCGACAGCGGGTTGATCACCGTGCCCGTGTCCGCCACCAGCACCGCGGAGAGGACGGTGATCTGGCCCGTCTCGACGTCGACCTCGACCTCCACGGACACCGCGCCGAAGGCGTGGCTGTCCTCAGCGCGCGGTGCCTCTGCCTCCCGGGCGACCTCGATCGGGAACCGCGGTGCCTCCGCGAGCATCTTCCGGAGGTCGGTTGCCGCCAACAAGGTGGCCGCGCCGAGCACCCGGGTCACCCGGCTGGCCCCGGCACCCTGATCGAACATCGCGACGGCCGTCGGCTGCTGGATCACCTCGATGCACGATTCGTCCACTCCGAGGGCGGCGGCGGCGACGCGCGCGATCATCGTGACCGTGCCGCTGCCCTGGTCGGCCGCACCGGTCACGACCTCGAAGCGGTCGGCATCCAGCGCCCGGAGAACGACCCCGCCGCGCCCGGCACCGCCCTTGCGGCGGTAGACCGCGATCCCGACTCCCCGGCCGGGTGACCGGGTCGCCGTCCAGTCGACACCAGCGGCGGCGCGGGACAACACCTCCTCGGCCACCGTCGCAGCGCCGTCGGCGACGCGGTCGGCGCCGCGCAGATTGCGCCGGCGCAATTCGAGGGGGTCCAGGCCGAGCTCCTCGGCGATCAGGTCGACGTGGGTCTCCCCCGCGAACACTGCCTGGACCTCGCCGGGAGCGCGCATGTGCCCACCCGGCACCGAGTTCGTGTAGACCGTCCGGAGACGGTGCCTGGTCGCGGGGACGGCGTAGGCGGACATGGTGTCCAGACCGCCGTGCGGCACCAGGTCCGCGGCGGCCTTGCCCGCGGCGTAGGCGCCGCCGTCGAAGACGACGTCGGCGGAATGGGCGACGAAGACCCCGGTCCGCGTGACGCCCGTCCGCAACGTGATCTCGGCGGCGTGCCGGGGTCCGGCGCCGCTCAGCTCCTCGACGTAGGACATGACCGAGCGCACCGGTCGACCGGTCGCGCGGGCGAGGTAGAAGCAGACGAACTCGTCGATGGAGAAACCTTTGCCGCCGAAGTCGCCACCGATGAAGCGGTTGTAGACGTCGATCTTCTCGGCGGGGTGCCCGGTGACCGCGGCCATGTGCGACCGCAGCGTGAACGGCGCCTTGTTCGTGGAGATGACGTGGCAGACCTCGCCCTCGAACCAGACGAGGGCGCCGTGCGGCTCGATGTACCCCTGATGCTGCCGGGGGGTGCGAAAGGTGTGCTCGAAGACCCGGTCGGCAGCCTCGAAGGCCCGCTCCATCTCCTCGGGGTCATGGCCGGTCAGCAGGTCGCCCTGCAGGTTGAGGTGCTCAAGCAGTTCCCGGGTGCCGCCGCGCATCGTCAGGTAACCGGCGGCCTCGGGATGCAGTACAGGCGCGTCCGATGTGAGCGCCTGCCGCGGGTCGAACACCGGCGGCAGGTCGTCGTAGTCCACCTCGATGAGCCGGACGGCCTCCTCGGCGGCCTCCCGCGTCTCGGCCGCAACGGCGGCGACGCGCTGCCCGATGAACCGGACGCGGTCGGTGGCCAGCACGGGCAGGTCCCGAAGGTGCCGGCCGAACCGGACGTCACCGATGTCGGCGCCGGTGAGGACGGCGTGCACACCGGCCGTCTCACGTGCGGCCCGCGTCTCGATCCGCGTGATGGTGGCGTGCGGTGTCGGGCTGGCCAGGCAGGCGACGTGCAGGACACCGTCCGGGTAGTGGTCGCCGGTGTAGCGGGCCTGGCCGGTCACCTTGAGGTGGCCCTCGTGACGAACCTCGGGCTGGGCGAAGGGCACGGCGGCGGTCACGCGCGGGCCTCCGCTACCAGTCGGCGCAACAGGCGCTCGGTGCAGACCCGGGCCATGTCGCGCTTGTAACCGCTCGTCCCGCGCCCGTCGCTGATCGGGTCGATCTCCCCGGGGACCACGTCCGCTGCGCCGGCCAGAACGTCCGGGCGGGTGCCGTTGCCGACCAGTGCGGCCTCCGCCGCACGGCATCGCACCGGTACCGATCCCCCGCCGGCGATCGCGATCCGCGCATCCTCGAACCGGCCGTCGACCAGGGTGACCCCGGCGGCCACGGAGATCGTCGAGTAGTCGTCCCGTGTGCGCGGCAGGAACTTGAGATAGCCGGTGCGCATGCCGGCACGCGGCACCGGGACGCGGACGGAGCGCAGGATCTCCTCGGCCCCGACCACGGTCTCGAAGTAGCCGAGGAACATGTCGGCGACCGGTACCTCACGGGAGCCGTCGGGACCGGTCACCCGGGCCAGTGCGTCGTGCACCATGAGCATCGGCGGGAGGTCCTGATTCGGGTCGGCGTGCACCAGGCTGCCCCCCACCGTGGCCTGATTCCTGATCCGCACGGTCGCCACGTGGTGTGCCGCCTCCGCCAGGCCCGGGGCGGTGCCGCGCACGAGGGCCGACGTCTCGATCTCCCGCAGCGTGGTCATCGCACCGAAGGTGAGCCCGTCGGACGGCTGGGTGTCGACGCCGTGGAGTTCCCGGACACCGCGCAGGGCGATCACCTGCTCCGGCTCCGCCAGGCCGAGCTTGACCATGTTCATGAGGGACGTACCACCGGCGAGCACCACTGCCTCGTCGCCCAGGTCGGTGAGCAGTCCGACGGCCTCGTCCACCGTGGTCGGGCGGTGGTACTGGAAGAGGCGCATCAGGCCGACGTCTCGCGGGCCTCGGCCGCCGCCTCGAGTACGGCCGAGACGATCGAGTAGTAGCCGGTGCAGCGGCAGAGGTTGCCCATCATCCACTCGCGCACCTGCTCCGGGGTCGGTGCCGGGCACTCGGCGAGCAGCGCGGTCGCCGCGACCACCTGTCCGGGCGTGCAGATGCCGCACTGGAAGGCACCGCATCTGAGGAAGGCGCCCTGGACCGCCGACAACTCACCGTCCTCGGACGCCAGGCCCTCCACGGTGGTGACGTCGCGTCCGTCCAGCTCACCGACCGGGACCAGGCACGCGGACATGAGCTGTCCGTCGATCAGGATGCTGCAGGCGCCGCACACGCCGACGCTGCAGCCCTCCTTCGTCCCGGTGAGACCGAGGTCCTCACGAAGGACGTCGAGGACGGGGCGAGCCGGCGATGTGACGACCCGGCGCTGGAGTCCGTTCACGGTGACTGTGATCGTCTCGTGGCTTCCGGACAAATCAGTGCCTCGATCCGATTCACGATTCCGCCGGTTCCGGTGTCGACCGCTCGCGCCGTCGCTGGAGCAGTCTATTGCTCAGTCCATTCGGGAACAGGGTGGCGTCGGCGCATGTCAGGATGCGGGCGCTGCGTTCGAGCGCGGTGACGGTCGCCACGAACAGGGGAAGAGATGACGCAGCCGCAGCCCATCCGCCGGATCGTCACCGGACACGACGAGTCGGGGCGGGCGCAGGTGCTGATCGACGCGCCGGCCGGCGGCATCAAGAGTCCGCGGCCCGGCCAGTTCTCCACGCTGCTCTGGTGCACGGACGGCGCGCCCGCCGACATGCCGATCGGGAGGGACGTCGAGGACATGGGTGCTCGCCCCCTGGGCACCTACCCTCCGGAGCGCGGGACCCGCTTCATGATCGCCGAGTACCCGGCCGGCAACGTCCCCCGGCGGCATCGCACGGAGACGATCGACTACATCATCGTCCTCTCCGGACGTATCGAGATGGAGCTCGACGACGGTGAACGCGTCGCCATGGGGCCGGGCGACGTCATGGTGCAGCGGGGCACCTATCACGCCTGGCGCAATCCCGGGCCGGACGTCTGCCGCATGGTCTTCGTGCTCGTGGACGCGACGCCCCTGGGCATCGGCGAGCCCCTTCGCCGGGGTGACGGTTCGGCACACGACCAGTCACCGCCGGCTGACGGCGCCGTCCGACCGGCCGCGGACGGCACCTGACCCCGGACTCCGGGTTCCGGGCGCGCAAGTGGGCCCGCGGGACGCGGAGTACCGGCTGATCGAGGAGCTGTGGGCCTTCGACGCCGGCCGGATCGCCGTCCGGTTCGCCTCCGAGTGGCACGACGACTCCGGCACCGGGTTCCGCTCCTACGGCAACGAGAACTGTCAGTTCGACGAGCAGGGACTGATGCGCGGCGGTATCCGACCGCCGCGACACCCGGCCGCCGGACCGCCGCGCGGACGACCGTCCCGGGCTGGGCGAACCAGGTAGGTCTGCAGCTGACAGCCGTGCTGGTGGCCGGGCGGCATCCAGCTGGTCCGCCCAGCGCCCGGACGACGGTCAGCCTGCGAACAGCCCGCCGTGCCGCTCGCGGACGACGTTCTTCTGGATCTTCCCGGTCGAGGTCTTGGGCAGTTCGTCGACGACCACCACCGCCTTGGGCACCTTGTAGCCGTCGAGCCGTTCCCGCAGGGCGGCGATCAGCTCGGCCTCGTCGATCCGCTCGCCCGCCTTCGGCACGACGACGGCGGTGATCGCCTCGCTCCACCGGGGATGCGGCAGTCCGACGACGACCACTTCGGCAACCCGCGGATCTGCCGCGTACACGGCCTTCTCCACCTCGATGGAGGCGACGTTCTCGCCGCCCGTCTTGATGACGTCCTTGTAGCGGTCGGCGAACCACAGCACGCCGTCGTCGCCGAACCGGCCGACGTCGCCGGAGTGGAACCAGCCGTGCTCGAACGCGGCCGCCGTCGCCTCGGCGTTGCGCAGGTAGCCGCTCATCGTGCTCGGCCCGCGGTAGACGATCTCGCCCTGCTCACCTGCCGGAAGCAGCGTGCCGTCCGGCGCCATGATCCCTACCTGCACGCCGGTGATCGGCGTGCCGACGGCGCCGATGTGCGAGAGCTGGTGCTCGGGGCGGAACAGCGTGGTCACCGGGCTCATCTCGGTCTGCCCGAACAACAGCGCGAAGTCGCAGCCGAACCCCTCGAGGCAGCGCCGGATCAGCTCGTCGGGCATCGGGGCCATGGCGTAGACGGCCCGGCGCAGGCTGGACAGGTCGCGACCGGCGAAGGACGGATGGTCCAGGGCCGCGCGGAACATCATGGGCAGGCCGAACACCTGGGTGATCCGATCGCGCTCGATGGTGTCGAGGAAGACCTCGGGATCGAAGCCGCGCAGCACGTGGACGGTGGCCCCGACCAGCACGGCCGGCGTGCAGAAGGCGTTGAGCTGGGCGGTGTGGAACATCGGCATCATCGCGGTGAACCGGTCGTCGCTGGTCCACCCCGACTCCAGCGCACCGGACATCGAGGCGAGGTAGATGGTCAGCTGGCTGCCGACCACGCCCTTGGGGAAGGACGTCGTCCCGGAGGTGTAGAGGTAGCTCAGCGGGTCGCGGTCCGCGACCAGGACCTCGGGCTCGCCGTCGTCCGTGCTGAGCAGGTCCTCGACGGTCGTCCAGCTCCGTCCGGCCGGCTCCTGCTCGTAGCCGCCGCCGGTGCCGGGCGCGACGATCACGTCGGCGACCTCGGGCACCTTCGCCACGGCGTCGGTCATGGCGCCCACGAGCTGGGCCTCCACCACCAGACCCCGGGCGCGGGAGTGGTCGAGCACGTAGCCGACCTCGTCCGGCCGCCAGCCCAGGTTGATCGGCACGCAGACCACGCCGAGCTTGGCGCAGGCGTAGTAGACGGTCAGGAACTCCGCACTGTTGCCCGACGCCAGACCCAGGGCGTCTCCTCGCCCGTAGCCGCGGTCGGCCAGGCCGTGCGCGAGGCGGTTCACCCAGGCGTTGAGCTCCGCGTAGGTCCACCGGCGGTCGCCGTCGACCAGAGCGACCTGCCCGGGCCGGACAGCCGCCGTGCGCGTCAGACTGTCGCCGACGTTGACCCGCTGGATGAGGTTCTCTGCCAGCTCCATGGACCTTCTCTTCTCCTCGACGGGTGGATCGCTCAGGCGGACAGGCAGCGCTCCGCACACTCGGTGAGCAGCGCGCCGAGCTCCTCGCGGGGCAGGCCGGCGTTCCAGGTCACCGCCGACTGGATGGCCCCGATGGCCGCGTGCACGCGGCCCCGGGCCGCGGCGTCGGACAGCTCCGGCCGCAGCTCCCGGAGCGTGTGCACCCACTCCTCGACGTAGTGCCGTTGCATGCGGCGCAGTCGGCGCTGGTCGCCATCGGGCAGCGTGTGCACTTCCCGCTGGTACAGCCGGAGGAGGAGACCGTCGTCGACGGCGAAGGACACCTGGCCGCGGACGAGCTCGGCCAGGACCTCGGGATCCGCTCGGCCGGAGCCGACGGCGTCCCCGGCCGATCGGAGCAGCCGCTCCATGACCTCCTCCAGCAGCGCCAGCAGCACCGCCGACTTGCTCTCGAAGTGCCGGTACACACCTGAGCCGACGATGCCTGCCGCGCCGCCGATGTCGGCCATGCTCACTGCGTGGTAGCCACGCTCGGCCAGCAGGGCGACCGCCGCCCGCAGGATGCGGTCACGGCGGTCCGGATCCCGGGTGCGCGCGGTCTCGGGCGCCGACATCAGGGCACCAGCTCCGCCGGGACGTCGACCAGCCGGGACCGCAGGTACTCCCCCAGCCCCTTGGCCTGCGGATCCGGCCGCGTGCTCGAGGCGACCCCCTCCCCCAGCAGCCCGACGACGACCACGTTGACGGCCCGGAGGTTGGGCAGCAGATGCACCCGGACGTCGAGTCCGGCGGCCTCGGGGAGCAGCTCGCGCACCCGGTCGGGGGTGAGCTCGGCGGCCAGCCAGGCGTAGCCCTCGTCGCTGCGCGCCCAGAGGCCGATGTTGGCGTTGCCGCCCTTGTCGCCGGAGCGGGCCCCGGCGACGGCGCCGAGTGGCAGCCGGCGCCGCTCCCCCGCGGGATACGTCGGGAGCCCCGGGGAGGGGGACTCCGGCCGGGGCGCCGCGGCGGTGGTGTGCGGCACCGCCCGGCTGGTGCCGTCGGGCAGGTGGACGACCTGCTCCACCACCTCGGCCGGCACCAGCGCCGGCCAGTACACGCCGTAGGCGCTCTCGGACGTCGGCGGCGTCGTGGTGTGGAACCCGGCGTAGCCACCCAGGGCCAGGGCCATCGTCGCGTCGGAGAACCGCCGGCCGACGAGTGCGGGGTCGCCGTCCTTGACCGTGATCCGTAGGTGCGCGGTCGCCTGCTCGTTGCTGGGCGCGTCCGGGGTGTCGAAGCGCAGCAGCCGGACATCGGTCTCGGCGAAGGACCCCCGCCCGCCGAGCAGGCCGAACAGCAGCTCCTCCGCCCAGGCGGCCTTCGCCTCGATGTCGAGGCCGGTGAGCACCAGCGTCATCGTGTTGCGGTAGCCGCCGAGCTGGTTGAGGGCGACCTTGAGCGTCGACGGCGGCGGGGTGCCACGAGTGCCGGAGATCCGGACCCGGTCGGGCGCCTCCTGGGTCAGCTCGACGGTGTCGAAGGAGGCCACCACGTCGGGGTTGAGATAGGCGGGTTCCGCGATCTCGTAGAGCAGCTGGGACGTGACGGTGCCGACCGACACCACGCCTCCGGTGCCGGGGTGCTTGGTGATCACGCTGCTGCCGTCGGCGGCGACCTCGGCCAGGGGAAAACCGGGGTACCGCCGGTCGACGATCTCGTCCAGGAACGCGTAGTTGCCGCCGCAGGCCTGTGGCCCGCACTCGATGACGTGCCCCGCGGCGACCGCCCCGGCGAGGGCGTCCCAGTCGGTGCGCTCCCAGCCGTGCCACCACGCGGCCGGACCGACCACCAGGGACGCGTCGGTCACCCGGGGGCAGACGACGACGTCGGCACCGGCCTCCAGGGCCGCGGCGATGCCCCAGCCGCCGAGATAGGCATTGGCCGACACGGCAGGGACGCCGGCCTCGGCGAGCGGCCGTCCGGTGTCGAGGTGGGCGAGGTCGATCCCCGCCGCCTGCAGCTCCGGGATCCGGTCCAGCAGGTCGTCGCCGGTGATCGCGGCGACCCGCGGCGCCAGGCCCAGCCGACCGGCGAGGGCCGTCACCTCGGCGGCGAGGCCGGTGGGGTTCAGACCGCCCGCGTTCACCACGATCTTGATGCCCCGGTCGAGGCAGGTGCCCAGGACCTCCTCGAGCTGCGTCAGGAAGGTGCGGGCGTACCCGGCGGTGGGATTCTTCTGCCGCGCCTTCCAGAGGATCAGCATGGTCAGCTCGGCGAGGTAGTCGCCGGTGAGCACGTCGATCGGACCGCCCTCGACCATCTCGCGGGCGGCCGCGAGCCGGTCGCCGTAGAAGCCGGAGCAGTTGGCGATGCGCACCGGGCGGCGGACGGTCACCGGGCGGCCTCCGTCGACACGGGCGGCCGGCCGGGACCGGGGGCGCCGGCGAAGGCCTGGGCCAGGTCGAGCCAGGCGTCCGCTACCGGCCCCTGGGCGACGAGGGTCGTCGCGCTGCGGTGCCGGCGCTGGGTGACCAGGAGGCAGAAGTCGAGGGCGCTGCCGGTCACCCGGTCGCCGGCGTCATCGGGGCCCCAGGTCCAGAGCTCTCCGCCAGGCCCTTCGAGCTCCACACGCACCGGGGTCTCCGGCACCGGACGGCCGCGCAGCCCGAAGCTCCAGCCGAGCGTCCGGACGCCGAGGTGGGCCACGTGCCGGAGCCGGGCGGTGGGCCGGCGAACCAGGCCGAGGGCGTCGAACACGTCCTGGCCGTGGGCCCAGGTCTCCATCAGCCGGGCGGTGACGGAGGAGGCCGCACTCATCGGCGGGCCGTACCAGGGCAGCGCGGTCGCCGGGTCCAGGGCGCCGAAGACGGTCAGGTACTCGCGCCGGGCGCGCTGGAGCCAGGCGAACACCTCGGCTCCGGACCGGTCGCGGAAGCGCTCGGCCACCCGGTCGGGGAAGTCCGAGCCCTCGGCGGTCAGCTGCCCGGCCTCCGCGCGGAACCGGTCGGGGTCGGTCGCCGAGAGGGTGGCCGTCTCGTCGAAGTAGGCGAGGTGCGTGACCTGGTCCCGCACGGTCCAGCCGGCTGCGGGCGTGTCGCGGCGCCAGTCGGTCTCGGCCAGCACGGAGAGCACCTCGTACAGCACGGCCGACTCCGCGGCGAGGTCGGCGGTCAGGGCGCCCATGTCGACGGCCATCAGCGGCCCTGCCAGACGGGCCGGCGCTTGTCGCGGAAGGCCGCGGGGCCCTCCTGCGCATCGCGGCTGCGGTAGACCGGCTCCCAGAGGGCTTCGGCCGCCTCGAACGCCTCCGCCAGCGGCAGCCGCGCCACCAGCCCGACCGTCGCCTTCGCGGCACGCACCGAGAGCGGTGCGTTGGCCGCGATCCGCTCCCCCAGCTCCTGCGCCGCTGCCCGGAGACCGGCCGGAGGCACCACCTCGTTGACCAACCCCACCTCGTAGGCCCGCCGGGCGTCGATCGGCTCTCCGGTGACCAGCAGCTGCATGGCGATCCGCGGTGGCACCAGCAGCGGGAGCGGCGCCGCCCAGGGCGAACCCCGGCCGATACGCGCCTCGGTCACCGCGAAGCGGGCTGTCTCGGCGGCGACCACCAGGTCGCAGTTCTGGGCGAGCAGGAACCCGCCGCCGTAGGCGATGCCGTTCACCGCGGCGATCGTCGGCTTGTCGACGGCGATGTTCCGGCCGAACTGCGGCAGGAAGTCCGGCGGCGGCACGGTGAGCGCGCCGTCGGCCATCTCGCGCAGGTCTCCCCCGGCGCAGAACGCCCTGTCCCCCGCCCCGGTCAGCACGAGCACGGCGGCGGCGTCGTCGTCGTTGAACCGCCGGACGCCGGCCCACAGCCCGTCACGGACCTCGGCCGACAGCGCGTTGCGCGCCTCCGGCCGGTCGATGGTCAGCCAGGCGACCCGGTCGAGGACCTCGTACCGGACGACGTCGGTTCCCGGCGTGCTCATGCGACGTCCTCTGCCCGGTCCTCGGCCGGGGAGACCACCGCGAGCACCTCGCCGGTCTCGACGGTGCCGCCCACGACCGCGTGCAGCGACGCGAGGACACCGGCGTGCGGGGCGCGCACCACGTGTTCCATCTTCATGGCCTCGAGGACGACGACGACCGTGCCGGCCGCCACCTCCTGCCCCTCGGCCACCTCGACGCGCACCACCGTGCCGGGCATCGGCGCGTGCAACGATCCGGCGTCCTCCTCGGCCAGCGGCTCGGGAAAGCGCTCGACCTCGACCAGCGACGTCGAGCCGAGCGGGCTGTCGAGGAACACGACGTCCCCCACCCTGTGCACCGCGACGGTCCGGCGGATGCCGTCCACGGTCAGCGTCACCCGGTCGGCCGCCAGGTCGCCGGCCGCCACCTCGAGCCGGGTGCCGTCGACCGTGGCGCGCAGACCGTCCCGGCCGAATCGGTAACCCACCTCGACCCGGCGTCCGTCGAGGGTGAACGACGCGGTCTGGTCGGCATTGGGCACGTTGCGCCATCCGCTGGGGACCGGCTGTTGCACCTTCGCCGCGGACCGGCGCACCACCGACGCGGCCAGGGCGGCGGCCAGGCCGTGCACCCGCAGCGCGGTGTCCGCGGCGTCGTTCCGGCACAGCTCCGCGGGGTCGTGCCGGGCGAGGTAGCCGGTGTCGATGGCGCCCCGGCGGAACTCCTCCTCGCGGAGGATGGCGACCAGCAGGTCGCGGTTGGTGGTCACGCCGTGCACCCGCGTCTCGGTCAGCGCACGCGCCAGCCGCCGGCAGGCCTCGTCCCGCGTGGCGCCGTAGGCGATGACCTTGGCCAGCATCGGGTCGTAGTGCACGCCCACCACCGAGCCGGCGGTCACCCCCGAGTCCACCCGGATGCCCGGCAACGCTGGTACCTCGAAGCGGTGCACGGTGCCGGTGGCCGGCAGGAAGCCGGCCGGCACGTCCTCTGCGTACAGCCGCACCTCGACGGCATGCCCGGTGATTCTCGCGCCGGTCACCTCGTCGGGCAGCGGCTCGCCCTCGGCGACCTGCAGCTGGACCCGCACGAGGTCCAGGCCGGTGATGGCCTCGGTGACCGGGTGCTCCACCTGCAGCCGGGTGTTGACCTCGAGGAAGAAGAACCGTCCGTCGGGGCTGAGGACGAACTCGACGGTGCCGGCGCCCACGTAGCCGATCGCCTTCGCCGCCGCCACGGCGGCCGCGCCGAGCTCGGCGCGCAGTTCCGGGGAGACCGCCGGTGACGGCGCCTCCTCGATGATCTTCTGATAACGCCGCTGGATGGAGCACTCGCGCTCGAACAGGTGCACCACGGTGCCGGAGGTGTCGCCGACGATCTGCACCTCGACGTGCCGCGGCCGCTCGACGAAGCGCTCGAGGAACACGGTGCCGTCGCTGAACGCGGACGCCGCCTCCCGGCGCGCGCCGGCCACGGCGTCGCCGAGCTCGTCCACCCCGTGCACGATCCGCATGCCCCGCCCGCCGCCGCCGTAGGCGGCCTTGACCAGCACCGGATAGCCGATCTCGGTCGCCGCCGCGGTCAGCGCCGGCAGGTCCAGCTCGTCGGCCGCGCCGACCACCGCGCCGGGCAGGACGGGGACGCCCGCCGCGGCCATCAGCTCCTTGGCGGCCGTCTTGGACCCCATCGCGTCGATCGCCTCGGGAGACGGCCCGACGAAGACCAGCCCGGCCTCGGCGCAGGCGCGGGCGAAGCCGG
>JAOPWH010000059.1 GCA_025965795.1 Blastococcus sp.
CGGCCATCAGCACGCCGTAGCTGTAGGCCTTGTCCTTGTGCACGATCGCGCTGAACGCGTCGACCGCCTCGCCCTGCAGCAGGATGTCCACCTTGACCAGCTGCGACTCCTGCTCGCCGGCCTCGGAGTAGTCGAGGGAGGCGTAGCCGCGGGTGCGGGACTTCAGCGCGTCGAAGAAGTCGAAGATGATCTCGCCGAGCGGGAGCGTGTAGCGCAGCTCGACCCGGGACTCGCTGAGGTAGTCCATTCCGCCCAGGGAGCCGCGGCGGCCTTGGCAGAGCTCCATGATCACGCCGGTGTAGTCACTGGGTGCGATGATCGTCGCGTTGACGATGGGCTCGTAGATCGTGTCGATCTTGCCGCTGGGCCAGTCGCTGGGGTTGGTCACCGTGATCTCCGAGCGGTCCTCCATGACCACCCGGTAGACCACGTTCGGCGCGGTGGAGATGAGGCTGATACCGGCCTCGCGCTCGAGCCGCTCACGGACGATCTCGAGGTGCAGGAGGCCGAGGAAGCCCACCCGGAACCCGAATCCGAGCGCCGCACTCGTCTCCGGCTCGTAGACCAGGGCCGCGTCGTTGAGGAGCAGCTTGTCCAGCGCCTCGCGCAGCAGTGGGTAGTCGCTGCCGTCGATGGGATAGAGGCCGGAGTAGACCATCGGCTTGGGGTCGCGGTAGCCGCCGATCGACTCGGTCGCCGGCTTGTGCTGCAGGGTGACGGTGTCGCCGACGCGGGACTGACGGACGTCCTTCACGCCGGTGATGAAGTAGCCGACCTCGCCGACGCCGAGGCTCTCGACCGGCTTGGGCTCCGGTGAGATGACGCCGATCTCGAGCAGCTCGTGGGTCGCGCCGGTGGACATCATCTTGATCTTGTCGCGGGCGGAGATCCGGCCGTCGACGACGCGGACGTAGGTGATGACCCCGCGGTAGATGTCGTAGACCGAGTCGAAGATCATCGCCCGGGCGGGGCCTTCCGCCTTGCCCGTGGGAGCCGGGATCCGGTCCACGATCAGGTCGAGCAGCTCGGGCACGCCGACGCCGGTCTTGCCGCTCACCCGCAGCACGTCGTCGGGCTCGCAGCCGATGATGTGCGCGATCTCCGCGGCGTACTTCTCCGGCTGGGCGGCGGGGAGGTCGATCTTGTTGAGGACCGGGATGATCGTGAGGTCGTTCTCCAGCGCCAGGTACAGGTTCGCCAGCGTCTGCGCCTCGATGCCCTGAGCGGCGTCGACCAGGAGGACGGCCCCCTCGCAGGCGGCCAGCGACCGCGACACCTCGTAGGTGAAGTCGACGTGCCCGGGTGTGTCGATCATGTCGAGCACGAACTCGGTGCCGATGTTCTCGCCCGTGCGCGGGGTCCACGGCAGGCGAACGTTCTGCGCCTTGATGGTGATCCCACGCTCGCGCTCGATGTCCATGCGGTCGAGGTACTGGGCACGCATGTTGCGGCCCTCGACGATCCCGGTGACCTCGAGCATGCGGTCGGCCAGCGTCGACTTGCCGTGGTCGATGTGGGCGATGATGCAGAAGTTCCGGATGAGGGCCGGATCGGTGGTGGCAGGAGTCGTCACAGTGCGCCCATCGTCCCACGCTCCGCCGGGCGGCACGGCGCGCGACCCGGTGCGCGCGGGCGACGTCGCCCGGGCGGAGGCGCGTCGGTCGGTTCCGGACGAGGAGATCTGGGTGGTCACAGGGGCACCGCGGCGGGCGTCGTCCCGCCGGGCGGCCGACGGTCTGCTGTCCCGGCCGGTCCGTCTCGCGGCGGTCTGCGCGCTGGTGTTCGCCGTGGCCGTGGAGGCGGCACCCTTCGCGGGTGGCGATCTGGTGGCGCAGGCGTGGTGGGTTTCATGGGCACGATCGATCAGGTCTCCCGTCGACCTCGGCTGGTACGGCGGGGTGCCCGTCGCCTCCTACAGCCTGCTGAGCCCGTGGGCCGGCGCCCTGCTCGGCCTGCCGCTGATGGGGATTCTCGGAACGGTCGTGGGCGCTGCCTCGACGACCGCGCTGATCGGGCGGCTCCACCCGGCACCCGGGCGCTGGACCGCCGGGGGCGTGGTCGCAGCGGCGACCTGGGCGGCCGACCAGTGGAGCGGGCGGACGACCTTCGGGGCGGGGGCAGCGCTGGGGTGCCTCGCGCTGGTCGCGGCCGGCAGCGGGAGGGACCGTCGTCTCCGCGTCGTCGCGGCGACGGTCCTGGCCGGAGTCGCCGGGGCGACCAGTCCGGTGGCATCGGTGTTCCTGCTGGTGGCCGCCGCGGCATGGTGGTGCGGGACCCAGCCCGGGCCAGGACTCGCCGGCCTGCGACCGGGACCGGCGGAGCCGTGGTGGATCGCCGGCGGTGCGCTGCTCCCCCTCGCCGCTGCCCGGCTGCTCGGCGCGGTGAGCGGTCCGCAACCGGCGAGCGCCCACCAGATGCTCGCCGCGGTCGCCGCGACCGGCCTGACCGCGGCCCTCCTGCCGCCCGGCTCTCGGGTGCTGCGCGCCGGGACCGGTTGGACGGCGGTGCTACTGCTGGCGACCTGGCTGATCAGCGATCCGCTGGGGTCCAACTCCACGCGTCTGGTGCTGATCTTCGCCGCCCCCGTGCTGGTGGCGGTCGCCCGCACCCGGGCGCCGGTGACCGTGCTCGCCGCCTTGGCGGTCGGCTGGCTCCTGCCGCCCGTCCTCGTGGCTGACTTCGTGCCTCGCGATTCGGCTCAGGCCAGCGCGCACGCGGACGTGCTGCTCCGCGAGCTCGGGCAGCGCGGCCCGGTGGGGCGGATCGAGGTGGTGCCCGAACACAGCCACGAGGAGAGCCTCTGGGTGGCCCGGGAGGTACCGCTGGCCCGCGGATGGCTCCGACAGCTCGACACCACTCGCGCCGGGCTGTTCTACGACGGTTCCCTCGACGCCGACGGCTACCTGCACTGGCTCAGATCGGCCGGGGTCTCCTACGTGGCGTTGCCCACCGCACGGTTGGACTGGCCCACCGGGGGTGAGGCCGCACTCCTGCGCCGCGGCGTCCCGGGGCTGCGGAAGGTGTGGTCCGACCGTTGGTGGCAACTGTTCCGGGTGTCGGCCGGCGGCGTGCTGCACGGGAACGGCGCACTGGTGTCGAGCGACCGGTCTCGACTGGTGGTGGACGTGCCGGTGCCCGGGCGGGTCGAGGTCGCGCTGTGGTGGTCGCGCTGGTCGTCGGTCGAGGGACCGGGAGGCTGCATCCGGCCGGGCAAGCACACCGGCTGGACGACGCTCTCCGTCGATCGACCCGGGCGATACGTCCTGACCAGTTCGTGGCGCCCCACGGGACGATGCGGCTGAACGAGGCCAGAGCCGCCCGGGTTGGGATAGGGCCACGCGCGCTGGTATCTTGGCAGACCGGTCCGCCGGCGCGGCGCCCTTGTCGGTCTGCGCCCGGACGCCCCAGCAGAAACAACCGTCAGAAGTACTCCCTCCTGCGAACACCCGAGGCTCACGCGTGGCGAACATCAAGTCCCAGATCAAGCGGATCCGGACCAACGAGAAGGCGCGTCAGCGCAACGTTGCCGTCAGGTCCGCCCTGAAGACGACGGTCCGGCGCTTCCGCGCCGCCGCCGACACCGGGGACGCCGCGGCCGCGACCGCCGCTCTCCAGGCCGCCGGCAAGGCCCTGGACAAGGCCGCCAGCAAGGGCGTCATCCACAAGAACCAGGCCGCCAACCGCAAGTCGGGCATGGCCAAGCAGGTCGCCGGCCTCTGAGCCGGGCACCGCGCTCCGGCGCGGTACCGAACGAGCCCCCCTCCCTGCTGGGACGGGGGCTCGTCGCGTCTCCGGCCCCTGGCGGGACGCGCCGGACGTCGGCTCACCGGCCGGCACCGGCCCGGCTGGGCCGGCCGGTCTCGGCACGGATCGCGACGATCCGGCGGACCGCCCGTTCGAGCGCGTAGTCGGCGCTCGCGGCGACGCCCTTCACGTCGGCGTTGAGCTCAGCAGCCACCCCGAGTGCCTGCTGCAGGCCGTCGATGCTCCAGCCCCGTGACTGCGCCTGGGCCTTCTTCACCTTCCACGGTGGCAGCTTGAGCACCCGGGCCAGGTCGCCGACGTTGGTCGTGTTCAGGGAGGCCACCCGAGCCGCGGTGCGGACTCCGTCGGCGATGGCGTCCGCGATGAGCACATGGGCGACGCCGCGCTGCAGCGCCCACCGCAACATCTCCACCGATCCCTCGCGATCGCCCACGAGGACCCGCTCGGCGACGGTGAACCCGCTGACCTCCGCCTGACCGTGGTGGAACCGGGCGACCGCGTCGCCGTCGATGCTGCCGCCGAAGTCCGACAGCAGCTGGCTCGTCGCGGCCGAGAGCTGGCGGAGGTCGGCCCCGATGGCCTCGACCAGGGCAGTGACCGCGTCGGCGGTGATCCGGCCGCCGTAGGTGCGCACCTCGTTGCGGACGAACTGGACCCGGTCCCCGACGGAGCTGACCTTCGGGCACTCGTCGACCGCCGCACCTGCGCTGGTGAAGGCCTTCACCAGCGCCTCGTTGCGCTTGCCGCCGAAGTGGACGAGCACCAGCGTGAGCTCGGGGTCGGGCTCCTTGGCGTAGCCGATCAGGGCCTCCGTCAGCGCACCCGCGGCCTCCTGCACCCCGGTCACGACCACCAGTCGGTGTCCGCCGAACAGCGAGGGCGCCAGTACGTCGGCCAGCTGACCCACCGGCAGACCGGCGGCGGCCAACTCGTGGAGCTCCGCGTCGGGGTGGTGGCCGAGGACGGCGGAGCGGACCGCGCTGAGCGCGCGCGACCGGAGCAGCTCCTCCTCGCCCATGACCACGCGCAGGCGTGAGGTCGGCTCCACCGGGGTCGCTGGCACGCCTGCATCGTGTCACGCGGGTCCGACGTGTCCGGGACGGGAACAGCCCGCCGCGGACGCCTGGAACCCAGGCGCCGGCCCCTCCCGCGGCGGTTGCCGCGACCGCACCAAGAGATGCTCCCGCGGGGGTCGCCGGTGCGAGGTCGCCCGCCACGGCGACGCCCCAGGAGGAGGCGCTGCCGGCGACGACCAGGTCCCCTTCCCGGTCCGTGCGGTGCACCCACATCCCGGCGCGCGCCAAGGTCGTGAGGAGACTCGGCGCAGGATGGCCGTAGGTGTTGTCCGCCCCGACCGAGATCAGCGCGACCCGGGCGCCGGTCGCGACGAGGAAGTCGGGATCGGCGTCCGCGCTCCCGTGATGGGGCACCTTGAGCACGTCGGTCCGGAGATCGGTCCCCGCGGCCAGGATGCGGGCCTCGGCAGCCGCGCTCAGGTCTCCCGTGAACAGCACCCGGATCCCTCGATAGGTGACCCGGACGAGGAGGGAGAGGTCGTTCGGCTGCGCGAAGGCGGTCGCCCGCTCCGGCGGCGGCGCGAGGATCTCGAGGTCGGCTCCGCCGACGGTCCGATGGTCGCCGGGGACCAGCACGTCGCGGTCGGCCCCGGCACGTCGGACGAGCCGGTCGAGCGCGGGCTCCCGGTCGTCGGCGGGCGACAGGGTGCCCGTCGCCACGACGCCGACGCGCCGCCCCTCGAGTGCTCCCGCCAGCCCTCCGGCGTGGTCGGCATCGAGATGGGACAGGACGACCAGGGGCAACTCGTCGATCCGGAGCCGGTCGAGGCAACGGTCCACGGACCCGACGTCGGGCCCGGCGTCGACGAGCACCCCCTCCCCCGGCCCGGTGGGCAGAACGAGGGCGTCACCTTGACCGACGTCACAGGCGACGACCACCGAGTGCGGTGGCGGCCAGCCGCGCACGACCTGCCGGACGGGCCAGCCCAGCACGAGAAGGCCGAGCAGCGCGGCCAGGGCAAGCGGTCGAAGGCGGGCAAACCGCCACAGCAGACCTCCGGCGCACAGGAGCAGCACCGTGAGCAGGACGGCGCCGGCTGTTCCGGCCGGCCAGCCGGTGGCTGCGTCCGGCAGCGAGGCGGCACGGTCGGCGACCAGCACGAGCCACCGCACGGCCCAGCCGGCGATCCACACGAGTGCGTCGCCGAGCGGCGGGCAGACCAGCCCCACTACGGCGGCGGCGAGCCCCAGCACGGTCGCCGGCGCCACCGCCGGGGCGGCCAGGAGGTTCGCCGGCAACGACACCAGACTGACCGTCCCGGAGAGACCGGCGATCAGAGGCGCGGTCGCGACGCCGGCGGCGGCGCTCACCGCGAGGGCATCGGCCACCAGCGCCGGCCAACCGCGTCGCCGCAGCCGTCTGGACCAGCGCGAGGCGAGCAGCACGATCGCGCCCGTGGCCACGGCGGAGAGTGCGAAGCCCGCGTCCCGCGCCAGGCCGGGGTCGACCAGCAGCAGCACGCACACCGCTCCGCCCAGCGCCGGGAGCGCTGCGCGGGGGCGGCCGGCGGCGAGCGCGACCAGCGCGACGCTGCCCATGGCTGCTGCGCGCAGCACGCTGGGGCTCGGCCGTGCCAGCACCACGAAACCGATCAGCGCCAGGGCCGCCACCAACGCCTGGACGCGACGATCGACCGCCCGCCGTCGCAGTGGCCAGACCACGCCGGCCAGCACGATGGCCACGTTGGCTCCGGACACGGCCAGGAGATGCGACAGCCCCGCCCGCCGGAAGTCCTCGACGAGAACCGGATCCATTCCCCGCGTGTCGCCCGCGACGAGGCCGGGCAGCAATCCCGCCGGGCGTGCGTCCAGCATCCGGGCCGCCGAGGCGCTGAGCCCGTTCCGCACGATGCTCGCGGCGCGCTGCACGGGGCCCGGCGCGCCGACGGAGATCGGCGGCCCCCGCGCGGACAGGACGGCGACCGACTCGTCCCCCGGTCGCGGCATCGAGGCGCCTGCCCGGACACGCACGGACTGCCCCGGCACGACGTCGCGCCAGCCCTCGGCAGGGGCGAAGAGCAGGACGGCCGCGGAGAGCCGATACCGGGAGCCACCGTCGTCCAGGGTGGTCACCGTCGCGTCCGCCACCACCTGCGACGTCCGGATCCCGGCCAGTACGTGCGGATCGTCGTTCAGCTCCACGGTCACCCGGACCGTGCGACCGGCCTCGGCAGCCGAGCGCAAGGGAGATGACTCCCTGACCGCGCCGCGGACGGCCGCCAGCGCTGCCGCGACCGCCAGCCCGGCCAGCAGCCCGACGACGAGGGTGGCCCCGACCCTGGGCCGGGCAGCCACCACCGCGATCGCCGCCGCCATCAGCGCGACCAGGCCGAGCGCGGTCGGTGTCAGGTACGGAGCGAGCAGGTCGAGCGTCCAGACACCTGCCGCCACCGGCGCCAGGCGGAGGTCCACCCAGTTCCAGCGCGCGCTCCCGGAGGGGGCAGCGGGCCGCGTCCCAGAGGCGTTCACACGGTCACCAGCTCGGCCAGCTCCGCCGCGATCGTCGGGCCGATCCCGGGAACGTCGTCGAGCTGGTCGGTGCTGGTGAAGGGGCCCTGCGCCGTGCGGTGGTCGACGATCCGCTGCGCGAGGACCGGCCCGACGCCCGGCAACCCGTCCAGCTCGGCGACGCCGGCGGTGTTCAGGTTGAGCCGGCCACCAGCGCCCGGTGAAGCCGCGTTTCCCGCGCTCGTGGGCGCCACCACCCCGGGCACCCCCACGGCCACCTGCTGACCGTCGGAGACGACAGCCGCGAGATTGAGGGAGGCCGGATCGGCGTCCGGAAGGAGCCCGCCCGCCGCGTCCACGGCGTCGGCCACCCGGGAACCCGAGGGCAGGGTGACCAGACCGGGCCGGGCGACGAGCCCGACCACGGACACCACCACGGTGGCCGAGGTCTCGGAGACCTCGCCCACCGGGGGCGCGGGCGGCTCGGCGGACACGACCGCCTGCTCCGCAGCGCCCACGGGATGCTCCGGCACCGGCTCGACTCGCGGCCGGTCCAGCCAGGTCCAGGCGATCAGGACCAGGGCGGCGAGCACGCCGGCCAACCACAACGACCGGGCGCCTCCGCGGCCCGGATTCCAGCGGACCGTCTGCCCTGGGGAGCGGTGCCGCCCGATTCCTGGGGGAAGCTCCGCGTCGGGCTGCTCGGATGTGGTCGCGTCGGGCGTCTCGGGCCACCCGGCGTGCGGCGGAGCCTCCGGACGATCGGCGTCCTCGTCGAGGGCCTCGTCCGGTAGCCAGCCGCCCTGGTGACCGGGCCGTTCGCCGCCCTCGGCCAGCAGCGCGCGCAGGCGGGCCCGGATGACGTCCGCATCGTCGTTGCGGCGGGAGGAAAGGCGCACCGGTCGGACGTTAGGGAGACTTCCGGCCAGATCGGGCGCACGGACGGCATCTGTGGACGCGACCCGCACCTGTGGACGGCGACCCTCGCGTCGACCGGACGGGAGGGCAGTCTGCTCCCCGTGTCCGGCCTTCTGTCAGCTCACCTCGGGTTCGGCCGTGCCGTCCTCGTCGGGGTCCTGCCAGAAGGGGGCGACCACGACGCCGACCGCACCCGGCCCGACATGGGCCCCGATCGCGGCACCGAGTTCACTGACGTGCAGTTCCCGGAGCCCGGGCAGGCGCTCCCTCAGCTCCCGGGCGAGCACCTCGGCCCGCTCCGGCGCGGCGAGGTGGTGGACCGCGATCGACACCGGGTCGTTGCCCGCGGCCTCCACGGCGCGCTGCACCAGCCGGTGCAGCGCGCGGGTCGAGGTGCGCACCTTCTCGAGTGGCACGACGCGCCCGTCCTGGACGTGGAGCACGGGTTTCACCGCCAGCGCCGAGCCGAGGATCGCGGCCGCCGAGCCGATCCGGCCACCACGGCGGAGGTACTCGAGGGTGTCCACCACGAAGAGCGTGCGGGTTGCCGCGGCGGTGGTCCGGGCGACCTCGGCGACGGTGCTCGCGTCGGCCCCGGTCGCGGCGGTGCGGGCGGCGGCCAGCACGGCGAAGCCCATGCCCATGGCGGTTGCCCGCGAGTCCACGACCGTCACGATGTGCTCGCCGACCTGCGACGCGGCCAAGCGGGCGGCCTCACACGTGCCGGACAGCTCCGCCGAGAGGTGGATGGACACCAGGTGGTCGGCCCCCTGCTCCAACGCGCGGTGGTAGGCCGCCACGAAGTCGCCAGGCGTCGGCCGGGAGGTGGACACCCGCTGACCGCGGACCGCGAGCACCCGCGCGACGTCGCCCGGACCGATGTCCCAGCCCTCGCGTCCGGAGCGACCGGCCAGGACGACGTACAGCGGCACGACGTGGATGCCGTAGCCGTCGACGAGCTCCTGGGGGAGGTATGCCGTCGAATCGGTGACTACGGCGACGGACATCCGGCGAGGCTAGCCGCGGGGGCGAGGCTGTGGGAGAACCGCCCCGACAGCGGGAGCGGCGGAGCCGGGCGTAGCCCACACGCCGGACGGATCAGACCACTGCGTCGGCGTCGCCCGGCTGTGCCGGGTGCGTGGCGGTTCCTCCGTTCTCCCGTCCGTTCCCGGCCGGTCCGTCCCCTCGGAGGTCGACCGTCATGTTGTGCCGCACCATGCGCCAGCGACTCCCCTGGTAGGCGAGCTCCGTCCACGCGCAGTTGTCCAGCGCCGCGAAGACCCGGCGGTGCTCCGGCCCCAGGTTCAGCAGACGCTCGAGGAGTCGCCCCGCCGTTCCGCCGTGCGTCACCACGACCGCGACAGGCGTGGGCGGGAGATCGGCCAGCGCGGCGACGGCACGCGAGGCGACGTGTGCCGCGTCCTCGCCGCCCCGGTCGCGCACCGGCCGGCCCGCGATCCAGTCCGCGAACTGCTCCGGATACCGCTCGGCTACCTCGTCGCGCGTCAGCCCCTCCCAGCAGCCCATTCCGTGCTCTCGCAGGCGCGGGTCCAGCCGCAGCGGAACGCCGAGGAAGGCGGTGAGGGCGGCGGCGGTGTCGGCCGCCCGGCTGAGATCGCTGGAGACCACGACCGTCCCGTCTGCGGGCAGACCGGCGGCCAGGTGCGGGGCCACGCGGACCGCCTGGGTACGGCCCTCGGCGTCGAGCGGTGGATCGAGCTGGCCCTGGAACCGGCCGGCGGCGTTCCATTCGGTGCGCCCGTGCCGCCAGAGCACCAGCCGCTGTACGGGCAGCTCCGGCACGGGGGGCTGGGCCGCTCCGGTCACCGGCCGGTCGTCTCCTGACCGAGGGCCGGAGAGTCGGCGTCAGGCCCGGCGGTTCCGGCGGTTCCGGCAACGGCCGGTGTGCCGGCATCGACGAAGGGGATCGTCGGGCAGTCCTTCCAGAGTCGCTCGAGGGCGTAGTACGCGCGCTCCTCCGCGTGCTGCACGTGCACGACGACGTCGACGAAGTCCAGCAGCACCCACCGCGACTCGGTCATGCCCTCCCGGCGGACCGGCTTCACGCCGTGTCCCCGGAGCCGCTCCTCGACCTCGTCGACGATGGCCTGCACCTGCCGCTCGTTGGGTGCGGACGCGAGCACGAACGCATCGGTGATCGCGAGCCGGTCGCTGACGTCGACGATGGACACGTCGGTCGCCAGCTTGTCGGCAGCCGCCTGCGCGGCGAGCAGCGCGGTTTCCCGCGCCTCGGCCGAGGCGGTCATCGGGGTACCTCCTGGAGATGGGTGTTCGGGGACGGGGGGTTCGGGGGGTCGGTGTCGCCGGACGGCGATCCGCTCCGCAACGGGTCGGAGTGAGCGCCGGTCGCGGCGCGCGCGCCGTCGCCGGACGGTCGGCGGCGCCCGGCGCGGTAGAGGCCGCGCTTCTCGATGTACTGGACGACGCCGTCGGGCACGAGGTACCAGACAGGCATCCCCCGGCCGACCCGGTCGCGGCAGTCGGTCGAGCTGATGGCGAGGGCGGGAACCTCGACCAGGCTCACTCCGCCGTCGGGAAGGTGTGCGTCGGCGAGGTAGAAGCCCGGACGGGTCACGCCCACGAAGTGCGCCAGTTCGAACAGCCGCTCGTTGTCGCGCCAGCTGACGATCTGCGCCAGTGCATCGGCGCCGGTGATGAAGAACAGTTCGGCGTCGGGTCGCTGGGAATGCAGGTCGGTGAGGGTGTCGATCGTGTAGGTCGGGCCGTTCCGGTCGACGTCCACGCGGCTGACGGAGAACCGGGGGTTCGAGGCCGTGGCGATAACGGTCATGAGGTAGCGGTCCTCCGGCGGACTGACCTCGCGCTCGCTCTTCTGCCAAGGCTGACCGGTCGGTACGAAGATGACCTCATCGAGGCCGAACAGTCCGGCCACCTCGCTCGCTGCGACCAGGTGACCGTGATGGATGGGATCGAACGTCCCACCCATGACTCCGATCCGGCCGCCTGCCACCGACCGAGCCTAGCCCGGCCGCACCGGAGCCGGCCCTGGGAGGACCGGCTCCGGCCGGTTGTGCCGTTCCCCTGACCGAAGTCCGGGAATGACGGACCGCCACGACCGGCTCCCCCGTGCAGCCGGTCGCATCCAGACCGTCCCGCCGAAACGGATGGGCCTGGGGCCGCGGCGCCGTAACGGCACCGCGCTGATAAACGGCCGTCCGCCGGTTCGGTTACGCATTCGCCTCGGAATCTCCGCAACGATCACATCCGCACTCGGCGGGCAGGGCGGAGTGGACACGGCGACACGGCGGCCCGTCGACAAGACGGCCCGTCGACAAGAGGCCCCGTCGACAAGACGCCTCGTCGACAAGGAGACGAGCCGCCAAGGAGACGAGCCGCCGAGTCGACCGCGCGGACGCACCTGATCAGAGCGTGGTGACGAACTCCGCGAGCTGCGCGGCGTTGCGGCACTCGACCATGTCGATGACGTCGCCGTAGCGGTCGGCAGCGGAGTCGCCGCTCCCCCACAGCCGCCGCGGCTCGGGGTTCAGCCAGTGGGCCGAGCGGGACCGGCGCACGAGGTCGGCCAGCACCGGCAGTCCCGGCGGCCGGTAGTTCGTCCGCCCGTCGCCCAGCACCAGCAGCGACGTCTTCGGTCCCACCGCGCCGGCCCACCGGTCGGCGAACACGTCGAATGCGTTGCCGTAGTCGCTGTGCCCGTCGAAGGCCACGACGTCGGCCTCCCGCCCGATCCGCTGGACGGCGTCGACCACGTCGGCTCCCGGACGGAAGAACCGGGTCACCTCGTCGGTGGAGTCGATGAAGGCGAATGCCCGCACACCGGTGAAGTGCTCGCGCAGCGCCTGGGTCAACAGCAGGGTGAAGTGGCTGAACCCGGCGACCGAACCGCTCACGTCGCAGAGCACCACGAGCTCCGGCTTGTGCACCGTGCGGGGGCGGTGGTGGGTGACCACCGGCACGCCCCCCGTGGCGAGCGAGGCCCGGACGGTCTTGCGGAAGTCCAGCCGTCCCTGGCGGCCGAGGCGCCGGCGCGCGGACAGCCGCACCGCCAGGCGACGGGCGAGAGGAGCGACCGCACGACGCAGCTCGGCGAGGTCGCTCGCCTGGGCCCGGAGGAAGTCGACCTGGTCGGCCATCGGGCGGACGGCGTTCTTCGCGACCTTGTCCCGGCCCTTCTCCGCCGCCGTCCGCCGCCGGACCTCGGCCTCGATCGCCGCCCGGAAGGTCGCGAGGCGCTCCCGCACCGTCTGCCGGGCGACCTGCTCGGCCAGGCCGCCGCGGTCGGCCCCCGCCAGCAACCCCTCCAGCAGACGCGAGACCAGTGTGTCCGGCGACAGCGCCCGCATCACCCGATAGCTGAAGAAGGACTGTCCGGACGGTGACGGCTGTCCCCGTCCCAGCCGCTCGACCGCCTCGCGGGCCAGCCGCCGCAGCGCCTCCTCGTCGCCGTCGGCCAGCAGCCGCAGCAGTTCGGCCCGCATCAGCTCGGCGAGGTCCTCGCCACCGTCGGGCAGGTCCAGCGTGGAGTCGGCGCCGTCTCCGGACTCGTCGGAAGGGTCGGTGTCGTGCCCCGGCCGCGCAGGGCGGTCCGACAGCGGCCACCAGAGGTCGAACAGGACGTCGTAGGTGGGGCGCTGCGCCGCCCGCTGCAACAGGACCGCGGCCAGGCCGTGCCGCAGCTGCTCACGGTCGAGCAGGTCGACCACGGTGAGGATCTCCGCGGCGTCCACCGCCTGGCTGATCCCGACCGGGATGCCCGCCTCACGGACCGCCCGGACGAAGCCGTCCAGGTGCCCGGCCAGGCCACCCGGCTCGGCGACCGGGAGCGGCCCGGCGCTCATCAGTTCAGCCGCAGCTCGGCCGCGGCCCGAACCTGGTCGCTGGAGTGCTTGAGGATGACGCCGAGGGTGGAGCGCATCGCCGACTCGTCGAGGGTGTCCAGGCCCAGCTCCAGCAGGGTCTGCGCCCAGTCCAGCGTCTCGGAGATCGACGGCGACTTCTTCAGCACCAGCGCACGCAGGGCCCGGACCGTCCGCACCAGCTGGTCGGCCAGCCCCGGCGCGAGGTCGGGCACCCGGGACAGCACGATCTCGCGCTCCCGCTCGGCCGACGGATAGTCCAGCGCCAGGTACAGGCAGCGCCGCTTGAGCGCCTCGGACAGCTCGCGGGTGGCGTTGGAGGTCAGCACCACCAGCGGCCGCCGGGTGGCGGTGATCGTGCCGAGCTCGGGGATCGTCACCTGGAAGTCCGACAGGACCTCCAGCAGCAGTCCCTCCACCTCGACGTCGGCCTTGTCCGTCTCGTCGATGAGCAGCACCGTGGGCTCGGTGCGCCGGATGGCGGTCAGCAGCGGCCGGGCGAGCAGGAACTCCTCGCCGAAGATGTCGTCGTGGACGGTGTCCCAGTCGGCGCCATCCGTGCCCTGCGACGCCTGGATCCGCAGCAGCTGCTTCTTGTAGTTCCACTCGTACAGCGCCCGCGCCTCGTCCAGGCCCTCGTAGCACTGCAGCCGGATCAGCTCCGCGCCGGTCGCCGTCGCCAGCGCCTTGGCCAGTTCCGTCTTCCCCGTTCCGGCCGGGCCCTCCACCAGCAACGGTTTGCCGAGACGGTCGGCGAGGAAGACCGTCGTGGAGATCTGCGCGTCGGGCAGGTACCCGGCGCTCGCCAGCCGCTTGCCGACGTCCGCGACGGAGGAGAACTGCGGGAACTGGGTCGGCGGGCGGGGCATGGAACTCCTCAGAGATGGACCACGATCAGCGGGTGTGGCCGCTGCCGGTCACGACGTACGTGGTCGAGGTCAGCTCCGGCAGCCCGAGTGGCCCGCGGGCGTGCAGCTTCTGCGTGGAGATGCCGATCTCGGCGCCGAACCCGAACTCGCCGCCGTCGGTGAAGCGCGTGGACGCGTTCACGAGCACGGCCGCGGCGTCGACCCCTGCGGTGAAGTCGGCGATGGCCGCCGCGGAGTCCGCCACGATCGCCTCGCTGTGGCCGCTCCCCCACTGCGCGATGTGCTCCAGCGCCTGCGGCAGGTCGTCGACCACCCGCACGGCCATGTCCATCGACAGGTACTCGGTCGCCCAGTCGTCGTCGGTGGCCGGTACGACGCCGTCGTGCGCGGCCCGCGCCGCGGCGTCCCCGTGCAGGGTCACGCCGGCGTCGGCGAGCGCGGTGAGCAGCCGCGGCAGGAACGGGACGTCGCGGTGCACCAGCAGCGTCTCCGCGGAGTTGCAGACGCTCACCCGGTGGGTCTTCGAGTTGAGCACGATCGCCTCGGCCATGGCGGGGTCGGCCGAGGCGTCGACGTAGACGTGACAGTTGCCGACGCCGGTCTCGATGACCGGCACGGTCGACTCCCGCACCACCCGCTCGATCAGTGACGCCCCGCCGCGCGGGATGACCACGTCGACCAGGCCACGGGCGTTGAGCAGCTCACCGACCGAGGCGCGGTCGGCGGGCAGCAGCTCGACGAAGCCGTCGGGCAGCCCGGCCTTGGTCCCGGCCTCGGTGAGGACGGCGACCAGCGCGCTGTTGGTCCGGTAGGCCGAGGCCGACCCGCGCAGCAGCGCCGCGTTGCCGCTCTTCAGACACAGCCCGGCGGCGTCGACGGTCACGTTGGGGCGGGCCTCGTAGACGATCCCGACGACACCCAGCGGTACCCGCACCTGGCGCAGCTGGAGGCCGTTCGGCAGGCGGGAGCCGCGGACGACGTCGCCCACGGGGTCGGGCAGGGCCACCAGGTCGCGCAGCGCATCCGCGACGGCGGCGACCCGGGCGGCGTCGAGGCGCAGCCGGTCGAGCACCGACTCGGGGGTGCCGTCGGCGGCGGCGGCCTCGACATCGGCGGCGTTGGCGGCCAGCACGTCGTCGGTGCGCTCGACCAGCGCCTCGGCCATCGCCGTCAGGGCGGCGTCCTTGGCGTCGGTGGCAAGCGTGCGCAGCACCCGTGCGGCCGCCCGGGCGCGCAGCGCGGCGGCACCGATCAGCGGCAGCTCGACGGCGTCGGACACGACCAGAGGGTACGCGGAGAGACCCACGCCTCCCCGCGCCGAGTCACTGGACGCCGCGCGCCAGCCGGTGCCGCAGTCCGGCGCGGACGGCGGGCCACTCCGAGTCGAGGATCGAGAAGACGACGGTGTCGCGCAGCGATCCGTCCGGCATGCGCCGGTGCTGCCGGAGGACGCCGTCCTGCCTGGCGCCCAGCCGGGCGATCGCCGTCCGGGACTGCAGGTTGTGCCAGTGCGTCCGGAACTCCACCGCCAGGCAGCCCAGCACCTCGAACGCGTGGGTCAGCAGGAGCAGTTTGCTCTCGGCGTTGATCCCGGTGCGCTGCGCCGACCGCGCCGTCCAGGTCGCCCCGATCTCCAGTCTCGGGACGTCGGCCTCGACGTTGAGGTAGGTGGTCATCCCGACGACCGCGCCGGTGTCGGCCCGGCGGACGGTGAACGGCAGCCGCGTCCCCTCCGCCTGGCCGGCCAGCTTCTCCGCGATGTCCGCCCGCATCGTCTCCGGCGAGGGGACGGACGTGTACCAGAGCTCCCACAGCCGGCCGTCGGACGCCGCGGCGACCAGGTCGTCGTGATGGTCGGGTCGGAGCGGCTCGAGGGCGACCAGCTCGCCGCTCAGCGTGACCGGCTCCAGGAACGCCATCTCAGCGGAACCGGAGCGCGCGCAGCGCGGCCTTGCGCGCCTCGCCGGTCAGCCGGTCGAGGAAGACCGTGCCGTCGAGGTGGTCGACCTCGTGCTGCAGGCAGCGCGCCATGAGGCCCGTGCCCTCCACCCGCAGCGGCTTGCCGTCGACGTCGAACCCCTCCGCCACGCAGTGCATCGCCCGCACGGTGGGCGCCCAGATGCCGGGCACCGACAGGCAGCCCTCGTCGCCGTCCTGGATGTCCTCGGAGCGTTCGACGATGACCGGGTTCACCATGTGTCCGATGACGCCGTCGACGTTGTAGGAGAACGCCCGCACGCTGACGCCGATCTGCGGCGCCGCCACCCCCGCACGACCGGGGTGCTCGACGGTGTCCTCCAGATCGCGGATGAGGGTCGCCAGCCAGCTGTCGAAGGCCCGCACCTCGTCGGCGGGCGTGCGGAGCACCGGGTCACCGAGCTCGCGGATGGGGCGGATCGTCACGGGGCCAGTGTCTCAGCCGCTCGGACGAGGTCCGGCAGGCCGCCCGAGCAGCACCATCTCGTCGCGGTGCACCACCTCGCGGCGGTGCTCCGGCGGGAGGTCGCCGGTCTTGCGGCCGAGCAGTGCGGGCAGCTCTCGCGCGTCGTAGGCCACCAGGCCGCGCGCGATCACGGTGCCGTCGGGCGCGACGAGCTCCACCGGGTCGTCGGCCAGGAAGTCGCCGGTCACGCCGGTGATGCCGGCCGCGAGCAGGGAGGCGTGCCGCTCGCGGACCGCCCGTACCGCGCCCTCGTCGAGCAGCACGCTGCCGCGCGGGCGGCTGGCGTAGCGCAGCCAGAACTGGCGCACGTTGGGACGTCGGCCCATCGGCGGGAAGAGCGTGCCCACCCGCTCGCCGGCCAGCGCCGCGGCGACCCGAGCGGTCGAGGTGACGACGACGGGCACACCGGCGTGCGCCGCGATGAACGCGGCCTCCACCTTGGTCGCCATGCCGCCGGTTCCCACGCCGTTGCGCTTCGCGGTGCCCAGCGTGACCGCCGCGAGGTCGCCCGGCTCGCGGACGGTGTCGAGCAGGACGGCCGGTCCGCTGCGGGGATCGCCGTCGTAGACGCCGTCGACGTCGGACAGGAGCACCAGCGCGTCGGCGCTCGCGACGTGCGCGACCAGGGCGGCCAGCCGGTCGTTGTCGCCGAACCGGATCTCCTCGGTGGCGACCGTGTCGTTCTCGTTGACGATCGGCACGACGCCGAGCGCGAGCAGCCGCTCGACCGTCTGGCGCGCGTTGCGGTAGTGGCTGCGGCGGGTGAGGTCGTCGGCGGTGAGCAGCACCTGGCCGACGGTGACCCCGTGGGTGGCGAACGCGTCCGCGTAGGTCTGCACGAGGCGCAGCTGGCCGACACTGGCCGCGGCCTGCGCCGTCGCCAGGTCGCGGGGCCGGCCGGTGATGCCCAGCGGGGCCAGCCCGGCGGCGATGGCCCCGGAGGACACCAGGACGACCTCTCGCCCGCCCGCGCGGGCCGACCCGAGGACGTCGACCAGCGAGGCCAGCCGACCGGCGTCCAGCCCTCCCGGCAGAGTGGTCAGGGATGACGACCCCACCTTGACCACCACCCGCCGCGCTCCGGCGATCTCCGGACGGGCGGGGAGGTCATCGGAGGCAGCGGGCCCGCTCACGGCACGTCGTCCGGGAGGTCTGCCGGGATGTCGTCCGGGAGGTCTGCCGGGATGTCGTCGTCGGTCCAGCCGGGCTCGCTGATCTCGTACGGCGTCCGCCGCAGCTTCTTGGCGGCCAGCCGCTCCTGGGCGCGCACCCGGTGGGGGGCGTCGATCCGGGTGTCGGTGCCGCGACCGCCGAGGCCGGCGGTCTCCTCCGCCGTCAGCGTCCCGGCAGGGAGCGTGGGCACCCAGTCGAAGGTGACCGGACCGATGGTGACGGCGTCGCCCGCCCGGGCGCCCGCCTTGGCCAGCTGCTCCTCCACGCCGAGCCGGTTGAGCCGGTCGGCGAGGAAGCCCACGGCCTCGTCGTTGGTGAAGTCGGTCTGCCGCACCCAGCGCTCCGGCCGCACACCGCGCACCACGAAGGCCTCGTCGTCGTCGGGATCGCGCTCGACGGTGAAGCCGGAGTCGTCCACGGCCTTCGGCGTGATCGTGACGCGGGCCGGCTCCATCGCGGGCAGGCTCGCCCGGTGTTCCTCGACGGCGCGGGCCAGTGCGTAGCCGAACTCGCTCAGCCCCTCACCGGTCGCCGCGCTGACCGCGTGCACCTCGAGGCCCCGCTTCTCCAGGCTGGTGCGCACCAGGTCGACCAGCTCGCGGGCGTCCGGGACGTCGATCTTGTTCAGGACGGCGATCCGCAGCCGGCCGACGAGATCCAGCTCGTCACCGCCGTACTCGGCCAGCTCGTGCTCGAGCGCCTCGATGTCGCTCTCCGGGTCGCGTCCGGGCTCCATCGTGGCCATGTCGACGACGTGCACCAGCACGGCGCACCGCTCGACGTGCCGGAGGAACTGCACGCCCAGGCCCTTGCCGGTGGAGGCGCCGGGGATCAGACCCGGGACGTCGGCCATCGTGTAGACGGTGTCGCCGGAGCGGATCACGCCGAGGTTGGGCACCAGCGTGGTGAACGGGTAGTCGGCGATCTTCGGGCGGGCCGACGACATGGCGGCGACCAGCGACGACTTGCCCGCCGACGGGAAGCCCACCAGGCCGACGTCGGCGATGCTCTTGAGCTCGATGACGGCATCGAAGGCCTCGCCCTCCTCCCCGAGGAGCGCGAAGCCGGGCGCCTTGCGGCGGGCGTTGGCCAGTGCGGCGTTGCCGAGGCCACCCTTGCCGCCGCGGGCCAGCACGACGCGGGTGCCGGCGCCGACGAGGTCGGCGATGACGCGGCCGTCGGGAGTGCTGACGACCGTGCCGGCGGGAACGTGCAGCACCTTGTCCTCGCCGCGGGCACCGTGGCGGTTGCTGCCCTCACCGGGCCGGCCGTTGGCGGCCTTCTGGTGCGGACGGTGGTGGAAGTCCAGCAGCGTGTGGACGCTGGGGTCGACCTCGAGGACGACGTTGCCGCCGTCGCCACCATTGCCGCCGTCGGGCCCGCCGAGCGGCTTGAACTTCTCGCGATGGATCGAGGACACACCGTGCCCGCCGTTGCCGGCGGCCACGTGCACCGTCACCCGATCGACGAAAGCGGCCATCACATACGGCGGAGGATCCGCCGCCTCCTACCTGCTAAGCGCCGCGAGCGCACGGGCTGTCAGCCCGTGCGCTCGTCGGCGGAACGTGTTCGGTGTGTTCAGGCCCCGACAGCCGTGATGGAGATGGTCTTGCGTCCCCGCCGCGTGCCGAACGTGACCGAACCCGGCTCGAGCGCGAACAGCGTGTCGTCGCTGCCGCGGCCGACGCCGAGACCGGGGTGGAAGTGGGTGCCGCGCTGGCGGACGATGATCTCGCCGGCCTTCACGACCTGGCCGCCGAACCGCTTGACGCCGAGGCGCTGCGAGTTGGAGTCGCGGCCGTTGCGGGACGACGAGGCGCCCTTCTTGTGTGCCATGTCGGCGTCAGCCCTTCGAGATGTCGCGGACCACGACGCTGGTCAGGGGCTGACGGTGCCCCTGCCGCTTGTGGTAGCCGGTCTTGTTCTTGAAC
>JAOPWH010000076.1 GCA_025965795.1 Blastococcus sp.
CGACCGTAGCTCCGGTCGCGGCCCGCCGGCCGTGCTGTCCGCGGCTGTCAGCCGACGGTGACGTGCTCGGTCGGCACGCAGTGCGTCATCGTCCGGCCGGTGACGTCCCGGGGGCCGTTCTTGCCCAGGTTGGCAGCACGCTGCTGCTCCTCCTCGGACAGCGTCTGGGTCTGCAGCGGGGGCAGCCCACGGACGTCGTCGGCAGTGATCCCCAGCGCCTCGCCGACCCGCTGACCCCACTCGTCCTCGCACATGAAGAAGTGCCAGACCATCCGCTCCTGGATCTCCCGGCGGCACTGCTGGAGGGCACCGACCAGGTTGCCCACCAGGTCGTCCTTCTCCCACTGCTCCGACAGCAGGTACCGCTCGCCGGCCTGCTGGTAGTCGTTGGTGCGCGGGATCCGCTTGCGGGTCACCCGTCCGGTGATCACCGGGCCCTGCTCGTCGTGCGTGGGGTAGGTCGCCTCGCGGAGGCCTCCGAGGATCGACGGCTCGTAGTTCACGTGCGGGTTCTGGCCGGGGGCGATGTCGACGCCGTAGGCCATCTGCCCGTCGCGCTGGTTGGTGTGCACCGTGGCGTTCTTGGCCTGGTTCACCGGCAGCTGCAGGTAGTTCGGGCCCACCCGGTAACGCTGGGTGTCGGAGTAGGAGAACGTCCGGCCGACCAGCATCTTGTCGTCGGAGAAGTCGAGCCCGTCGACCAGGACGCCGGTGCCGAAGGCGATCTGCTCGTTGTCGGTGAAGAAGTTCTCCGGCATCCGGTTCAGGGTCATGGTGCCGACCTTGCGCAGCGGGAAGATCTCCTCCGGCCACACCTTGGTGTCGTCCAGCGGGTCGAAGTCGAGCTCGGGGTGCTCGTCGTCGCTCATGAGCTGGACGTGCAGGTCCCACTGGGGGTGGTCGCCTCGTCCGATGGCGTCGTAGAGGTCCTTGGTGTGGAACCCGAGGGTCCCCGCCTGGATCGTGGCGGCGTCGGCTGCGGTGAAGGACTTCACGCCCTGCCGGGGCAGCCAGTGGTACTTGACCAGCTGGGTCTCACCCTGGGCGTTGACCCACTTGTAGGTGTTCACGCCGAAGCCCTGCATGTGCCGGTAGGAGGCCGGCAGGCCGCGGGGGCTGAAGACCAGCGAGACCATGTGCAGGGCCTCGGGGGTCTGGCTGAAGAAGTCGAACGCCCGCTCCGCGACGTTGGCCTCGAAGGTGACCGGATCGGGCTTCTGCGAGTGGATGAAGTCGGGGAACTTGATCGCGTCCCGGATGAAGAAGACACCCAGGTTGTTGCCGACGAGGTCCCAGTTGCCGTCCTCGGTGTAGAGCTTGACGGCGAAACCGCGCGGGTCGCGGGCCATCTCGGAGGAGTCGCGGCCACCGGCGACGGTGGAGAAACGGACGGCGAGCTCGGTCTTCTTGCCCTTCTCCGCGAAGAGCTTGGCGCGGGTGTACCTCGCGATCGGCTCGTCGCCGACGGTTCCGTCGGCCTCGAAGACGCCGAACGCCGTCACGCCGCGGGCGTGCACCACGCGCTCAGGGATCCGCTCGCGGTCGAAGTGGCTGATCTTCTCGAGGAACTGGTAGTTCTCCAGGGTCGCCGGGCCCCTGGCGCCCACGGTCCGCTGGTTCTGGTTGTCGTAGACGGGGTGACCCTGTCGGTTGGTCAGTACGGCGCGGTCGGCCTCACTGGCGGCCGGCCCCTGCGATGCGACGTCGGTCATGCGATTGCTCCTCCTCGAAGTACGTGCTGGTCGGTCCGAACGAACTGATCCGGGGTCGCCTGGCACTGCCGGCACAGACCCCAGAAGACGACCTCGGCCTCGTCGACGGCATAGCCGGCCGCGTCGGCGGGCGTGAGGCAGGGGGCCGCACCCACGGCGCAGTCGACGTCCGCGACCGCGCCGCACGAGCGGCAGACCAGGTGATGGTGGTTGTCGCCGACCCGCAGCTCGAACAGCGCGGGCGCGCCCGCGGGCTCGATCCGGCGGGCCAGACCGCGCGCGACGAGGGCCTTGAGGACGCCGTAGACCGCCTGCGGGGACAGCGTCGGGTGCAGCGCGCGGGCGCTCAGGACGATCGTGTCGGCGTCTGCATGGGGGTGGTCGGCCAGCACGCTCAGCACCGACAGCCGCGGTCGGGTGACCCGCAGACCGACGGCCCGCAGCAGGGGCGCCCACGTCGTCTCCATCGCTGCCCAGCCAACCCCGTTATCTTGAACTGGTCAAATCAAGACCGGGACTTTCGGTACCAGACGTGTCGAGGAGCTCAGGAACTGGTGAGGACGACGAGTCGCTGGGTCGCCCGGGTCATCGCCACGTAACGGTCGACGGCTCCCTCGATGCCGGTGCCGAACGACTCCGGATCGACGAGGACGACGAGGTCGAACTCGAGCCCCTTCGACAGCTCGGGGGCCAGGGAGCGGACCCGGGCTGTCGCCTGGAACGTCGGATCGCCGATGACGCAGACGGTCCCTTCGGTGTTCTCGGCGAGCCAGGTGTCCAGGATCGAGTCCAGGTCCGACACGGCCCCGTGGACGACGGGGATACCACTGCTGCGGATGGAGATCGGCACGTTGGCGTCCGGCAGTACCGCCCGGATGACGGGCTCGGCCTCGACCATGACCTCTTCCGGCGTCCGGTAGTTGATGCTCAGCGAAGCCAGGGTGATCCGGTCGAGCCCGATCCGCTCCAGCCGCTCCTGCCACGACGCGGTGAACCCGTGCCGAGCCTGGGCGCGGTCGCCGACGATGGTGAAGCTCCGCGACGGGCAGCGCAGCAGCAGCATCTGCCACTCCGCGTCGGTCAGCTCCTGGGCCTCGTCCACGTCGACGTGCGCGAACGGGCCGGCAAGCACGTCCGGGTCCGCGGTGGGCAGCGCGGCCTCGTCCACCAGTGCGTCCCGCAGATCCCCGTGCCGCAGGGTCGTCATCAGCAGCAGCTCCGAGTCGTCGGTCGCGATCAGCTCGTCGAGGACGAGGGACATGCGCTCGCGCTCGCGGGCGGCCGCGGCCTCCGCCCGGCGCCTCATCCGCGAGGTCTCGGGGTCGCCGAGCCGCTGCCTGGCCGCGTCGAGCAACGGCAGGTCGGACACGGTCCAGGCCTGGGCGGCCGGGCGCTGCAGCGCCCGGACGTCGTGGGGCCCGAGCGAGGGGGCGCACATGCGCAGGTAGGCCGGCACCGACCACAGGTCGCCGACGAGATCGGTCGCCTCGAGCAGTGGCCACGCGCGGTTGAAGACAGCGAGCAGCTCCCGGTTCTGCTGCAGCGACCTCCGGAGCAGAGCCGGGTCCTCGTCCCCGTCGTAGCCGTCCATCAGGATCGTGAGCAGCTGATCCCAGACCTGGTCGCGCGCCTCGTTGTGCGGGGTGCCGGGGTCCGGGGTCCCGAACGCCTCCACCCAGTCGGCAGGGCTCAGCCGGAGATCGCCGGCGTCGGTCTCGACGGTCATCCCCGCGGCCGGGGGCTCCTCGTAGAACCGGACCGCGGACTCGATCGCCGCTCCCACGTCCAAGGTCGCCTTCAGGCCCGCGACATGGGGATCGGTCTCGGTCGTGGCTGCGGCCCCCTGCGGGACGAGGTCCCGCAGGGTGCAGGTCTGCACGCCCTCCTCACCGAGGCTCGGCAGGACGTCGGAGACGTAGGCCAGGTAGGGCTGGCTCGGACCGACGAACAGCACGCCGCCCCGGTGATGACCGAAGTGCGGGTCGGAGTAGAGCAGGTAGGCGGTGCGGTGCAGGGCGACCACGGTCTTCCCGGTGCCCGGACCACCGTCGACGACGAGCGGCAGGTGAGATCCGGCACGGATGATGGCGTCCTGGTCGGCCTGGATCGTGCCGAGCACGTCGCGCATGCGGGCAGACCTGTTGGTGCCCAGGCTGACGATGAACGCGGACTGGTCGTCGAGCGCGGCGTGCCCTTCCAGCCCCTCGGCGGTGAACACCTCCTCCCAGTAGTCGGTGATCCGCCCGCGGGTCCAGCGGTACCTGCGTCGGCTGGTCAGACCCATCGGGTTGGCGTGGGTCGCGCCGAAGAACGGCTCGGCGCCGGGCAGGCGCCAGTCGAGCAGCAGCTGGCGGCCCGTCCGGTCGGTGAGGCCGAGCCGTCCGATGTACACGGGCGAGGGGTCGTTCGCGGCGACGATGCGGCCCAGGGACAGGTCCAGCCCGAAGCGGCGCAGGGTGCGCAGCCGGGCGGTGAGCCGGTGGATCTCCAGGTCGCGGTCCAGGGCCTCCTGCCCGATGCCTCCGGGCGCCCTGCGCTCGGCCTCCAGGCGGTCGGTGAGGTCGGCGATCGACTGCCGGAGGCTCTCGGCGACGGCGGCGAAGTGCTGCTCGTCGTCGGCGATCAGCGACGGGTCGGCCTTGGCGGCGAGGTGGGCGGGAAGAGCGAACACGCTGGTGGGCAGTGCGGTCACGGCATCGGCTCCGATCTGAGATCCGGAACCCTAGAGCGAAATCAGCGGGCTCATGAGCGACGCCGGAACCTGCTACGAATGAGGTGGCGAGGAGTGCGGCCGGGCCCGTGTCAGGCGAAGACGATCGTCTTCTCGCCGTCGACGATCACGCGGTCCTCGACGTGCCAGGTGACTGCCTGGGCGAGGACCTGCCGCTCGACGTAGCGGCCCACGCGGCGCATGTCCTCGACGGTGGCCCGGTGGTCGACGCGGGCCACCTCCTGCTCGATGATCGGCCCCGCGTCGAGCTCCGCCGTCACGTAGTGCGCCGTGGCACCGATCAGCTTCACCCCGCGGTCGTGCGCCGCCCGGTAGGGGTTCGCGCCCACGAACGCCGGCAGGAAGCTGTGGTGGATGTTGATCAGCCGCTCCGGGAAACGGGCGCAGAAGTCGGGCGAGACGATCTGCATGTAGCGGGCCAGCACCACCAGGTCGACGTCGCTGACGATCTCCAGCGCCGCCGCCTCTGCCTCGGCCTTCGTGTCCGACGTGACGGGCACGTGGTGGAACGGGATCCCGGCACCGACCGCCACCGGCTCCAGGTCACGGTGATTGGAGACGATGCACGCGATCTCGGCGCGCAGATCCCCTGCCCGGACCCGGTAGATCAGTTCCTGCAGCGCGTGGTCCGTCCGGCTGACGAACACCGCCAGCCTCGGCCGGTGGATCGCCTCGGTCAGCCGCCAGGCCATGCCCCACTCCGCCGCGAGCGCCGTCAGCCGCTGTTCGAGCCCCGGCCGCCGGCCGGCGAGATCGGCCAGGACGAACTCCAGCCGCAGGGTGAAGGTGCCGCCGCTCGGGTCAGAGGAGTGCTGCTGGGAGTCGGTGATGTTCGCGCCGACCTCGGCCATGAGTCCGCTCAGGACGGCGACGATTCCCGGCCGGTCGGGGCAGCGGACGACCAGCCGGCCCACGTCGGCGAAGCGGGCATCGGTCGGGTCGGGTGTGGACACGGTCGGGAATCGTCCCAGACCCGCGAACGACCCCCTCCCGGGCGCCGCCTGACCGCGGACGGAGTCCGTCCTCAGGCCTCCGGAAGGGTGGCGCGGCGCGCGTTGGCGACGTCGAAGAGGTCGCCGAACTCCTCGACCCGGGCGAGGACGTCGTCGGTGCCGAACCGCAGCGACGAGGGGTCGGCACCCTCGCGCACCGCGTCGACCTCGTCCCAGCCGATGGGCGTCGAGACCGTCGCGGCCACCCGGGCACGCAGGGAGTACGGCGCGACCGTGGTCTTCGCCGGGTTGTTCTGGCTCCAGTCGATGAGCACCTTGCCCGGGCGGAGCACCTTCTCCATCCGCCAGACGACGTCGTCCGGTGTCTCGGCCGACAGCTCCTGGGCCAGGGCTTTCGCGTAGCGGCTGGGGTGCTCGCGGTCGGCACACTCGATCGGCGCGTAGACCTGCATGCCCTTGGAGCCCGACGTCTTCACCACCGGGTCCAGACCGTCGGCCTCGAGCCGGACGCCGAGGCGTTCGGCGACGGCGCAGCACTCGGCGAGGCCGGTGTCCGGGCCCGGATCGAGATCGAGCACGAGCAGGTCGGGCAGCTGCGGGACGCCGTCGTCGTCGACCTGCCACTGCGGCACGTGCAGCTCCAGCGCCGCGAGGTTGGCCGCCCACGCCAGGTCGGCCACCGACTCCAGGACGACCATCTCCAGCGTCTCCCGGCCGGTGGAGCTCCCGGGGCTGGGGATGGTCACCCGGCGCACCCACTCGGGCGCGTGCCGGGCGCTGTTCTTCTCGAAGAACGTCTGCCCCTCGATCCCGTCCGGCCAGCGGGTGAAGGTGACGGGCCGGCCGGCCAGGTGCGGGAGGAGCACCGGCGCCACCCGCACGTAGTAGTCGATCACCTGGGCCTTGGTGAACGAGACCTCCGGGAAGAGCACCTTCTCCAGGTTCGAGACCCCGAGCGTCCGCCCGTCGATCTCCACCCGCTGCTTCCCGGTCATGGCTCGACCACCACGTCGTCGGGCTCCAGGTCGTCGCGCACACCGCGCCAGGCTGGATGGCGCAGCCGGCCGTCGGCGGTCCACACCGCATAGGCGACCTCGCCCACGAGGTCGGGCTCCACCCAGCGCGCATCCCGGGTGACGTCGCGCGGCAGTGCGCCGTCGAAGGGGGACGTCGTCCGCGCGGTCAGCATCCGCTTCAGGTCGACGAGGTCCTGGTCGCTGAAGCCTGTCCCGACGTGGCCGGCGTAGACCAGCCGCCCCTCGCCGTCGGGGACGCCGAACAGCAGCGACCCGATACCCCCGGCGCGCCGACCCTGGCCCGGCCGATAGCCGCCCACCACGACCGACTGCGTGCGGAAGTTCTTGATCTTGCGCCAGTCGGGACTGCGCAGCCCCGGGCGGTAGACCGAGGTCAGCCGCTTGGCGACGACGCCCTCGAGCCCGTTCTCCTCGCTCGCGGCGTGCACCATCGCCCCGCCGCCCCGGAACCACGGGGTGAGCACCCAGCGGTAGCCGGCCGGTGCGAGCGTGTCGAGCCGCTCGCGGCGCTCGGCGTAGGGCCGATCGCGCAGATCCTCACCGTCCAGGGTCAGGAGATCGAACACGAGGAAGGTCACCGGGTTCTCGGCGGCCATACGGGGCACCTCCGGCCCGGTGCGGTGCATCCGGTTCTGCAGCGCACCGAAGTCGGGTCGGCCGGCCGCGTCCATCGCCACGATCTCGCCGTCGACGATCGCGTCGTGCCCCGCCAGCGCGTCGGGCAGCCGGGCGACCTCGGGGTAGCGGACGGTGATGTCGGTGCCCTTGCGCGAGGTCAGCCCCAGCACACCGTCGTGCACCGCGGCCACCGCACGGACGCCGTCCCACTTGAACTCGTAGCCCCAGGCGGCGTCCTCCTCGGGTGGGGGCAGCACGCCGGCAGTGGCCAGCATCGGCAGCGGGGCCTCGATCGGCGTGGCCGCAGGTGCGGGGGCCGAGCTGTCCAGTTTGCGAATGTTCCAGGCGCCGTCCTCCAGCGGGAAGAACGCATAGCGGCCGACGAGACGACGGCCGTCGAAGGTGACGATGATGTGCCGCTCGTCCCACTTCTCGCACGCGTACCGGCCGGCGTCCCAGATCGTCACGTGCCCGCCGCCGTACTCACCGGCCGCGATGTCCCCCGCGAAGGTCGCGTACTCGAGCGGATGGTCCTCCGTGGGGACGGCGAGCCGGTTGGTCCCCGGGCTGGTCGGCGGCCCCTTCGGCACCGCCCAGCTCTTCAGGACGCCGTCGCGCTCGAGCCGCAAATCCCAGTGCACCCGCTCGCCCGCAGCGGCGGACCGGCCCCGTGGCGTGTGGTGCTCCTGCACGACGAACGTGTCGTCGTTCCCGACCGGGAGGGGGCTGCCCACGGCCGGTACCGGCTCGGCGGTCCGCTCCGGATCGCGCTTGGCGCGGTAGGCGGCCAGCGGGTCCTCGCGCCGGCCACCAGGGCGGGCCGGCACGTCAGGCGCTGCGGCGGGCGCGCTTGGCCGGTGGCTTGTCCGCGGCGGCGGTCTTCTCCGCCACCGCCGCCTTCTTCGCCGGCGCCTTCGTGGCGGGCGCGGCCTTGGCTGCCGCCTTCTTCGCGGGGGCCTTCTTCGCGGGGGCCTTCTTCGCGGGCGCCTTCTTGGCCGGGGCCTTCGCCGCCGGCTCGTCGTCGGCAGCTTCGTCCGTGGTGTCGGACGTCTCCACGGCGCCGCCCCGGGCCCGCTCGACGCTGGCCCGCAGTGCGCTCATCAGGTCGACGACCGCGGCGCCGCTCTCGGCCACCTCGGGTACGGCCTGCACCTCGCCGCCGCTCTGCTTTGCCTCGAGGAGCGCGGTCATCGCCTCGCGGTAGTCGTCGGTGAACTCGGTGGGGTCGAACTCACCGGTCATCGAGCCGATCAACGCCTCGGCCATCTTCAGTTCCTGCGGGCGGACGGTGATGTCCTCGTCGAGGAAGGCGAAGTCGGGACGGCGGATCTCGTCCGGCCAGCGCATCGTGTGCAGCACGAGGATGCCGTCGCGGACGCGCAGCGCCGCGAGGGACTCGCGCTGACGGATGGCGATCTTGGTGATCGCGACCTGGCCGGCGTTCTCCAGCGCGTCGCGGAGCAGCACGTACGGGCGGGCCGCAGGGCCGTCCGGCTCGAGGTAGTAGGTCTTCTCGAACTGGATGGGGTCGATCTCGTCCTGGTTGACGAACTGCAGGACCTCGATCTCGCGCCGCGTGCTCAGCGGCATCTCCTCGAAGTCCTCGTCGGTGAGGATGACGACCTGGCCGTCGGGGAGCTCGTAGCCCTTCGCGATGTCCGAGTACTCGACCTCTTCGCCGTCGATCGAGCAGACCCGCTTGTACTTCACCCGTCCGCCGTCGGTGGCGTGCACCTGGTGGAAGCGGATGTCCTTGTCCTCGGTGGCCGAGTAGAGCTTCACGCCGATGCTGACCAGGCCGAAGGACACGGCGCCGCGCCAGATCGATCGCATGTCGCTCCCTCTCCCGGACGGGCGCCCGAGCCGTGCCGGCCCGGGGCGGGCCCGTGGCGGGTCAAGATCACAGGATAGGGCCGGTCAGGCGCCCGCGGCAGGTCGGCGGATGCGAGGACTCCCCCGGACGAGTAAGGACCCCTCGCCCCGGCCCCGTCCCGAGGCTCGCACCGAGCTTGCGAGGTGTGAGGAGGACGGGGTCCGTTCTCAGTCCTCCGGCTGGACGCCCTCGCTCTGCGTCGGGAACCCACCGTTCTGGATCGCGTCGTAGACGAACTGGAGGACGTCGGAACCGGCGACCATGGTCATCGTGAGCGCCGCCAGCCGGGTCGCCTTCGGCGCGGTCACGTACCCGAACACGTAGGCCGTCCCGACCCACTGCGCCAGGCAGAAGGGACAGGTGAGGAGTTCGCCGACGGCGTGCTTGATGCCGCCGTGCTCGCGCACCTCCTCCGCGACCTCCGCGTGTCCCGACGCGCCCTCGAACCGCGTGAAGGGAGCCCGGAGCGGGCTGGTCACGGGGTCCTTGGCGATGCGGCGGGCGAGGCGGAACGTCGCCACGGTGAGCAGGACCGTGTCGCCGAGCGGGATGCGGTCGGGAAGCTCGCGGCCCGACGCCCGCACCGCCGCCGCGGCCGCCCCCACCAGACCGGCGTAGACGCTCATCGCGGCCAGATCGCCCCCGAGGGGCCGCTCCTCGCCGTTGGTGTACTCCCGCTTCTGGGTGCGGGCCCACTCCCGGACGGGGGTGCCGATGCGAAGGACCTGGTCTGCGAGTGCCATGGCGGCGGCCTACCCCCGGCGACGCCTGCGCAAGCCCTGAGAGGCCGGGAGTGCCCCAGGGCACACCCGCGCATGGCCCGCGGGGCCACGGGTAGGGCTCGGGGCACGACACCGGACCGCGAGGACCGGTTCCCGGCCCGGCCGACTCGTCCGGGCACGACGACCGCGGGCTCTCGCCCCGCGCAGGAACGAAAGGCATCCCATGACGCAGCCCGAGGGCCAGACCGCGCGCGACATCTTCCCGGAGGACGAGGGCATCCCGGAGGTCTCGCAGGACGACTCCCCCACCATGGAGAGGGCCGAGGACCCCGAGTTCGCCCCGCTCCCCGGTGAGCGGCCCGGCGCCAGCACCGACTTCGGCACCACCGCCTTCGAGCAGGCCGAGGGCGAATCGCTGGACGGCCGGCTGGCGCGGGAGATCCCCGACGACGCGCCCGACGTGCGGCCCGCCGAGGACCCCCAGCGGGCGATGGGCCAGCTCGAGCAGGACACCTCGACGACCCCCGACAGCGACTCGGGGACCAACCGCACGGCCGACGACATCGAGGCCACCGCGGACGTGCCGGTCGGCGGCGAGGGACCCGAGGAGAGCGCCGTCCACCTCACCGACGGCTGACCGGTCTGCTCGACACGATCGGGGTTCGACCGCACCCCCTCCGGGCGACTACCCGCACAGCTGCCGGGGGGTGGGTTGGCGTGTCCTCCGTCGATTGTCTACGTTTGCACCGCGGTTCAGCAGGCAGCCGCGTCGCCCCCGGCTCTTCCGGCTCGGGGTACGACACGTTCGACGACCTGCGAGATCGGGTGCTCCGAGTTCCCGGCTCGCGCGCAGCGGTAGATTGACCCGGCGGTCCGCCGTCCGGGTGACCGCCGAGAGGAGCCACAGTCCGTGACCACTTCCGACCTGCCCGCCGACGGGCAGCCCGACGTGTCCTCCGAAGGCACCGAGGCGCCGTTCGACGATGTGATCACGCTGTCCACCTCCACCGGTGACGACGGCGTGGTGACGGTGACGGTGGTCGGTGAGGTGGACACGTTCACCGCTCCGGTTCTCCGCTCCACCCTCGACAGCCAGCTCGAGCAGCAGCCCGGTGAACTCGTGATCGACCTGTCCGGGGTCCAGTTCCTCGGGTCCGCCGGTCTGGCCGTGCTGGTCGAGACGCAGAAGTCGGCCCGCTCCCGCGAGGTCGCACTGCGGCTCATCGCCACCACCCGCGCGGTCACCCGCCCGCTCGAGGTGACCGGCCTGATCGACCTGTTCACGATCGCGGACAGCACCGCCCGCTGAACGCCGCCGGGTACCCGGCACCGATCCATCGAGCTGGGCCCCGCCACCGGCGGGGCCCTTCTCGCGTTCAGGCCGAGAGCAGCTGACAGACGGCCGCCTCGAGCACCTTCTGGGTGTCCCGGTCGGCCTCCGCCTCGTCGGCCTTGCGTAGTACATGGGCCACGGTCTCGCCGTTCTCGAAGCGATCGACCACCCGGGGGTCGACGTAGCTCGCCTTGCACACCGCCGGCGTGTTGCCCAGTTGCTCGCTGACCTGCTTGTAGGCGGCGCTGATCACTTTCTTGCGGCCCGTTCTGGTGCGCGGTGGCGATGCCTCGGCGAGAGCGGCCGCCATGAGCACCGTGGCGGTCCAGGTACGGAAGTCCTTGGCGGTGATCTCCGCGCCGCTGATCTCCTTCAGGTAGGCGTTGATCTCGGAGCTGGTCACGTCGCGCCACTCGCCGCCGTCGGTCTGGTAGGCGAGCAGGTCCTCCCCCGCGTCCGCCGGGCGCTCCAGCAGCTGCCGGACGACGGTCGCCGTGGGCCGGTCGGTGATCTCCACCTCGCGCTCGATGCCGCCCTTGGCGATGTAGGAATAGAACGTCCGCTCGCCCCGGACCGACACGTGCGCGCGTTTGAGGGTGGCCAGCCCGTAGGTCCCGTTCTCCTCCTCGTACTGCTCGCTACCGACGCGGAAGGCTCCCAGGTCCAGCAGCCGGATGGCGGTGGCCAGCACGCGGTCGCGGTTCAGCCCGCGGGTGCGCAGCCCCGCCATGACGGCGTCCCGCACGTCGGGGAGCTGCTGGGCGATCTCCAGGACGCGCTCGTGCTTCTCCGCGTCGCGGCGGGCCCGCCACTGGTCGTGGTAGCGGTACTGCCGTCGTCCGGCGGCGTCCGTCCCCGTGGCCTGGATGTGACCGTTCGGCCAGGGGCAGATCCAGACGTCCTTCCAGGCGGGCGGGATCGCCAGGCCACGGATGCGGTCGACCCGCTCGTCCTTGATCAGCACGCCGTCGGCGTCGTAGTAGGCGAAGCCGCGCCCGGCCCTCCGGCGTCGGTAGCCGGGGCCGTGCACGTCGCTGCGCCGCAGTCTCACGTCTGGGAAGTGGGCAGCGGGCCGGTGCCACAAACCCCGGACGTCGCGCGTCCCCCTCCAGGGGGTTCCGTCAGCGCAGGTCCACCAGGCCGCCGAGCCCGCTGATCTCCAGGATGTGCCGGGTCACGCCACCCTCGGGCACGTGCACCACGAGCCGCCACCGCTCGTCCCGCGCGATCCGGGCGATCGCGAGCACCACCCGCACGGCAGCGCTGCTGAACAGGGTCACGCCGGCGAGGTCGAGCTCCACCCGGCCGGTGCCGCCGTGGCTGGCCTCCAGGAGACGGATGCGCAGCTGTTCGGCGCTGGCCTCGTCGACCGCGCCGCTCACCCGCACCACGGGAACCTCCGCGTCCCGGTCGACGGCGATCTGCGCGCCGTCGGTACTCGCGGCGTGCTCCGGATCGGTCTCGGGGGTCCTGCGCAGCCGGAAGCTCAACGTCACCGTTGTCCCGCGTTCCTCCTCCAGCACCACCCCGTCGACGAGTTGCCGCATGATCAGCAATCCACGCCCGCGGTCGCCCGGGTCCCGGTTCGGCGGCCGCCAGGTGCCCTCGTCGCGCACCGTCACGGTGAGGACGCCGTCGACGTCCACGTCCGCGGCCACGGACATCGGCCCTGGGTCGGTGTCCCGGTAGGCGTGCTCGGCGGCGTTGGCGCACGCCTCGCCGACGGCCACCATCACCGTCACCCGGTCCTGCTCCCCCATGCCCAGCTCGGTCAGCCATCCGCCGAGCCGGCGGCGCACCCCCGGCAGCGCCGAGGGGAGGGCGACGAGATCCATCTGCAGGGGTTCCAGGGTGGTCGCCCGGCGATGGGCGACCAGGACGGCGACGTCATCGGGCCAGCCCTGCGGACGGCGAACACCTTCGGCGATCGCACCTGCCAACCCCGCCGATGCGTCCGGCTCGAGGGCGCCCGGCAGGGCCAGGATCTTGCGGGCGACCTCGGCCAGCCGCTTCCGGCCCTCGCTCGGATCGTGGGCGTCGCCGGCCACCGCGCCGTTGGAGAACAGGATCAGGGTGGCGCCCTGGTCGAGCACGTGCTCGGCGACCGACGCGGCCGCCCCGGGCATGCTCCCCAACGGGGGCCGCGGCGTCAGCGGGAGCGTCGTCGTCCGCCCGTCCGCCTGGACCACCAGCGGGGGCGGGTGCCCGGCCGCGGTGTAGACCAGGCGCCCGGTGCCGGCGTCGAGCAGGCCGTAGAAGACCGACGCGCCCTCGACGTCGTCCATCTGGTCGGCGAAGGCATCCAGCGCGGCCATCACGGCCTGCGGCGACGGGTCGCGCAGGGCACTCGACCGCATGGCGCCCCGCAGCCGGCTCATGGCACCGACCGCCGGCACCCCGTGCCCGACGGCGTCACCCACGACCAGCGCGAGCCGGCCGGCGCCCAGGGGCACCGCGTCGTACCAGTCGCCGCCGGCCGCCCGGGCCAGCGTGGCGCGGTGGTAGCTGCCGGAGAGCTGCAGGTCAGGGAGCATCGGCAGGGACGGCGGGAGCAGCGACAGCTGGGCCTGCTCGACCACGTCGTCCGCGGGCCGCGGCCAGTGGGTGCCGGCACCCTCGTCGCTGTCCCCGCCGAGGACGAGCAGCACACCCGGCCCGCCGTCGACCTCCAGCGGCCGGACGACCACCGTCGTGACCGGGCCGTCGGGAACGACCCGTCCGCTGAGCGTCGCCGGCTGCCCCGTGCGCATCACCCGCGCGACGACGTCGGCGACCGGCTGACCGTCGACGACCGGCAGCGCCGTGCCGCGGGACCGGGCGCGGGCGTTCGCCCAGACGGGGCCGGCCGCGGCCGCGCTGAGGCAGTAGATCGCGGCGGGCGCCGTCTCCAGGGCGTCGATCAGCAGACCGGAACCATGATCCCCGGAGGGGGTTGGCGGGGGTGGCAGACTGCCTGAACTGGCGCTCATCTCCTGGGCAGCCAACAACAGCCCACAGGTCCCGGCAACCGCGCCGCCACCAACAGTGGATTGCCTCGAAAGCGTACGTTTGCGCCGTCCGGAGCGGTGGGTATCGAAGACCTTCGGCGGTGGACTCGACGGTCCGTCGGCACCGCCACGGAGGGCGCAACGGCCCACCCGCAGCAAGCGCCCGCGACTCGATGGCCGAGCGCGCCGGGAACGAAGGAGCACACGACGGATGGTCGACTCGAGGGGCACCCTCGCGCAGGACGGACGGCGCGGGGAGCGACTGGAACTGCGAGTGCCCACCACGCCGACCCAGCTGCCGGCGGTCCGGGCCATGGCCGGTGACCTCGCCCTGCGCATGGACTACGACCTCGACGCGGTCGAGGACCTCCGCCTCGCGGTGGACGAGGCCTGCGCGACGCTGGCCCTCGTCGCCGCCGGTGACTCGCCGCTGACCGTCGTCTTCGAGACCACCCGCGCCGGGCTGCACATCGAGGCCTGGGTGCCGACGTCCGAGGGCGTCGACGTGCCGCAGGAAGGCTTCGGCTGGGCGGTCCTCGCCACGCTCGTCGACACCGTCGATGCCCGCCGTTCGACGCAGGCCGTCGTCCCCGGTGGCAACGGCACCGACGTCCCCGTGGGTGTCATCGTGATGGACAAGTACCTCCCCGGACAGCGACCGACCGAGCTCGGTAGCGACGCAGGGCAGAACCTCTCGGTGGCCCGGTGAGCCGGTCGTCGGCCACCGGTGAGACTCCCCTGGTGGAGGCGCCGGTCCCCGGACAGCGTTCCGGAGCCGAGCCCGTACCCGAGCCCATGCCTGGGCCCGTATCGTCGGAGGACGACATCGGAGCAGACGATCAGCCCGTCGAGGCCGTGGAGTCCGTCCCCGATCCGCGCGCCGAGAGCGGTGTCGCCGTGCCGGTGCCGGCCGAGGGTGACGCCGTGCCGGCCGACGCTGCGCCGACCGACGCCGATGCCGTGGTCGTCGTTCCGGAGCCGGTCGTCGAGGCGGACGTCGTCCCTGACGCCCCGCCGATCTCGGACAACCGTCGGCGCGCCGAGCGGACCGCCCCGCTGTTCGCCGAGCTGGCCACGCTGGAGAAGGACGATCCCCGGCGTGAGCGGCTCCGCGAGATCCTCGTGGAGGAGCACCTGCCGCTGGTGCGTCACTTCGCCCGGCGGTTCAGCAACCGCGGCGAGCCCTTCGACGACCTGCTGCAGGTCGGCACCCTGGGGTTGATCGCCGCGATCGACCGGTTCGACCCGACCCGGGGCGTCGAGTTCCTGTCCTTCGCCGTCCCCACCATCACCGGTGAGATCAAGCGGCACTTCCGGGACCAGGGCTGGTCGGTGCGCGTGCCACGGCGGCTCCAGGAACTGCACCTGTCGCTGAACGCCGCCGTCGGGGAGCTGGCGCAGAAGAACGGCCGGGCACCGACGCCCAGCGAGCTGGCCGAGCACCTGCGCATCCCCCGGGCCGAGGTCCTCGAAGGGCTGGCGGTGGCCAACGCCTACCGCAGCAGCTCCCTCGACGAACGGCTCTCCGGTGAGGACGACTCGCCGACGCTGGCGGCGACGCTCGGCGAGGAGGACGCCGCACTGGAGGGTGTCGAGTACCGCGAGTCGTTGCAGCCCCTCCTGGCCACCATCCCGGCCCGCGAGCGCCGCATCCTGATCCTGCGTTTCTTCGGGAACATGACCCAGTCGCAGATCGCCGCGGACATCGGCATCTCGCAGATGCACGTCTCCCGACTGCTCAGCCAGACACTGGCCAAGCTCCGCGAGGGCCTGCTCAAGGACTGAGCGACGCCCTCCCTGAGGGCGAACTCGCGCTGGTCGGGTACTCGAACCCCGGGACGGCGAACTCGACCCAGGAGTCGGTCAGGCCTGCTCGGGGTCGGCCCCGCCCAAACCGGGATCGAGGGCGTCGGTCTTCGCCTGCGTGAGCGACGGCGTCACCGGCAGGGGCGGGGTCGGCGGCTTGGCGCCGGCGTCCATGATGCTGGACAGCTCGATCTTGGCCTCGGGCTGGTCGGCGGCGGCCGGCAGCTGCGACTCGAACCAACCGGCGGTGTCCATCTCCGCCGTCGGCTTGGCCGAGCCGTTCGCCGACGGCTCGACGTCGAGCCACGACTTCTTCTCCTCGGCACCCCCGAGGCGGGACAGCCCCTCGAGTGCCTTGCTGAACTCGCTCGGGACGATCCACATCTTGTTGGCGTCACCCTGCGCGATCTTCGGCAGCGTCTGCAGGTACTGGTAGGCGAGCAGCCCCTGGTCGGGCTTGCCGTCGTGGATGGCCTGGAAGACCGTCTCGATCGACTTGGCCTGGCCCTGGGCCTGGAGGAAGAGGGCGGCCCGCTCACCCTCGGCGCGCAGGATCCGGCTCTGCCGTTCGGCCTCGGCCTCCAGGATGGCCGACGTCTTCTTGCCCTCGGCCGAGAGGATCGCGGCCGCCTTCTGGCCCTCGGCGGTCGTGATGGCCGACTGCCGGGCGCCCTCGGCGGTCAGGATGATCGCGCGCTTGTCGCGGTCGGCGCGCATCTGCTTCTCCATGGAGTCGCGGATCGAAGCCGGCGGGTCGATCGCCTTGATCTCCACCCGTGCGACGCGCAGACCCCAGGGGCCCGTCGTGCCGTCGATCACCTCGCGGAGCTGGCTGTTGATGCCGTCGCGACCGGTGAGCGCGCCCTCGAGGTTCAGCCCGCCGACCACGTTGCGCAGCGTCGTGGTGGTCAGCTGCTCCATGCCGGTGATGTAGTTGGCGATGCCGTAGACGGCCAGCCGCGGGTCGGTCACCTGGAAGTACAGGACCGTGTCGATGCCCACCTGCAGGTTGTCGGACGTGATCACCGGCTGGGGCGGGAAGGAGATGACCTGCTCGCGCAGGTCGATGGTCGCGCGCACGCGGTCGACGAACGGCACCAGGATGGACAGGCCGGGCTGGAGCGTGCGGCTGTAGCGGCCGAGGCGTTCGATCACCTTGGCCTGGGCCTGCGGCACGATGGTGACGCTCTTGGCCAGCACGATGATCACGAAGAGCGCGATCACGAGCAGGGCGATCAGTGCGGGGGTCACGGGTGGGCTCCCTTTCCTCGGGGGCGGTCAGCCGTGATCCTCCACCCCCGAGGCCGGCAGGTCACGCCTCATCGGCCGGGTTCACCTCCCCGGGCCGTCACTCCATCGCGTCGCCGACGATCGCCGTGGCGCCGTCGACCTGCAGGATGCGCACCGTCGAGCCCACGGCGAAATTCTCGCCGCGGTGCTGACTGCGGGCGGTCCATTCGTCGGCACCCATGCGGATCCGGCCGCCGTCGGCGTCGACGTCCCTGGTCACCCGCGCCGTCCGGCCGATCAGGGTGTCGACGCCGTCCAGCTGCAGCGGGGTCCCCTGCGTCAGGTGCTTCTGGGCCAGCGGGCGGACCAGGGCGAGGAGCACGCCGGAGACGGCGATGAACGCCACCAGCTGGAGCACCGTGGCGCCGCCCACGAAGGCGATCGCCATCCCGCCCAGGGCCCCGCCGGCGAACATCAGCAGGACCAGATCGAGGCTCACCACTTCACCCGCGGCGAACAGGCCCGCGGCGATCAACCAGAGCAACCACGCCGCCATGACCGGAGTGTCCCAGACCCGGGGCCGCAGGTGACTCATCTCTTCCCGCGACGTCCTGACCTGCGGCTGCGCGGTCGGCCTCGTGTCGTCGACGGGACGTCGGTTCCCGATGGTCGTAGCCTCGCTCCGTGCACGACTTCCCCGCCGGCCGGTTCGCCGTCTGGGCCACCGCCTGGCTCACCGGCCGGGTGTCCTACGACGACGCCCTGGACGCCCTGCTGGGGGACACCGCGCACCGGGTCACCGGCCTGCCGGGCACCTCGGAGGCCGTGCCGCTGGGCTGGACGCTGACCGCCGTGCGCGGCCTCGGTGAGCACCGGTTCCGGCTGGTGCTGCCGGTGCCGGGCGACGTCCGCGGACTGCCGCCGGTTCCCGGGCTGACGCCGCTGGCGCTCGAGGCGGGCCAGGCCGCCGTCGGCGACCGGCTCGCCCTGGTGCCCGAGGCCCTCGGTCCCGAGGCCGTCGGGTGGACGGCCTTCCCGCTGGACGGCGCGGCCCCGGTCGCACCGCCGGTCGAGGGAACCCTGCGCGCGTTGTCGGGGGCACTGGACCTCGCGGTCGGGGACGCGGCCCGCACGCTCGCCCGGCTCGACGTCGCGCGGTGGAACCCGGAGGTGCCGGCGCTCCTGGCCGGCCTGTCGAAGGCGATGGCGCCGGGGCTGCCGCCCGACCACGAGCCCCTGGCGCTCTCCGTGCTGGGCCGCGCGCAGCGGCTGGCCGCGGTACTCGACCTGGCGCTGACCGACGCCCCCGGTGCGGCGGTGAACCACTCCCAGGCCGCGGCCCGCGACTCCGCGCTCCGCCCGCTCGCCGACGCCGTCCGCGAGGCGATCGCCGCCGCGTACAACGTGGTCCCCCGGAACTGACGACGCCGGAATCCCGCCGCACGGTTCCCGGATCTCGCTACCGTCGTCCGCCATGACCGCACCGATGACCATGAACCGGTTGATCCACGCCGCCGTGCGGCGCGACCTGGGCCGTCTGACGTCGGCACTCGACGAGGTGGCCGAGGGGGACCGGTCCCGCGCCGGGGAGCTGCAACGGGCGTTCGCGAACCTCCGACAGGAGCTGACCCACCACCACGAGGGCGAGGACACGCACATCTGGCCGGTTCTGCCCACCTTCGGCGTCGGACCGGACCTCATCAGTGCCATGGAGAGCGAGCACGAGGCGATGGCTGCCGCGCTGGGCGAGACGGATGCCGCCATGTCGACGTTCGCACGGAGCGCGTCCGCCGCCGATGCGGCGGCCGCCCGCGCGAGCGTCGTCCACACCCATGACGTGGTGGAGCGGCACCTGGTGCACGAGGAGACCGAGCTGGAGCCGTACCTCATCCGCCATGAGAAGAGTCCCGAGTGGAAGGCCGCCGAGAAGAAGCTCAGCCGGCAGCCACCGGGCGTGGCCGGTCGGTTCTTCGCCTGGCTCACCGACGGGATGACCGACGACCACCGGGCCTTCCTGAAGAAGACCGTCCCGACGCCGGTCGTCACGGTGCTGGCGAAGGTGTTCGGCCGCCGCTACAACCGCGAGGTGGCCCCGGTCTGGACCACCCGTCCCAGGTGACCTCGGTCGTCGCGCCGAGTGGAGCCCGGAGGGTTCCGCGCAGGGGCGACGCAGCGGCTCCGCTCAGCGGGGGGACGGCTCCTGGCCGCGGTGGAGGCCGGTAGGCCGACCAGTGACATAGCAACAGGACGCGGGGCAGCTGGTGCCCAGCCGCGGTTCTCCCCCGGCCCGCCGCTCCGCCAGGAGTTCGCGGATCGCGGCGACGAAGGCCGGGTGGGTGCCGGCCGTCCCCGCACGGGCGAAAGCGAGCCCGAGCTCCTCCGCCGTCTCCTTCGCCTCGTTGTCCAGATCCCAGAGGACCTCGAGGTGGTCGCTGATGAAGCCGATCGGGAAGAGCACGACGGCCGTCTCACCGCCCGCTGCGAGGGCCCGCAGGTGGTCGTTGACGTCGGGCTCCAGCCAGGGCACGGACGGCGGGCCGCTGCGGCTCTGCCAGACCAGGTCGAACGACCGGCCGGGCGCGGCGGCGTCGACGACCTGCCGTGCGGCCGCGAGCAGCTCGGCCTCGTAGGCGCCGCCCTGCGGACCCGCGACGGCGGCCATCGAGTTTGGGATGCTGTGCGCGGTCGCCACGAGACGCGCAGTTCCGCGGAGGTCGTCCGGGAGCGCGGCAAGGGCTTCGGTGAGGGCGTCGGCGTTGGCCCGCACGAAGCCCGGGGCGTCGAAATAGTGGGGAAGCTTCTCCGCGGTGGGTCCCCCGCCGCAGGAGATGCGTGCCCGGGCGATGTCCTCGTGGTACTGCCGGCAGCCGGAGAACGACGCATAGGCGGAGGTGGCGAAGACGTAGACGTGCTCGATGCCGTCGTCGGCCATCCGGCGCCAGGTGTCCTCGACGTAGGGCTCCCAGTTGCGGTTGCCCCAGTAGACGGCCACGTCGATGCCCGCGGCCGCCAGCTCCTTCTCGACGGCCGCGATCAGCGCCTTGTTCTGCTCGTTGATGGGGCTGACGCCGTCGAAGTGGTGGTAGTGCTCGGCGACGTCGAGCAGCCGCTCGCGCGGGATGCCGCGCCCCCGGGTGACGTTCTCGAGGAAGGGCATGACGTCCTCGTGCCCCTCCGGACCGCCGAACGACAGCACCAGCAGGGCCTCCCGTCGTCCCGGTGGCGCCGGGGCGGCGGAGGGTGCTTTCCCGCCGTTGTTCCGGACGGCGAGGGACGGGTCCTCGTCGGGCTGCTGACCGGTGGGCGTGATGTCGACAGTTGCGCGGGGCACGGGACGTTCTTCTGCTTTCGGACGACGACGGATGCGGTCAGACGCCGACGGCGTGGAAGCCCCCGTCGACGTGCACGATCTCGCCGGTGGTGGCCGGGAACCAGTCCGACAGCAGGGCGCACACGGCCTTGCCCGACGGCTCGGTGTCGGTGACCGACCAGCCCAGCGGTGCCTGCGCCTCCCAGGCCTCCTCGAACTGCGAGCTGCCGGGGATCGACTTCATGGCAATGGTGCGCAGCGGACCCGCGGCGACCAGGTTGACCCGCACGCCCTCGGGGCCCAACTCCCGGGCGAGGTAGCGGCTGGTCGACTCCAGGGCCGCCTTCGCCGCGCCCATCCACCCGTAGACCGGCCAGGCGACGGTCGCGTCGAAGGTGAGACCGACGACGGACGCCTTCTCTCCGAACAGCGGCCGGCAGGCCTGGGTGAGCGAGGCCAGCGACCACGCCGACACCTGGAACGCAGTCGCGGCGTGCTCCCACGCCACCTCGGGAAAGCCGTCGCCCATGGCCTCCTGGGGCGCGAAACCGATCGAGTGGACGACGCCGTCGAGGGAGTCCACGTGCTCGCGCAGGCGGTCGGCCAGCGTGCTCAGGTGCTCGGTGTTGGTGACGTCGAGTTCGACCACCGCCGCCTCCTGCGGCAGCCGCTTGGCGATCCGCTGGCACAGCGACAGCTCGCGCCCGAAGTTCGACAGGACGACGGTGGCGCCCTGCTCCTGTGCGATCCGCGCGACCGAGAAGGCGATCGACGCCTCGGTCAGCACGCCGGCGACCAGGATCTTCTTGCCCTCGAGAATCCCCATCAGTGCCCCATTCCCAGTCCGCCGTCGACCGGGACGACCGCCCCGGTGATGTAGCCGGCCGCATCGCCCGCCAGGAAGCGGACGACGCCGGCGATCTCCTCCGCCGAGGCATACCGGCCGAGCGGCACCTGCCCCAGGATCTCCTTCTGCCGGGCCTCCGGGAGCGCGGCGGTCATGTCGGTCGTGACGAAGCCCGGTGCCACCACGTTGGCCGTGATGTTGCGGCTGCCGAGCTCGCGGGCGATCGAGCGGGCCAGCCCGACCAGGCCCGACTTGCTGGCCGCGTAGTTGGCCTGGCCCGCAGAGCCGAGCAGCCCGACCACCGAGGACACGAAGATCATCCGGCCGGAGCGCGCGCGGACCATCTTGGCCGCCGCCCGCTTGGCCACCCGGTAGGCGGCGGTGAGGTTGGCGTCGAGGACCTCGGTGAAGTCCTCTTCCTTCATCCGCATCAGCAACCCGTCGCGGGTGATACCGGCGTTGCTGACCAGCACCTCGACCGGGCCCTGGCGCTCCTCGACCTCGCTGAAGGCGCGGTCGACCTCGGCGGAATCGGTGACGTCGCACTGCACCCCGAAGAGCCCGTCGGGAGCACCGCTGCCGCGATGGGTCACGGCCACCGAGTCACCCGCCTCCGCGAACGAACGGGCGATCGCCAATCCGATCCCCCGGTTGCCGCCGGTCACCAGCACCGATCTGCCCACGTGCCACTCCCCTGCGCCGACCGCTGTGTGATGCGAACCTATCGGCAAGCCGCTGGTCACACACGGCGGCCGCGACCTTGCCGGGTGACGGGCGACGGCGCCGTCCACGGCCGACGCCTCCGGCCGCGCCGGCCGCCGTCGAGGGTCTCCGGTCGACCCGTGTAGGTGGGACGGTCCTAGAGGCTCCGGCCGCAGGTCGGCCAGGCGCCCGGCCCCTGTGCCGCCAGGACGGCTTCGGCCACGGCGATCTGCTCGGCTTTCGTGGCAAGGTCGGCCCGCGGCGCATGGGCACCGCCGCCGTACGCGAGCCACGTGGACGAGGAGAACTGCAGCCCGCCGTAGTAGCCGTTGCCCGTGTTGATGCTCCAGTTGCCCCCGGACTCGCAGAGGGCGACGGCGTCCCAGTCGTGTTCTGCCGGTGCCGGTGCCGGTGCCGGCGCGGGCGCCGGACCGCCGGACCGCGGTGACGAAGGCGCCGAGGAAGCAGCTGCCGCGGCCGGGGCCGCCGGTGCCGGCTGTCGTGCGGCGGCCTGCTGACGCTGCAGGGTCACGAGCGTCGATCGGGCTTCCCCGAGCTCGACCTGCATGGCCGCCCGCGAGGTCTGCAGGTCGGCCAGCTGCCGTGCCGCGTCGGCGCGTGCGACCCGGGCCGACGCCAGTGCGTCGTCGGCCGCCTGCCGCGACCGCTCCACCTCGGTGACCGCGTGCCGGGCGGCGGCCCGGGTCTCGTCGGCGCGCTTCTGCGCCGCCGTCATGTCCGTGAGGACGGCGGACCGGTGGTCGCCGGCGAACTCCAGGAGCGCCGCACGTTCGACGATCTGCGCCGGTCCTTCGGCGGTGAGCAGGCTCTCCAGGACTGGGGACGTGGCGCCGCCCATGTAGCTGACGCGGGCGAACGTACCCACGGCGTCCTGAGCGGCCCTGACGGCGGCCACGGCCTCCTCGGCTGCCACCTCGGCGAGCCGGGCGTCGTTCTGCGCGATCGCGGCGGCCCGGTGCTGGGATGCCACCTGCCCGAAAGCGTCCGCCACGTGCGCATCAGCGGCGTCGACCTGGCGCTGCGCGGCACCGAGCCGCTCCAGGAGCCGGCCTACCTGCGCGGCGACGTCGCGCGCGGCCTGGGCAGCGGCGTCGACCTTCCCGGTGGAGGGGCCGGTCGGTGCCGCCGAGGCAGGTGCGGTTCCTCCGGCCACGGCGATGGCCGCCGCGACGCCGAGGGCGAGCGAACGGGATGCCCACCGTCCGCGCAGGGGAGCCCGCGCTCCGACCATCGAGCCCACCACCCGTCCGCTTCCGGTTCCTGGATTCCGGATCGGCCCGCAGGCGCGAATTCTTGAGGGCACACCCGAGGGTCCCCCCCACGTGGTGAGCGCGCCGGATGGGCAACGGGGCGCCTGCGGCGGTCGCCGCGACCGGCACCGGCTCGGCGGATCCGGCCAGATCCTTGGCGGTTGCAACGACCTGGGAGCGTGGGGGCGTGAGCACCAGCCCGCGCTCTCGTGCCCGTGCTGATCTTCGTCGGAACCGTCGTAGCCGTCATCAGCAGCCTCGGCGCACCGCTCATCCCGGCGATCGCCACCACGATGGGAACGACGTCGCCCGACGCCCGATGGGCGCTCACGGCGCTCCTCGTCGGGTTGTCCGACTGCCCGTCCGGCGGCCGGCAACCTGCTGACGTCTCCACCCCCGGTTGAGGCCGTCGTCGGCGCGGTCGTCCTCCGAGTCACCCCGAGCCGATCGCGAGCGCTCGACGCGAACCTCCTCCGATGAACCGGACGAGGAGTTCCGCCATGACGCCGAGCTGGAGCCGGTCTCGGCCTCGCCTAAGTGCCCATCTCCGGCATCGGAGCCATCGGAGCCATCGGATCCGTCTGCCCGGCACCCGGAACCGTGAGCGCCGGGATGACGTCCGGGGCGACGAACAGCAGCACCCCCAGGCCGAGCAGGACCGCAGCGGTCCCGTACGTCGCGACCCGGCGCCACGGCAGGGTCTTCTCGACGGCGATCAGCCCGGCGACGACGGCCATCCAGACGACGCTCATGACCCCGAGGGCGAACAGCGAGGCCATGAGTGCCCAGCAGCAGCCGACGCACCAGGCACCGTTCTTCGCCCCCATCCGGAACGCGCCCCACCGGCCGTCCCGCCACGAGGCGAGCAGGAACCCGAGCGGGCTGCGGCACTTGCCGAGGCAGACGTCCTTCAACGGGGTCAGCTCGTACACCGCCGCGACGACGAGGGTGGTCCCCGCGATCCATCGGCCCCCTCGCTCCCAGGAGAGCAGGTCGCCCGGCACCCGGCCGAGGATCCCGGCGAGGGCGAAGGCGACCAGCCCGGCGCCGGCCCACGTGACCAGATAGCCACCGGCGAACAGCGCGGGCGAGAGCGGAGACCGCTGCCTGGTCATGCGGGAGTAGAGGGCGATCGTCGGGGCGACCGACGGGAACATCATCGCGGCCATCATCACGACCCAGACCCCGAGGAACCAGCCCAGCGTGCCCAGGCCGCTCCACGGGCCCCCGTCCATGCCCTGCATCTGGTGGACCGTCCACCACCAGCCCGCACCGGCCACGGCGAAGAGCGCGGCGACCAGGACGAGCCGTACCCGGACGGCGGCGAAGGCGGGCGCCAGTCCCCCGCCCGCGGGAAGCCGTGCACGGACGGGCGCACTCATCGGCGGTCAGGCGGCCCAGGAGAAATCGGCGGTCGACAGGCCGGTCTTGCCCTCGTACCGGATCCCGAACGCGTCGATCCGCGAACTGCGCGCCTCGGCCATCGTCAGGTTCGCCCCGGCCGGATGGAACATGCCGTCGAACCGGACCGGCTGCCCGTCCTCCTTGCCGAACGGCACGATGTCCTCGACCTCGAACTCGATCACGTCCCCGACTCGGACGCGGTGCAGGTGCCCCTCGTCGGTGACCTCGATCGCCGCCCGCTCGACGCCCACGATCTCGCCGACGAGCGGAGCCAGCGCGGCCATCGGGCCACCGAGCTGCCCGCCGAAGACCTTGACCAGCTTGTCGAACTGTTCGTCGGTGGCCTGGTCGTCGACGAACATGCCGAGCCGCCAGTTCCCGTCGGTCATCACCTTCGGGGTGTCGATGATCGCCACTACCCGGCGGCCCCCGACGTCGGTGCCTTCGACGTCACCCGCGCGGATGTCGAACGCCAGGGTTGCGCGGCAGTAGTCGTAGGTGGCCCCGTGGTCGAGCGTGAGGTTGCACGGGCACATCAGCTCGCAGGAGCACGTCTCCGCGTAGCTGCCGGCGAGGTTCCAGGACATCTCGGGCCTCCTCCAGAAGGCGGCCAGTGTCCAGCCGCCGGACGAGGGCGGTCAACCACGTCGGGAGCGGCCGGCGGACTCTTCTGTTCCGCTCCTGCCGGGCCTCAGGGAAAGGTGAGGAGGCGGACGGTCTCGGGCAGCTCCGTCAGCATGGCCAGCAGGGAAGGCGGCAGTTCGCCGTTGACGTCGGTCACGACGTAGCCGAGTTCTCCGCGGGTGGCCAGCACCTGACCATCCACGTTGAGCCCGTGCTCGCCGATCAGCGCATCCATGCGCGCCAGGACGCCGGGCACGTTGCGGTGCAGCAGCGCGAACCGGGCCGCCGAGGATCCGTGCAGGGCGACCGCGGGCACGTTCACGCTCAGGGTCGTCGTCCCGGTGCGGGAGTAGTCGACCAGCTTGCCCGCGACGAACCGGCCGATGTCGTACTGGGCCTCCTGGGTCGACCCGCCGACGTGCGGAGTGAGGATGACGTTCGGCAAGCCGCGCAGGACGGAGTTGAACTCGTCGCCCTGAGATTTCGGCTCGTCGGGGAACACGTCGACGGCGGCACCGGCGATGTGGCCGCTGAGCAGGTGATCGCGGAGAGCCTCGTGGTCGACGACGAAGCCGCGGGAGAGGTTGAGGAACAGGCTGCGCCGGCGCATGCGCGAGAACTGCTCGGCGCCGAACATCCCGGCGTTCCCGGCACGGCCGTCGACGTGCAACGTCACCGTCTCCGCTCGCTCGAGCAACTCCTCCAGGCTTCCGCAGGCCTCGGCATTGCCCAGTGCGAGCTTGTCCTCCAGGTCGTAGAAGATCACCCGCATACCCAGGGACTCGGCCAGCACGGACAGCTGGCTGCCGATGTTGCCGTAGCCGACGATGCCGAGCGTCCGCCCCCGGATCTCGTGGCTGCCGCTCGCCGACTTGTCCCAGATCCCCGCGTGGAGGGCGCGGTCCCGGTCGATGAGCCGCCGGGCCAGGCTGATGATCTCCGCGATCGCCAGTTCGACGACGCTGCGGGTGTTCGAGTACGGCGCGTTGAACACCGCGACGCCGCCCGCGGCGGCTGCGGCGAGGTCGATCTGGTTGGTGCCGATGCAGAAGGCGCCGATCGCGGCCAGTTCCGGCCGGCGGGCCAGTACCTCGGCCGTCACATGCGTCTTGGAGCGGATGCCGAGCAGATGGACGCCCTCCAGGGCGGCGGTCAGGTCGGCCTCGTCCAGCGCCCCCTTCAGCGACTGGACCTCGTAGCCGGCCGAGCTCAGCAGCTCCGTCGCCATCGGGTCGATGTTCTCCAGCAGCAGGGCTCTGGGCATTTCGGACTCGCCTTCCTCGCGAAGCACGGTGCCGCCAGTCGTCGTGGACAGACGTGGCGCGTCGAGCGCAACGGGGAGCCGTGGCGGCGCTGCCTCGGACCTCATGTCCGGCCAAGTCTTCCAGTCCCCCGGCGACGGCTGTCCGGCGGCGCCTCCGTCCGCCTGCCGGCCTATGGGATCGGTGCAGTGCCGATCACTCCGGCAGGCGGTTCCGCGGACAACCCGTGCGAGCCCGATCTGCCTGCTGTCGGCGCTGGCCGTCCCCTTCGCCGGCGTGGCACCCACGCTCGGAGTGGCGATGTCCGTCTCGGCCTACGACCTCGGTACCGCAGTCGGCTCCGGGATCGCCGGCCGCGCCCTCGGCTCCGAGCTCGGCGCAACCGGTCCCGCCGTGGTCGGCACGGCCTTCGCCGTGCTCACCCTGATCCCGACGATCGCCATCGCCATTCGCTCCCGCGAACATGTGTCCCGAGATGCACCGTGACCGACCTCGCCACCGTGCGCGGCCGGGCCTCGGTGTCTCCGGCCGTCCCTGTCCGGTGCTCGGAACCACCCCGGACGAGCCGGCCGGCGCGCTGGCGTCTCCACGCGGCCGTTCCCGAGTCCCGCTGCCCACCTAGCCTGACCGTCATGCGCGCCGTGCAGATCAGCCGCTTCGGCGGCCCAGAGGTCATGGACATCGTCGACCTTCCCGATCCCACTCCAGGGCCTGGTCAGCAGCTCTACGAGGTGCGCACGGCCGGGATCAACTTCGCCGACACCCACCAGATCGAGAACTCCTACCTGGCGCAGCAGCAGCTGCCGCTGGTCCCGGGCGCGGAATTCGTCGGCACCCCGGTCGGCGGCGGTCAACGGGTGGTGGGGCTGCTCGACGGCGGCGGCTACGCGGAGAAGGTGATCGCGCACGACTTCCTCACCTGGGCCGTGCCGGACGACGTCAGCGACGAGCAGGCGCTGGCCGTCGTCCTCCAGGGAGCAAACGCCTGGCACCTGCTGCGCACCAGCACGCACCTGGCGCGGGGCGAGTCGGTCGTCGTCATCGCCGGTGCCGGCGGCGTGGGCTCGCTGGCCGTCCAGCTGGCCAGGCAGTGGGGCGCCGGCCGGGTCATCGCCACCGCCTCCAGCGCGGACAAGCGAGCGCTGTGCGAGGAGCTCGGCGCCGACGCCACCGTCGACCCCGCCCTGGCCGAGGACGACCCCAGGGGCTTCACCGCCGCCCTGCGCGAGGCCAACGGCGGCAGGCGGGTCGACATCGTCCTGGAGATGACCGGCGGCAACGTGTTCGACGGCGCGCTCTCCGCCCTGGCGCCGTTCGGCCGGCTCGCCGCGTACGGCATGGCCGGTCGGGTGCCGCCGAAGCCGGTCCAGGCGCAGTCGCTGATGGGCACCAGCCGGGCGGTCATCGGGTTCTGGCTGGCGCACTGCATGGCGCGCCCCGAGATGATGAACGCCGCGATGCTGGAGCTGCTGCCGATGGTCGCCGAGGGCACGCTGAGACCGGTCGTCGGCGGGCGCTATCCGCTCAGCGACGTCCGCAAGGCGCACGAGGACCTTCTGGCCCGCCGCTCCACCGGCAAGCTCGTCCTCGACCCGTCCCGCTGAGCGGAGTGCCAGGGCGCGGAAAACGCTCCCCTCCTGCTCCGCTCGGCGTCAGATCAGCCGGTTGGTCCAGAGCAGGCTGAGCGCGGCACCGACGAGGGTGAGCAGGACGCCGACGCGGACGAACCACGGGCTGATGTCCTTCGCCTCGGTCGTGTACCCGATCTGACTGCCCAGGTCGGCGTAGACCTGCTCCAGCTCCGCCGCGCTCGCGGCCTCGCTGTAGCTGCCCCCGGTCGCGTTGGCGATCTCCTCCAGCGAGGCACGGTCGACCGGCACCGGCACCGTCTCGCCGTCGAGGTCGAGCGTGCCGTAGTCGGTGCCGAACGCGATGGTCGACACCGGGATGCCCGCGGCCTTCGCGGCATCGACCGCCTGCGTGTTCGGCCGGCCCACGGTGTTGGTGCCGTCCGACAGGAGCACGATGCGCGCCGGAGGCAAGCCCTCGGCCGGGGTGTCCAGGCCGGCCTGGTAGTTCTCGATCGCTGTCAGGGACGTGAAGATCGCCTCGCCGATCGCGGTCGACTCGGCGAGCTTGAGGTTGCCGATCGCGGTGCGCACCGAATCGCGATCGGTCGTCGGGGTGACCAGCGTGCTGGCGGTGCCGGCGAACGACACCAGCCCGAGGTTGATCCGCGCCGGCAGCACGTCGACGAACTGCGTCGCCGCGGTCTGCATGGCTTTGAAGCGGGTGGGGTCGATGTCCTGGGCCTTCATGGACAGCGACACGTCGACGGCCATGATCACGGTGGCCCGCTCGCGGGGAACCCGCACCTCGCTGCTGGGCACCGCCAGCGACGTCACCAGCGCGGCGAGGCCCAGAGCGACGATGCCGAAGGCCAGGTGCCGGCGCCAGCCGGGGCGCTTCGGCACGAGCGTGCCCAGCAGCGCCACGTTGGTGAACCTGGCGGCATAGGCCTTGCGGCGGAGCTGGAGCAGCACGTACAGGCCGACCAGCGCGACGACGGCGAGCAGCGCGAACAGCCACCATGGGGACTGGAACGTCATCGGGAGGCCCCTCCACTGCCGGCGCGCCGGCGATCAGCAACGAACCGCACGACATCCATCAGCCAGTCACGGTCGGTCCGCAGCTGCAGGTGACCGGCGCCGGCCCGCCGCAGGGCGGCCGCGATCGTCGCCCGTTGGGCAGCCGCTCCCTCGGCGAACCGCGCGCGGAACTCGGCGTCGCCGGTCGGCACCTCCAGGGTCTCACCGCTCTCGGGGTCGACCACCGTCAGCAGACCGACGTCGGGCAGCTCCAGCTCACGCGGGTCGACGACCTCGATGGCGAGCAGCTCGTGGCGGGCGGACAGGCCACGCAGCGGCCGTTCCCAGTCGCTGTCTCCGAGGAAGTCGGAGATGACGACGACGAGGCCCCGCCGGCGCGGCGGGCGCCGCAGCGTCTCGAGTGCCACCGCGAGATCGCCACGCCGGCCGCCGGCGGCCCGGGGCGTGGCGACGACGGAGCGCAGCAACCGCTCGGCGGCCAGCCGGCCGGGCATCGCCGGATAGCGGTCCACCCGCTCCCCCGTGGTGACCACCGCACCCAGCCGGTTGCCGCCGTGCACCGTGAGGTGTCCGACGGCGGCCATGCCCGCGATGGCCAGGTCGCGCTTCTGGCAGTTCGCGGTGCCGAAGTCCAGGCTCGCCGACAGGTCGACCACCGCCCACGTCTCCAGCTCGCGGTCGGCGATCGTCTCGCGGATGTGCGGCACCTGGGTACGCGCGGTGACCGGCCAGTCCATGCGCCGGACGTCGTCCCCCGGGTGGTAGGTGCGGGAGTCGCCGGCCTCCGAACCGGATCCGGGGACCAGGCCGAGGTGGTCGCCCTGCAGCAGACCGTCGAGCCGGCGCCGCACGGTGAGCTCCAGCCGGCGGAGCAGGACGTCGGCCGGGCCGTCTGTGAAGCGCGGCGGCGCGCCGTCACCGGAGCCGGGCCCGACACCCGAACCCGGCGTCGCCGGGTGCAGCAGGAGACCCCGATGTTCAGGGGCGGTGTGCTCGGCGGCGGGAGGCTCGGGGCCGGTCGGCGGATTCCCGGTACCGCGGCGACGCAGGATCACGCCGGGTGCGGTCCCTGCGCGTAGCCGTTCGAACCCCCGGGCGGCTGGTGCACCAGGGCTCCGTGCGGCGGCAGCTGGCTCGGACCGAACTGGGAAGTGTGCGGAACGTGCGGTCCACCGGGGCTGCCGGGACCGAAGCCGCCGGCGTTCTGGCGGGGCGCGACCTGCGGCAGCGGAACGGTCTGCACGATCCGCTTGACGATGTGGTCGGCCGGCACCCCGTCGGCGAGGGCGTCGTAGGAGAGCACGAGGCGGTGCCGGAGCACGTCGGCGGTGACGTCGAGGACGTCCTGCGGCAGCACGTAGTCACGACCGCGGACCAGCGCGAGCGCGCGGCTCGCGGCGATGAGCCCCAGGGAGGCGCGCGGGCTGGCGCCGTAGGACACCCACGTGGCGACGTCTTCCATGCCGTGCTCGCGGGGCGTGCGCGTGGCGACCACCAGGCGGACCACGTAGTCGACGAGCGCGTGGTGCACGAAGACCTGCGAGGCGGTCTTCTGCAGCCGCCGGAGCTCGTCGGGGCTCAGCACCGTCTCGGCGACCGGCGGCTCCGAGCCCATCCGGTAGACGATCTCGCGCTCCTCGTCCGGGGTGGGGTAGTCGACGAGCACCTTCATGAGGAACCGGTCGCGCTGCGCCTCGGGAAGCGGGTAGACGCCCTCGGACTCGATCGGGTTCTGGGTGGCCAGCACCAGGAAGGGATCGGGCAGCGGATGGGTCACGCCGCCGATGGAGACCTGCCGCTCGGCCATGACCTCCAGCAGCGCCGACTGCACCTTGGCCGGCGCGCGGTTGATCTCGTCGGTGAGGACGAAGTTGGCGAACACCGGCCCGAGTTCGGTCTCGAAGGCATCCTGACCGGCTTTGTAGATGCGGGTGCCGATGATGTCGGCCGGTACCAGGTCGGGGGTGAACTGCAGGCGCGCGAACTTGCCGCCGACCGCCGTGGCCAGCGTCTCGACCGCGAGCGTCTTGGCGACGCCGGGCACCCCCTCCAGGAGGACGTGCCCGCGGGCGAGGAGGGCGACCAGCATGCGCTCGACCAGGCGGTCCTGACCGACGATGACCCGCTTGATCTCGAAGAGGACCCGCTCCAGCCGGGCGGCGTCGATCGACGGCGGCACCGGGGACGGAGCGCTCTGGTTCTCGAGCGGGGTGCTGGCAGCGCTGCTCACGGGACTCCCTGGTCGTGCCGGGTCCACGACCCCGAGGGGCGCGGAGAGGAGCGGCGGCCGCGTCCCCCTGTCCAGTGTCCTACACGTTCCTGAGCGAGCCACTCACGCGAGGAAGCAGCCTCGCGAGTCCACAGATCGCGGTGCCAACCACTGCCCGGCGCGGAGGACGGCTGCTAGCCTGGCTGGTGCGTCGGGCAGCTCCCCCCGTGGCTGCCCGACGCCCTTCCGTTCTTCCGCGCCCGTCTGCCGGGCGCCGCGCCTCAGGCGCTGGGTCGCACTGCGCCGGCGTAGCCGCGCCACCACATGGTCGACACCTTGACGACGTCGCCCGTGCGTGGTGCGTGCACGACCTTCCCGTTGCCCATGTACATCGCGACGTGATGGATCGTCGACGGGTTGGACGGGTTGGTCGCCCAGAACACCAGGTCACCGGCCTGCAGGTCGCCGGCGGCAACCTTGGGCAGCTCGGAGTACTGCGCCCGGCTGTTGCGCGGGATCCGGATCCCGGCCTGCGCGTACGCGTACTGGGTCAGGCCGCTGCAGTCGAACCCGACGGTGCCCGCACCCTGCGCCCACCCCACGCTCGGGCCGCCACTGCCACCACCGCCCCAGGAGTAGGGGGTGCCGAGGTAGCGGAGGGCTGCGTCGATCGCCGTCTGCGATGCGTCGGCCGAGCCGTCTCCCGCCTGGCTCTCGTTCCCGACCGCGACCGGCGGGGCGACGGGCGGGGCGACCGGCGGAGCGGCCGGCTTCGGCCGGGCGGGGGTGGCTCGCGCGATGCGGTCGGCGGCCTCGCGGGCACCGACCAGAGCGCGGAGCTGCCGCTGCGCCGACGCCAGCTGCCTGGTCATCTCGGCCTTGCGGCTGCTGAGCGTGGCTGCCTGCTGCCGCGCGTCGCTCTCGACCGCCTGGGCGTAGGTGAGCTCCTCGGCCGCCTGCTGCTTCAGCTCGTCGGCCTCGATGACCGCGGTGCGCGCGACGGCGTCGGCCTTCTGCGCCTGCACCTGCAGCACCCGCACCTGGTCGAGCACGTCGGACCGGTGACTACCGGCGGCCTCGAGGAGGGCGGCCCGCTCGATGAACTGTGCGGGATCGCCGGCGGTGAGCAGCGCGGCGGCGCCGGCGTAGGTGCTGCCGTCCATGTAGCTGCGGCGGGCGAAGTCGACGACGTCCTGGCGCGCGACGCCGAGGTCGGCGGTGGCCTGCGCGGCCGTGGCGGCGGCGGCCTTCGAACGGGCCTGCGCGGCCTCGAAGGCATCCTGCGTCGCCTGGTAGCTGTCGATGGCGATCGCGGAGGCGACCTCGGCCGCGTCCACCGCGCCCTGGGCCGCGCTCAGCTGACCGGAGAGCGCCCCGATCCGCTTGGCCACGGCATCGGCCGACGCCCGGGCCTTCTGGATCTGGCTGTCGCTGGGCCGCCGAGGTGACGCCGTGGCGACCGAGGGGGTGAGCCCGAGGACGACGGCGACGGCGATCGCCGTGGCGAGCATCCGCCCGGCGACCCGCAGGCCACCGATGCGGAGACCACTGATCCGGAGACCGTTGCGCTGCGCTGCGTGCTTCCCGGCTGCCCGAGTGCGGGCTCGCTGGGAACTGCTCTGCGTACCGCTGTCCACTGTGCTGACCTCTTCACTCGGCAGACGGCGCCCGGCAGGACGCCAACTGGAGGGAGGAACGGCCAGATCACGGACGCGGTTGAGCGCGCCTCACCCCTTGGGGGCAGACGACACGAGGGGGTGAGCGCGGCCCCGCTGCAGGGTCCCGCGGCGAGCCTGCGAGCGGTGGGCGGCAGTCAGGCCCCCTCCCGGGTCCGGCCGCGAGCGGAGCGAGTGGTGGAGAGGAGGGGGTCCTTTCTCAGTTCACCTGACGGTCGGCGTCGGCCCAGAACGACTCGCGCAGCTTGAACTTCTGGATCTTGCCGGTCGCGGTGCGGGCGAGCCCATCGCGGAACTCGATCCGCTTGGGAATCTTGTAGCCGGCGATCTTGCCCCGGCAGTGCGCGATGATCTCGTCCTCGGTGACCTGCTCGCCCTCGGCGACGACGACGAGCGCGGTCACCATCTCGCCCCACTTGTCGTCGGGCACGCCGATGACGGCGACCTCGGCGACGGCCGGATGGCTGAAGACGGCGTCCTCCACCTCGATGGAGGAGACGTTCTCGCCGCCGGTGATGATCACGTCCTTCTTGCGGTCGGCGATGGTCACGTAGCCGTCGTCGTCGATCGAGCCGCCGTCACCGGTGTGGAACCAGCCGCCCTCCAGCGCCTCGGCGGAGGCGTCCGGGTTCTCCCAGTAGCCCTCGAGCACGACGTTGCCCTGGGCCAGCACCTCGCCGGACTCGCTGGTCCTCAGGCGGATGCCGAGCGCCGGAACCCCCGCCCGGGACAGCCTCTTCGCGCGCTCCAGCGGCTCCAGGTCGTCGTACTCGGCGCGCGGCCGGTTGATCGTGAGCAGCGGGGCGGTCTCGGTGAGGCCGTAGATCTGGTTGAACTCCCAGCCGAGCTCCGCCTCCACCCGCGCGATCGTCCTCGACGGGGGCGGCGCGCCGGCAACCACGATCCGCACCCGGTCGCGGCCGGGGATCTCGCCGTCCCAGTCGGCGGCGGCCTCGAGCACGGCGTTCCAGACGGCCGGCGCGCCGGCCATCATCGTGACGCCGTGCCGCTCGACCCGGCGCAGGATCTCGGCGCCGTCCACCTTGCGCAGCGCTATCTGCCGGACGCCCAGCCCCGCCATCGTGTAGGGCAGACCCCAGCCGTTGCAGTGGAACATCGGCAGCGTGTGCAGGTAGACGTCCCGGTCGCTCACCTGCATGTGCATCCCGAAGGTGACGGCGTTGACCCACAGATTGCGGTGGGTCATCTGCACGCCCTTGGGGCGGGCGGTCGTGCCGCTGGTGTAGTTGATCGTCGCGGTGGCGTCCTCGTCCGGCTCGGACCAGGGTCGCGGCTCGGTGTCGAAGCGCAGCAGCTGCTCGTACTCCTCCCCCGTACCGAACCGGTGCTCCGCCTCGACCCCCTTGAGCGACGGCTCGAGCTCGGGGTCGACCAGCAGCACTCGGGCGCCGGAGTGCCCGACGATGTACGTGACCTCCTCCGGCGACAGCCGGAAGTTGATCGGCACCGCCACCCGCCCCGAGGACGGCACCGAGAGCAGGAGCTCCAGCAGGCGGCCCGAGTTGTGGCTGACGATCGCGACCCGCTCGCCCTCGCCGATGCCGAGCTCGTCGAGCCCGGCCTGCAGGGCCCGCCCGCGGCGGGCGACCTCGCGGTAGCTCAGGTCCCCGAGTGACGGTGCCGGCTGGGTGGGCTCGTCGACGACGCCGATCCGGTCGCCGTAGACGAGCTCGGCCCGGTCGAGGAAGTCGCGGGTGGTCAAGGGCACGCGCATGCCGGCTCCCGGGGGCTCTGGCCGGCAGGACCGGCCGCTCGTCCGACCACCTGACGGTGGTCCCCGTCACGCTAACCGTCAGGGGCGACGGCGACGAGCGCTGTCGGTCCGGTCAGCCGGGCGCGGCCACCAGCCGGCGCAGGGCGGTGCCGATCGGCTCGCGGACGACCAGGTCGGCGATGTCGTCGTACGGCGTCGGCTCGGCGTTGACGACGACCAGCCGGGCGCCGGCGCGGACGGCCAGGTCGGCCAGCCCAGCGGCGGGCCACACCTGCAGCGAGGTGCCCACCGCCATGAAGAGGTCGCAGTCGGCGGCGGCGGTGGCCGCCGCCTCGACGACGCGCTCGTCCAGCACCTCACCGAAGTAGACGGTCGCCGATTTCAGGATCCCGCCGCAGTTGAGGCAGGCCGGGTCCGGCTCGCCCGCCGCCACCCGGTCCAGGGCGGCACGCATCGGGGTCCGGTCCCCGCAGGACGTGCACACCACCGCGTCGACCGTGCCGTGGATCTCCAGGACGCGGTCCGGGGAGGACCCGGCGGCCTGGTGGAGGCCGTCGATGTTCTGCGTGACCAGTACCTGCAGCCGGCCCTGCCGCTCCAGGTCCACCAGGGCCGCGTGACCGGCATTGGGCCGCGGGTCGGCCACCAGGAGGTCCTGGCGCATCAGCCAGGAACGGCGACGGATCTCGGGATCGGCGAGGTAGTAGGAGATCGTGACCAGCTTCTCGGCGTCCGGATTCCGCGTCCAGACGCCGTCCGGGCCCCGGTAGTCGGGAATGCCGCTGTCGGTGGAGATGCCTGCGCCGGAGAGGACGCAGATCCGCCGGGCCGAGGAGAGCCAGTCGGGAAGCGGCTCGGGAACGGCGCCGTTCACCCGTCCACGGTAGCGACGGCCGGGACCTCGACCGGTGCGGCCCGACGGACGCCGGGCAGCCCCGTCCGGGCGAGCACGGCTCGCAGCCGCCCCGCGACGAGGACGATCCCGACGGCGTAGGCCGCGCCCAGGAGGGTGTCGATCACGTAGTGCTCCCCCGACCACACGAGGACGAGCGGCATCACCACGGCGTAGGCGACCAGGCCGATCCGCATCCATAGCCGGCGCGCGATCGGGAAGAGAGTGAGACAGATGAGCACCGCGAACGCGGTGTGCAGCGAGGGCACGGCCGCCACCTGGTTCACCTGCGCCTGGCTGTCCGCGAGCACGGCCCCGGCACGCGGGAGACCGAGCACCTCCCACCCCGCGCCGCTGAGCCGGCGCACCGGCTCGATCACGCCGTGCCGGGCGGCCAGCCACGGCGGGGCGGCCGGATAGACCACGTAGGTGACGAGGCCGGCCGCGGAGAGCCCCAGGACCAGCCGCGCGAAGCGGGCCCAGCGAGCCCGGTTCCGGACCCACAGGATGCCCAGCACGAGTGGCGTCACCACGAAGTGGCTGCCGTAGACCAGGGCGGCGAGCCCCTCCCACCAGGCGGCGTCCCAGTGCTGCTGGAGGACCACCGTCGGCAGCGCGCCGCCGCCCAGCCACCGGTCGACCGCGGCCGGCTGGGTGACGTGCACCGTCGCCCCCAGCCCGTCGGCGAAGCCGCGGCTGGCGTCGTAGGCCAGGAGGAGGCCGACGAGGGGCAGCCAGTCGAGGACCAGCCGGACGACGCGTCGGACCCCGCCGGCCACGGCGTGCACGGCCAGGCCGGCGAGCACCCAGGCGAGCAGCACGATCCGGTCGGTCGGCAGACCGCTGTGCAGACAGGTGAGCACGAAACAGAGTGCGAGCCCGCCCCAGAGCAGGAGCCGTACAGGCGCGCCCAGGCCCCGCACGCCGACCCGGGCATGGACGACGGACGCCAGCCGCCCCCGTCCGGCCGCCACCGGCGCGGAGGGGGTCCCGAGGGGGAGCGCCGTCGGCAGCGCCGTGGAATCGACCGCAGTCATCGCCGGGAGGCTAGGTGCCAGGAGCCCGCACGACCAGCACCTCACGTGCGAATGGCGCACCAGCGGTACGCCTGGGGCACCACTGACCACTGAGGCGGGCGCCGGCGGCGGGAGGACGGACGTCACCGGTCGGGCCATCGGTCGCCCCGCCGGGTGTCTCCGCCGGCGAACTGGGATGATCAGTGGTGGACCGACGATCGCGACGTCGCGAGTCATGGAACCACCGAGGGGTAGGCGCAGAGACGTGGCAGCCAGCAAGGACAGCTTCGGGGCCCGGTCGACACTCACCGTCGACGGCACCGACTACGACATCTACCGGCTCGATGCGGTGGAGGGCTCCGAGAAGCTGCCCTTCAGCCTGAAGATCCTGCTCGAGAACCTGCTGCGCACCGAGGACGGCGCGGACATCACCGCCGAGCACATCCGCGCGCTCGCGAACTGGGACCCGGCGGCCGAGCCCGACCAGGAGATCCAGTTCACCCCCGCCCGCGTGGTCATGCAGGACTTCACCGGCGTCCCCTGCATCGTCGACCTCGCCACGATGCGCGAGGCCATGGCCGACCTGGGCGGCGACCCGCAGAAGATCAACCCCCTCTCCCCTGCCGAGATGGTCATCGACCACTCCGTGATCGCCGATGTCTTCGGCACGCCGGAGTCCTTCGAGCGCAACGTCGAGATCGAGTACGAGCGCAACGGCGAGCGCTACCAGTTCCTGCGCTGGGGCCAGGGCGCCTTCAGCGACTTCAAGGTCGTCCCGCCGGGCACCGGCATCGTGCACCAGGTCAACATCGAGCACCTGGCCCGCGTGATCTTCCCGCGTCAGGAAGGTGACCGCACGATCGCCTACCCCGACACGTGCGTGGGCACCGACAGCCACACCACGATGGTCAACGGGCTCGGCGTCCTCGGCTGGGGCGTCGGCGGCATCGAGGCCGAGGCGGCCATGCTCGGCCAGCCGGTGTCGATGCTCATCCCCCGCGTCGTCGGCTTCAAGCTCAGCGGTCAGCTGCCGGACGGCGCCACCGCCACCGACCTGGTCCTCACCATCACCGAGATGCTGCGCGAGCACGGCGTCGTCGGGAAGTTCGTGGAGTTCTACGGCGCCGGCGTCTCGGCGGTGCCCCTGGCCAACCGCGCCACGATCGGCAACATGAGCCCCGAGTTCGGCTCGACGGCGGCGATGTTCCCGATCGACGAGGAGACCATCACCTACCTGGAGCTCACCGGCCGCTCCAAGGAGCAGGTCGCGCTGGTCGAGGCCTACGCCAAGGAGCAGGGCCTCTGGCACGACGCGTCCAAGGAGCCGGCGTTCTCCGAGTACCTCGAGCTCGACCTCTCCACCGTCGTCCCGTCGATCGCCGGCCCGAAGCGGCCGCAGGACCGGGTTGCCATCACCGAGGCGAAGCAGGCCTTCCGTGAGGCGCTGCCGACCTACGCCCCGGACGGCGACAGCGACCCGGACGACGCGGCGCACGAGGGCTCCAGCGTCGACGAGTCGGTCGAGGAGACGTTCCCGGCGTCCGACCCGGCCAGCCCGTTCGCGCACGGCAACGGCCAGGCCGGCAAGCCGCACGAGGCCGTCTCCGGCAACGGCAGCGCCGGCCGCACGTCCAAGCGCACCCCGGTGGTGATGGAGGACGGCACGGAGACGTTCGTCGACCACGGCCATGTGGTGATCGCGGCGATCACGTCGTGCACCAACACGTCCAACCCGCAGGTGATGATCGGCGCCGCGCTGCTGGCGAAGAAGGCGGTCGAGCGCGGCCTGAGCAGCAAGCCGTGGGTGAAGACGACCCTGGCGCCCGGCTCCAAGGTGGTCATGGACTACTACGAGAAGGCCGAGCTCACGCCGTACCTGGAGAAGCTCGGCTTCTACCTCGTCGGCTACGGCTGCACGACCTGCATCGGCAACTCGGGTCCACTCCCGGAGCCGGTGTCGGCCGCCGTCAACGAGGCCGACCTGGCCGTCGTCTCGGTGCTCTCGGGCAACCGCAACTTCGAGGGCCGGATCAACCCCGACATCAAGATGAACTACCTGGCCAGCCCGCCGCTGGTGATCGCCTACGCGCTCGCCGGCTCGATGGACGTGGATCTCAACAACGATCCGCTGGGCCAGGACCCCGACGGCAACGACGTCTTCCTGCACGACATCTGGCCGTCCCCGCAGGAGGTCCAGCGGGTCATCGACCACGCCGTCTCGGCGGAGATGTTCAGCAAGGACTACGCCGACGTCTTCGCCGGCACCGAGC
>JAOPWH010000100.1 GCA_025965795.1 Blastococcus sp.
GGGGCCCGAAGGGTCCCCGAGGAGGGGCAGGGGCGCTCAGCGCCGCTGGGGGACGGCTCGTGGCCGCGGTGTCGCGACGAGCGGGGCCCGAAGGGTCCCCGAGGAGGGGCAAAGTCGGCTCAACGCAGGCCGGGACGGCTCGTGGTGGCGGTGTCGTCCGGAGGACGACAGTGTCATCGGGGGAGCGTGAGGGTGAACGTCGTCCCTTCGCCCTCGATGCTCTCGAGATCGAGCGTGCCGCCGTGCGCGGTGGTGATCGCCTTGGTGATCGACAGGCCCAGGCCGACACCGGGAACGGCGTTGCGCTGAGCGGTCGAGGCGCGGAAGAACCGGGTGAACATCTGGCCCTGCTCACCGCTGGGGATGCCCATGCCGGTGTCGCTGACCGAGAGCTGGGCGACGGCCACGGCGCCCGGGCGCTCGTCGTCGCTCACCTGGCCGTCGGGGGACCGCCACGCGGCACGCAGCGACAGGCCGACACGGCCGCCGGACGGCGTGAACTTCACCGCGTTCGAGACCAGGTTGTCGCAGGCCTGCCCGAGGCGGACGGCGTCGCCGGGAACGACGAGGGCACGGTCCGGCACGTCGACGGTGACCTCGACGCCGGCGGTGGCCGCGGTGACCCGTGCCGTCTCCTCCGCTGACCGCACCACGGCCACCAGATCGACATCCTCGGGCTGCAGGGTGAAGCGGCCGGCCTCGACCTGGGCGGTGAACAGCAGGTCCCCGACGAGACGCAGCAGCCGGTGCGCGTTGCGCTCGACGGTGGTCAGGTACTGCCGCTGCTCGTCGGTCAGCGGCTCGCTGTCGGGGTCCATCACGAGTTCGAGGTAGCCGAGGATCGAGCTCAGTGGCGTGCGCAGTTCGTGGCTGATCAGGCTCACGAACTGGTCCTTCATCCGTTCGGTGGCGCGGGCCTCGGTCATGTCGGTGCCCACGAAGTTCCAGCCGGCGTGCACGCCGCGGTCGTCGGTGCGGGGAGTGACGGCCACCGCGACCGTGCGGCGGGTGCCGTCAGCGGCGACGTAGGTCCAGTCGCGCACGTCGCTGCCGTTCTCCTGGGCAGCGTGCACGAGCGCAGCCAGCCCGGTGGCGGAGCCGGCGTCCTGGGCCACCTCGGCGAGCTCCTCGGGCACGTGGAACTCCACGATCGAGCGCTTCCGGACGACGTCGAGACGCGGAAGGCCCAGCATCCGCTCGGCGCCGGGGTTCCACACGCGGATGACGCCGTCGCGGTCGGTTCCGATGATCGACTGCTCGGTGACGGCGTCGATGACGCTGGTCATGGTCTGCGCCCGGGCCGCGAGCATGCGGGTGGCGAGGTCGAGCTCGTCGGCACGCGTCTGCACCTGCGTGGCCAGGGCGATCCGCTCGGCCTGGAGGCGTTCGATCGTGGCAGCCTGGCGGCTCAGCGTGCCGGCGGTGCCGTTGATCGCCAGGCCGCTCAGGCCCACGGCCAACGGGCCGAGCAGCAGCGCGGCATCCACGGGCACGCCCGGGCCGGCGGCGAGCAGGCCGGGGACCAGCAGCACGGCAGCGGTTCCCAGCGCGGCGACCACTACTGCACGGCGGCCGGGCGTGGTGATCAGCGCGAGCACCGGGCCGAGGAGCAGGAACAGTGCGGTGGCCGACCCGGTGCCGGCGTACAGGAGCCCGACCGCGCCCAGATGCGCGGCCGGAACGAGGGTCGCACCCGCGTTCGGAGATTCGGGACGGCCGATCAGCGCGGCGACGCAGGTGGCCAGGAAAGCGGTCGACAGGCCGGCGACGACGAGTTCGCCGTCCAGGACGGGGAGCGCGCCCACGGCGAGCAGGCCGGCGGCCACGGCGAAGATCGCGGTCGCGGGCAGGGCGCGGGACAGAAGGGACCGGCCGGAGCTGAGCGGGGACAGGCGGTGCTCGGTCCGAGGGGTGCGGACGGGGTGTTCCAGGACGGCGGACGCGCTCAGGAGGGGCCCTCCGCCGACGGCGCGGATCGCCTCGGCGGCGGTCATGCGGGCTGCCCGGCGGTGAGGGCGCGGATCTGCTGCACCAGCCCCGAGACCTGGAAGGGCTTGGCCAGGTAGGCGTCGGCGCCGGCTGCGAGCCCGCGGCCGACGTCGTCCAGCGAGGCGTTCGCGGACAGCAGCAGGACGCGGACCCCGGCGGTGACGGGGTCGTCGCGCAGCGCGGTGCAGACCTCGAGTCCGGTGGCCCCCGGCATGGACACGTCGAGGACGGCCAGGTCGGGAAGCTCCGTGCGAGCGGCGGCGAGCGCCGCAGCTCCGTCGGCGACCGCGCTGACGACGACGCCGCCGGCCCTCTTGACGGCCAGGCAGACCAGGGCGCGGATGTCGTCCTCGTCGTCGGCGACCACGACGCGCGGGGGAGCGGACGAGGACGCGCCGACGAGGGCATGCAGGACGTCGTCCATCGCAGCTCCCGCCGGTCAGGGGCTCCGCGGCACGGAACCCAGAGGCCTTGTCTCCAGGGACAACGGCCCTCTGGCCGGGGGTCTGCAGCGTGCGGGGTCGGGCCTCACCCCATCAGGTGAGCCGGCCGGGCACGGCACTGCGCCCCGCCGGGAGAACCCGGCGGGGCGCAGCGTGGAGCTGGTGGTGCGTGGTGCGGGTCAGCAGACCCGCGTGCTACTGGGAGGCCTTGCTCTGGACCGACTCCTTGGCCTGCTGGGCCTGGCCCTGCACGTCCGCGGCGGCGGACTTGCCTTCCTCCGCCACGGTGGAGGCAGCGTCCTGAGCGGTCGACTTGACCGACTCGACAGCCTGCTGCGCGGCCGGCTTCAGCTGGTCGCCGATCTCCTGTGCAGCCTGCTTGGCGGGCTCGAGCAGGGCGTCCTTGTGCTCACGGACGGCACTCTCGGCCTGCTGGGCGAGCTGCTTCTCCTTCTCCGACGCCGGGAGCAGGCTGGAGACCAGCCATCCGACGCCGAAGGCGATCAGCCCGGCCGCGAGGGGGTTGCCCTGGGTCTGGCGCACGATCGCGTCAGGTGCCTGCTGCACGGTGTCCACCGCGCTCGACGCCGCGTTCTGCACCGAGCCGACGGCGCCGGCTGCGGCACCCTGTACCGAACCCGCAGCGTTCTGCACGGAACCGGCTGCGTTCGACGCGAGTCCGTGTGCCTGCGAGGTGGTGTCGTGGGCACTGCCCATGACCTTCTCCTTCAGGTTGGTCATCTTGCCCTTGGCCGCGGTCACCCGACGGTCCATGACGCGGGCGGGGTTGACCTTCTCGTTGAGGGCATCGACGTCGTAGCTGAGCTCGCGTCGGGTGTCCTCGATCTGCCGCCGGATGACGTCCGGGTCACTACTGGTCATTGCTGCGACTCCTCGCGGTCTGGTGGTCAGTTGGGCTTGAGGGCGCCGGGGACCTGCTGAAGGGTCTCCACGGTGCGCTCGGGCTTGGGGTTGACGGTCTGGAACTTCTTCTTGCCCATCGTGAAGGCGACGGCCCCGACGATCCCCCAGAGGATCGCCACGATCAGGGCGGACCAGCTGTGGCCCACCAGATGCGAGAGGGCCCACCAGAGCGCGATCGACAGGAACATCAGGACCATGTAGCCGGCGAAACCGGCCGCCCCGAACAGCCCTGCGCCCGTGCCGGCCTTCACCGCCTCGGCCTTGATCTCCACCTTGGCCAGCTCGAGCTCCTGGCGCATCAGGGTGGAGAGGTCCTTGGCGACCTCGCCCATGAGCTGGCCGACCGAGGTGCCCTCGACGTCGGGACGACCGGCCTCGGTGGTCGGCGCCCCCATCGAGCCGCTGTAGTCAGCCGCGTAGTTCCCCTGCGCCGGCTCCGCGTAGCCCGCCGGGGTCGCCCCCGCGGGTGTGGCGCCGGAGTACGGAGTGCTCATGGATCAGCCCACCCCGCCGGGGCGGCGGGCCGGGTCGTCCCAGCCGGCGGGAGAGGACGGGGGGACGACGCCGCCGGCCGGCGGAACCGTGCCGTACGGCGGCGGAGGCAGCGGAGCGCCCGTACCGGGCGTGCTACCGATCGCCGTACCGGCGGTGCCGCTGTAGTCGGTGTACGTGGTGTCCGTGTAGGTGGTGTCCGTGTAGGTGGAGTCCGAGTACGTGGGCGCCGGGTCGACGTAGTTGGTCTGCGCCGCGCGGTAGCCCGCCGAGCCGTTGCCCGAGGGGCTGGAGCTCGAGTGGGCGGCCTTCACGCCGCTGGTGAGGCGTCCGGCCACCACGCCGGCCACTGCGGCGCCCAGCAGGAACATGCCCGGCTTGCGACGGGCGAAGTTGCGCACCTCGTCGAGCAGCTCGGCGGGCTCCTTGTTCTGCAGCATCGAGGCGAAGCTCTCGACCGAGCTGGAAGCCTGCTGGAGCAGGTCACGAGCGGGGCCAGGTGCACCCTCGCTGGTGCCGTCGGCGAGCGCGCGCAGCTCCTGGGCCAGCGAGGAGAGGCCCTGCCCGGCCTTCTGCTGCTGGCTGACGAGCTGCTCCTTGACCTGGGTACGACCCTGGTCGAGCAGGTCCTTCGCCTGACGCTGCGTCTCCTGGGCGACTTCCTTGGCCTGCTCGGTCGCCGTGGAGGCGACCTGGCTGCCGGCCTGCGCGGCGGTCTGGCCGACGTTCTTGGCCTCGTCCACCGCGACGTCCTTGGTTTCCTTGGCGCGGGTGGTGGTGGTCGACTGGGAACCCGACCCCGCGGTGGCGGGGGGCGGGAGTGGGGCGTCGATGGAGTGAGTCATCGGTCCTCCTCGGCATGTTCGTGGTCGGGTGAGGCGCTACCCCGAGGCGGTTCCGCCACACATGCAGGAGGCAGTGTGGGAAGAATCCCGGGGTGGTGCGTGGAACGGCTTCTCCTCGGCCGATCGCCCGGAGCATCCATGCCTCGCGAGCGGGCGGGGAGGCGCGAGCCGACGTGGAGGGAGCCGCGTCGGATCGGCCCCCTGAGGGAGCGCCGCAGGGGTGTGGTACCCCTGTCGACCCGCACTCGAAACGGAATCTGCTGGTCAGCCTCCGCACGCAGAGCGGAGGTGCGCCAGCCACCCGGGCCGCTCAGCCGAGGTCGTCGGTGCCGAACGTGTCGCACCTCGCCGGGTCGCCCGTCTCGTATCCCGTGGTGAACCAGCGTCGTCGCTGCTCGGACGAGCCGTGCGTGAACGCGTCCTGGTTGACCGTGCCGTCGCCGAGGTTCCGCTGGATGAAGTCGTCACCGATCCGTCCGGCCGTGTCGAGGGCCCGGCTGTTGTCGTCGGCGTTGATCTCGGCGATGAGCGGTTCGCCGGAGTCGTCGGGC
>JAOPWH010000190.1 GCA_025965795.1 Blastococcus sp.
GGCGGGGCGATGCCGGTCGACGGCAGCGGGAGCGACGGTGTCGGCAGCGGGTGATCGGTGTTCGGCAGACCGCCGGTCGGGTCGTTGCCGGGCGTGCCGCCACCGGGCAGCTCCCCACCGGGGACCCCCGCCCCCGGGGAGCCGGGAACGCTGCCGGGCTGCCCCGAGGTCCCGGACGGCGGGGTGGTACCGGTGCTGCCCCCGGCACCCGGGGCGCTGCCCGTGCCGGCCGTGGAGCCGTTGCCGGGGGTCGTCGGCGCGGGCGCGCAGGCGGCGGGTACGGGACCGAGCGGGTCGCTCCCGTCCGTCGCGGGGCCGGAAGCGCAGTCGAGGGCCGCTTCGAGGCCGGTCGCACGCCCGCTGACGTCGGCCAGGAGCGCGAGGGAGTCGTCGAAGGCGTTGCGCGCCGCCGCGGGCACGTCGGACGCCAGCGCGCTGAGACCCGCGGACTGGTCGGCGGCCCAGGTGGCGAGGCCGTCGAGCGGGGCGGCGTCCTCGGTCGTGACCGCGCGCTCGCCCAGCCAGGCGGCGCCGTCCGTCGTCTGGGTGTCCATGGTGTCCAGCGTCTCGATCACGAGCCGAGGATCGGCTCCGGCGGCCAGGGCGATCTGCGGTCCACCCGTGGCCGCGGCTCCCGGTGCAAGGGCGGTGGCGTCCTCCGACACCAGGTACTCCAGCTCGTCGAGCCGGGTGCTGGCGAGCTGGAGGAACGTCCGGCCGCGGGAGTCGCCGGCGAGGGCGAGCTGGGTCTGCTCGGTGCCGCGCTTCAGGCCGTAGAGCACGTCGCCGGGGTGGGCATCGCTGGACAGCGCCACCATCGTCGACAGCGCGGTCACGGTCAGGGCCGCGCCGGCCAGTCCGGCGGTCAGACGCGTCCGCCAGGGGGCGACGGACGACTCCCCGGCGCGGGCCGACAGCAGCCGTCGCAGCGGGGACACCGGCTCGGGCTCCGGCGACCGGACGGCGGCCATCGCCACGAGGCGCGCGCGGGTGGCCGCCCGGAACGCGGGGTCGGGTTCGCCGTCGAGGTGGGGAGCCAAGGCGTGCAGCCGTTGCTCCACGATGTCGTCGTGGTCGCGCGGGGCAGCGCTGCGGGTTCCCGCAGTGCCGTTGCGCGAGATCACCTGAAGCCTCCGGACGTCGATCCTGCGAGGAGACCCGCTCCGAGCACACCCCGCTGCACCCGACTCAACGAGCGCGCGGGGTGCCGCGTTACGCCGGTGCGCGACATGTTTGCGTTCACCACGTCAGGCTCACCGGTCACATTCACCGGAGCCCCTCGGGAAGGAGCCCCGCGAGCCGCCGGACGGCGCGGTGCTGCAGGGCCTTGATCGCCCCCTCCTTCTTCCCCATGATCTCGGCAGTCTCCGACACCGACATGCCTTGGAGGAAGCGCAACGCGATGCACTCCTGCTGTTCGTCGCCGAGCTGTTTGACGCAGGAGAGCAGCTGCTCGTTGGTCAGCAGCTGCACGACGGCGTCCTCGGGACCGTCGGTGGCGCGGTCGGCGTCGCGCATGTCCGCGGTGGAGACCTCGAGCCGGTAGCGGCTGCTCTTCACCTGGTCGCGGATGATGTTGCGGGCGATCGTGACCAGCCAGGCCCCCACGTCCCGGCCCTGGAAGGACAGCGAGTCGATCCGGCGCAGCGCCCGCACGAACGTCTCGCTGGTGACGTCCTCGGCCGTCGCGCGGTCGCCGACCCGGTGGTAGGCGTAGCGGTGCACGAGCGTCACGTAGTGGTCGTAGAGCTCACCGAACGCCTCGGCGTCCCCGGCCTGGGCGCGGTGGACCAGGGCCCAGACGTCCACCGCCGGCCGCTTCTGGAGGAAACCGGCGGCCTCGGTCAGCTCCTCGAGGGGAATCTCGTCTGCCGGTACCTCGTCTGCCGGTACCTCGTCTGCCGGTACCCCGTCCACCGGGATGCCGGGTTCCGGCAGGCGCTCGGTGCTCGCTCGCGGTCTCGGGGTCGGGCGCAGGCCTGTCAGGGGCGGCTCTGCGAGGGAGGGATCCGCGGCTGAACGTCCGGCGTCCAGGGGGTGCGGCATGCGGGCGATCGACCTCCTCGTCGGCCCGCGTACCTGGACCGTCTCGTCCGCAGCGCGCCGGTCGGTGGGCAGGCGCGCAAGCTGCGGGTCGGGGCCCATGGTGACAACATCGCCCCAGCCCGTCCACGCCAGCGTGCCCCAAAGCACGGCGCGCCACACCCCGGCGCTACAGCCGAGGTGCCGCCCAGCCTTTCAACGGAGGAGATGTCCAGTGTCCGAGGCAGGGACGTCTCTCGCCGCTCTGGTGCGGGCGGCGGCCCGCCGCCGGCCGGACGCCCCCGCGATCGTCGCCGCCGGACGACGGCTGAGCTGGGCCGAGCTCGACGCGGAGGTGGACCGGGCAGCTGCCGGCTACGCGGCCCGCGGACTGGCGCCCGGTGATCGCGTCGCCGTCCAGTTGCCCAACGGGCTGCCCTGGCTGCGGGCCGCCCTCGGCGCGCTCCGGGCCGGTCTCGTCGTCGTTCCGGTGAACACCGCCTACACCGACCCCGAGCTGGAGTACGTGCTCGGCGACTCCGGGGCGGCCCTGCTGGTCGCGCCGACCGACCGCGCCAGCGTCGCCGGTGTTCCGGTCTGCCCGGGCCCGCCTGAGGCGGACGGTCCCGCGCCCGAGGTCCCCGACGACCCGGCCGCGCTGGCGTTCCTCGCCTACACCAGCGGCACCACCGGCCGGCCCCGCGGCGCGATGCTCACCTCCGGCGCGCTGCGGGCCAACCAGGAGCAGTGCCTGGCGATGACGCCTCCGCCCGTGCGGGAGGACGACCGGGTGCTGCTCGTGCTGCCCCTGTTCCACGTCTACGGCCTGAACGGCGGGTTCGGGCTGGTCGCGGCCGTGGGGGCCTGCGCCGTGCTCGAGGAGATCTTCGATCCACGCGCCTCGCTGGCCCTCATGGCCGAGGAGGCGGTGACCGCCGTCCCCGGCGCCCCGCCCATGTACCAGGCCTGGCTCGCGCTGGCGGACGCCTCGGGCAACGACGCGGAACTGCGCCGCGGCTTCGCCGCCGTCCGCATGGCCTCCTCGGGCGCGGCACCGCTTCCCGCGGACGTCTTCACGGCGATGCGGGACCGCGCGGCCACCACCGTCTGGGAGGGGTACGGACTGACCGAGGCCTCGCCCGTGGTGGCCAGCACGCTGGCCACCGGCCGCCCCAAGCCGACGTGCATCGGCGGTCCCGTGCCGGGGGTGGAGCTGCAACTCCGGGACACCGCGGCCTCCCACCACGGGCACACCACCGACGACGACGCGGACGAGCACGGGTCCTCGACCGACATGGAGGAGGGCCCGGGCGAGATCTGGGTCCGTGGACCGAACCTGTTCGACGGCTACTGGCCCGACGGCGAGGACGGTCCCGACGCCGAGGGCTGGCTGGGTACCGGTGACCTGGCCTACCGCGACGGCGACGGCGACGTCCACCTGGTGGACCGCCGCAGCGACCTGATCCTGGTGAGCGGCTTCAACGTGTACCCGGCCGAGGTGGAGCGGGTCCTCGACGCGCACCCGGCGATCGCGGAGAGCGCGGTCATCGGGGTGCCCGACGGTCGAACCGGATCAGCGGTCCGCGCGGTCGTGGTCCTGGCGCCGGGGGAGCGGACGACTTTCGAGGAGCTGCAGGCCTACGCCGCCGAGTCGCTGGCCCGCTACAAGGTGCCGACGTCGGTCAACTTCCTCGCGTCCCTGCCGCACTCGCTCACCGGGAAGGTCAGTCGCGCGCGGCTGCGGGAACTCGGCCTGACGGGCGGTGACCTTCCCGGTGACTGAGGCGCCGCGGCTGGAGCTGTTGACCCGGGCCGACTGTCACCTGTGCGTGGTCGCCGCCGAGACGCTCCAGCGGATCGCCGGTGAGGCCGGCCTCGTCGCCGCGGAGCGGGACGTCGACACCGATCCCGACCTGCAGGCCGAGTACGGGGACCGGGTGCCCGTCGTCCTCCTCGACGGCCGCGAGCACTCCTACTTCACCGTCGACGTGGTTCGGCTGCGGCGGGATCTCGGTCTCGGCTGAGCTCGGAGGCCACCGTCCGGTGGCGGTCGGGCGGGCCCGCAGGGTGTCCTCTGCCACAGCGACACCCGTCCGGGCCGGTCAGCGGGCTCCCGGCCGGTCCGCGACTTTGTTCCTGCGTTCACAAGCGGTTACCGTGGCCGACGCGGGCGCCTCGCGTCCGCATCCCGATGTCGCACGACCGCCCCCGGCGCCCGCCGGGCGGACGGTCGCGACCGCTGTGGAGAGCCCGTGATACAGCCGCGGCCCCGGACCATCCCGGAGGCCACCGTCGCCCGCCTGGCCGTGTACCTGCGAGCGCTCACCACCCTCGCCGAGGGGGGTCGCAGCAGCGTCTCATCCGGCGAACTGGCCGAGGCGGCCGGGGTCAACCCGGCCGGGCTCCGCAAGGACCTCTCCCACCTCGGCCCCTGCGGCGTCCGGGGCGTCGGATACGACGTCCAGACCCTGCGCGACCGCATCGCCCGCGTCCTCGGGGTGGAGCACGCCCGTGCCTGCGTCCTCGTCGGGATCGGGAACCTGGGGTCGGCGCTGGCCGACTACGCCGGCTTCGGCACGCGGGGCTTCGAGTTCGTCGGCCTGTTCGACGCAGCGCCCGCGCGGATCGGTCAGCCCATCGGAGGGCAGACCGTGCGGCCGCTGGACGAGCTGGCCGACGTGGTCGCCTCCACCGGGGCCTCCATCGGGGTCATCACCACCCCGGCCGAGGTGGCCCAGTCCGTGTGCGACCGCCTTGCCGTCGCGGGCGTGCGCAGCATCCTGAACTTCGCGCCGGTTCCGCTCGTCGCCCCGGACGGCGTCGACGTCCGCAAGGTCGACCTGTCCGTCGAGCTCCAGGTGCTGGCCTTCCTCGGTCAGCAGCGGCTGGTGTCGGCATGAGCCTGCTCGCGGTGGGCATCTCGCACCGGACCGCCCCGGTCGCGCTGCTCGAGCAGTTCGCCATGGGCGCCGCCGACCGCATCAAGGCGCTGCACGAGCTGGTCGAGAGCGACCACGTGAGCGAGGCGCTCGTGCTGGCCACGTGCAACCGGGTCGAGGTCTTCGCCGAGGTGGAGAAGTTCCACGGCGGCGTCAGTGACGTCAGCCGGGTCCTCGCCCGGCAGGCGGGAGCCACCGTCGAGGAGCTGTCCCCGTACGTCACAGTCCACTACGAGGACCAGGCCGTGGGGCACCTGTTCTCGGTGGCCGCCGGCCTCGACTCCATGGTCGTCGGGGAGACCCAGGTGCTCGGCCAGCTGCGCGCCGCCTACGGCCTGGCCCGGGACGAGGGCACCGTCGGCCGGGCGCTGCACCCGGTCGCCCAGCGGGCGCTCCGCGTGGGCAAGCGGGTGCACACCGAGACGGGCATCGACCGGGCCGGCGCCTCGCTGGTCTCGGTCGCCCTCGCCCGGGCGGAAGACCGGATCGGCAGTCTGCGCGGTCGCCCCGTGCTCGTCGTCGGGGCCGGCTCGATGGGCGCCCTGGCTGCGACCACGCTGGCCCGCCGGGAGGCCGCCGTCGTCGTCAGCAGCCGTACCGACGCTTCTGCCGCCCGTCTCGCCGGCAGCATCGGCGGGCGTGCCGCCCCGCTCGCGGACCTGTCGGCCGAGCTCGCCGTCGCCGACGTGCTGGTCACCTGCACCGGCGCCAGTGGCCTGGTCGTGGGCACGGAGGTGGTGGCGGCGGCGATGGCCGGACGCTCCGCCCGCCCACTCGTGGTCGTCGATCTCGCCCTGCCCCGCGACGTCGACCCCGGCGTCGCGGCACTGCCGGGCGTGCACCTGGTGGATCTGGCCCTCCTGCAGGGGGACCGCGGCTCGGCCGGTCCGGTCGCGGCCGACGACATCACCGCGGCGCACGCTCTGGTCGAGGAGGAGACGGCGCTCCTGCGCACCGAGCGGCAGGCGGCCGCGGTGGCGCCCACGGTGTCGGCGCTGCGCAGTCAGGCGGCAGACGTCGTCGACGCCGAGCTGCTGCGGCTGTCCACCCGGCTGCCCGACCTCGACGCCCGCGCCCGCGCCGAGATCGCACGCACCGTGCGCCGCGTCGTCGACAAGCTGCTCCACGAGCCGACCGTGCGCGTGAAGGAGCTGGCCTCCACGCCCGGCGACACCGACTACGCCGGCGCCCTCCGCGCCCTCTTCGGCCTGGGTATCGACGCCCGGGTGGACGAGCTCGCCGAGGCGGTCACGGTCGATCCCGAGCTCCGGGGGGAGGCGTCATGACCGCGGACACCGGGACGGCGGGGACGCTCACCGCCACGCTGCGGCTCGGCACCCGGGGCAGCGCCCTGGCCCGCACCCAGTCGCAGGCCGTGGCCGACGCCATCACGGCGGCCACCGGAACCCCGGTCGAGCTGGTGCCCATCGTCACCGAGGGCGACCGCTCGTCGGAGGCGATCGCGCAGCTCGGCGGCACCGGCGTCTTCGTGACCGCGATCCGCCAGGCGCTGCTCGAGGGCAGCATCGACCTGGCCGTGCACAGCTACAAGGACCTGCCGACCGCTCCGGCGCCGGGGCTCATCCTGGCCGCCGTCCCCGGCCGCGAGGACCCGCGGGACGCGCTGATCGCCCGGAACGGGCTGACCCTGGGTGAGCTGCCGGCGGGTTCCCGGGTCGGTACCGGCGCGCCGCGCCGGGTCGCGCAGTTGCGCGCGCTCGGCCTCGGTCTGGACGTCGTCCCGATCCGCGGCAACGTCGACACCCGCCTGGGACGGGTGGCCGGAGCGCACGGTCCGGGCGACCTCGACGCCGTCGTGCTCGCGCGGGCGGGGCTCGCCCGCCTGGGCCGGCTCGATGTCATCACCGAGACCCTCGACCCGCTGCAGGTCCTTCCCGCCCCGGCGCAGGGCGCGCTGGCGGTCGAGTGCCGCACCAGCGACGCCCGCACCCGTGAGCTGGTCGGCCGCCTCGAGGACCAGGCCGTCCGCGCCTGCGTCGTCGCCGAGCGCGCGACCCTGGCCGCCCTCGAGGCCGGGTGCAGCGCGCCGGTCGCCGCCTACGCGGAGATCGCCGACGGCGAGAACGGTCCCGAGCTCTTCCTGCGGGCCTCGGTCACCGCGCTCGACGGCAGCGACGCCGTCCGGAGCTCGGCGACCGGGCGCCCCGCGGACGCCGCGGCACTCGGCC
>JAOPWH010000203.1 GCA_025965795.1 Blastococcus sp.
TCGAGCACGGGGCGGCGGTGCCGGTCTGGCACGCTCTCGCCGCCGGCGGCACCCTGCAGGACCTCGCCGAGCGGGTGGGCGCCGGCACCGCCCGGTTCACCGTGCCCGCCGGATCGACGCCAACCGGACCCGCCGCGAGCAGCTGGTGGCCACGCACGGCGACCCGCCGCGCCGACCGTGGATCTACCTGATCGTCGCCACCGGCGACATCTACGAGGACATCCCGCAGGCCCAGGCCGCCGCTCGGGCCGGCGCCGACGTCATCGCCGTCATCCGGTCCACCGGGCAGTCCCTGCTGGACTACGTCCCCGAGGGAGCGACCCGCACGGGATACGCGGGCACCTACGCCACGCAGGAGAACTTCCGCCTGATGCGCGCCGCCCTGGACGACGTGAGCGCAGAGCTCGGCCGCTACGTCCGGCTGACCAACTACGCGTCGGGCCTCTGCATGCCGGAGATCGCGGTCCTGGCCGGCCTCGAGCGACTGGACATGATGCTCAACGACGCCATGTACGGAATCCTCTTCCGCGACATCAACCCGCGGCGCACGTTCGTCGACCAGCGGTTCAGCCGGATGGTGCACGCCCGCGCCGGGATCATCATCAACACCGGCGAGGACAACTACCTCACCACCGCCGACGCCGTCGACGAGGCCCACACCGTCACGGTCAGCCAGTTGCTCAACGAGACGCTGGCGAAGGAGGCCGGGCTGGCGGACTGGCAGCTCGGTCTCGGGCACGCGTTCGAGATCCAGCCCGACCTCCCGGAGTCGTTCCGCCTGGAGCTCGCGCACGCGTTGCTGGCCCGATCCCTCTTCCCCGACGCGCCGCTGAAGTGGATGCCGCCGACCAAGCACATGACCGGCGACGTCTTCCGCGGCTACCTGCTCGACGGCTTCTTCAACCTGGCCGGGGCGCTCACCGGCCAGGGGATCCTGCTGGTCGGGATGATGACCGAGGCCGTGGTCACCCCCTGGCTGTCCGACCGCGACCTCGCGCTGCGCAACGTCCGGTACGTCCTGAACGCGGCGGGCAACCTCGCCGAGGACTTCACCCCGCCGCCGGGTGGGTTCATCGACCGCCGGGCGGACACCGTCCTGCGCGAGGCCGTCGAGCTGCTCGGGCGGATCGCCGATCATCCCCGCGGGCTCCTGGATGCGATCGCCGACGGCACGTTCGGCATCACCAGGCGTCCGATCGACGGCGGCAAGGGCCTGGCCGGCGTCGTCGAGCTCGGCCCGGATGCCTACAACCCGGCCCTGGAGCTCCTGACCGCGGAGGTGGCCCGTGCCTGAGACCGGCCAGAACGGCCATTCCGGCCCTGACGTCCGCAGCATCGTGCGGCCCTACGGCGACACGACCGGCGACGGCATGGTGCAGACGTCGTTCACGCTGCCGGTGGCGCCGGGACCGAAGGCCGAGGGCGCCGCGCTGCAACTGGCGCACAAGATGGGCATCGAGCCCGCGATGGTCGTGCACAGCCACGCCATCGACGCCGGTTACACGTTCTTCGTCGTGTACGGCAGCGTCCGCCATCTGGTCGACCTCGACGAGGTGCACGTCGAGGAGCGGGCATATCCGCTGTTGACCGGCTCGGAGATCAACGGCGCGATCAAGGACCGGCTGCACCGCAAGCTCGTCGTCCTCGGCGCGTGCATCGGCACCGACGCACACACCGTCGGCATCGACGCGATCCTCAACGTCAAGGGCTTCGCGGGGGAGAAGGGCCTGGAGTACCTCCGCGAGATGGCCGTGACGAATCTCGGGGCGCAGGTCACGGTGCCCGAGCTCGTGGCGCGCGCCCGGGCCGAGCGGGCCGACGCCGTCCTCGTCTCCCAGGTGGTCACCCAGAAGGACGCGCACCTGCGCAACACCCGCGAGCTGGCCGCCGCCTTCCGTGAGGCGATGGGGTCCCACCGACCCCTCGTCGTCGTCGGCGGGCCGCGGTTCGACCCCGCGATGGCGGCCGACCTCGGGGTGGACAAGGTCTTCGGCCGGGGGACGACGCCCGGTGAGGTCGCCAGCTATCTCGTGCACGCGCTGATCCCGGAGGCATCCTCATGACCGACCCGCGTCTCGGACTGACCGTCACCCACCGCCGGTACGTGCCGTATGCGCACGCGCACTACGGGGGCTCGCTGGTCGACGGCGCCTACACGCTCGGCCTCTTCGGTGACGTGGCCACCGAGGTCGCCATCCGGATGGACGGGGACGAGGGACTGCTCGCCGGGTACTCGGAGGTGCGCTTCCTCGGGCCGGTCCGCGCCGGCGACATCCTGGAGGCCAGCGCGGAGGTCGTGCGCATCGGCCGCCGCAGCCGCGAGCTGCGCTGTTCGGCGCGCGTGGTGGCACGGGCGGAGCCGGAGCGGAGCGCGTCGTCGGCCCGGATGCTGGAGACGCCCGAGACCGTCGTCGAGGCGGTCGCAACGCTCGTGGTCCCAGCGGCGGACACCGAAACGTAACGATCCGGTCACAGTAGGACCCGGACTTCCCGCACGTAGCGGTAGGGCGCTCCGCACTTCTTACAGTTCCAGCACGTTCATCCGGGAGTACCGAGCCGTGCTCCTCCGGATCGAGCCGTGCGGGCCCCCCGGCCGGTGCGGGAGCCGGCGCCTCGCGCAGCCGGCCCTCGTGCGCTGCCGGGCCGAGGGGGCCGGCGGCTTCCCGGAGGTCGCGACAAGGGGACCCCCGCCCGCTCAGGCCCGCATCACCAGACAACGGTCGAGCCGATCGCTCCCAGCGACCGGCCGGCCGGCCCGAAGGTGCAGGAACCGAACGGGCCTCGGTCGGCCGCCGAACCGGATGAGGAACAACGACGTTCCGCCCGGGACCACATTTCCAGGCGCAGGGCTCCGGACGGGCGGCTCCCGCCCCCGGTCGGAATGGGATGCTGGGTCGGGACCGCCGACGGGGCGGTCCGGACCCCGTCCGTCCGGTTCGGGGGCAACGTCTGGGACCGGGGCTGCGCCCCGATCCGAACGGCGGTTTCCGGGAGGCAGCGCGTGGGGCCAGCAGCAGGCGGGCCGGCTCCCGTGGCGGCCGGCACGCTCGCGCGGCCGGCCGGTACAGCCCCTGCGGATGCCCCGGCGCCGGGGCGACGCCCCTGGAGGACGCTGCTCGCCCTCCTCGGGGGCAGCGCTCTCGGATTCGCGTTTCCCGGTGCCGCCCTGCCCTGGCTGGCTGTGCTCGGCCCGGCCGCGCTGGCCCTCGCCGTCCGCGGACAGCGGTTCCGGTCGGGGCTGTGGCACGGACTCGTCTTCGGACTGGCCTTCTTCGTTCCCCTGCTGTCCTGGACGGGGATCTACGTGGGTCCCTTTCCCTGGCTGGCGCTCGCCGTCTGGGAGGCGCTGCACCTGGCGCTGCTCGGCGGAGCCACGGCGCTGACCTCACGCCTGCGGCTCTGGCCGGTGTGGACGGCGGCGCTGTGGGTGGCCGACGAGGCACTCCGCGGCCGGTTCGTCCTCGACGGGTTCCCGTGGGGACGCCTGGGCTTCAGCCAGACGGAGGGACCGCTGCTGTCGCTGGCCGCCTACGGGGGAGTGCCCCTGGTGTCCTTCGCCGTGGCCCTCAGCGGCGCCCTGCTGGCTGCCGCCGCCCTCGCACTGGTGCGCGCGTGGCACGCCACCGGCGAGGGGCGGAGGCCCGCCGTCCGAACGGCGACCGTTTCCGTCCTCGCCGTTCTCGCGGTCCCGCTGATCGGCGCCCTCGCCTGGCTGCCGCTACCGGGTCGATCGCTCACCGACGGCGGTCCGGCGTCCACCGTCGCGGTGATCCAGGGCGACGTCCCGCGGGCCGGCCTGGATTTCAACGCCCAGCGGCGGGCCGTGCTGGACAACCACGTCGAGCGCACCGTCGAACTGGCCCGGGACGTGGCGGCGGGCCGGGTGCGTCAGCCGGACCTGGTGATCTGGCCCGAGAACAGCTCCGACATCGACCCGTACCTGAACGTGGACGCCGCCCGGCAGATCGACCGGGCCGCCGAGACCATCGGGGCACCCGTCCTGGTCGGCGCCATCGTCAACGGCCCGGGCCGCTTCATCAGCAACACGGCGATCGTCTGGGACCCGTCGACCGGCCCGGGGGACACCTACGTCAAGCGGCATCCGGTCCCGCTGGCCGAGTACGTGCCGGCGCGCTCCTTCTTCCGGTTCTTCAGCGCCGAGGTCGACCGGGTCCACGACCAGCGAGCCGGGAAGGAGGTGGGGGTGCTCGACGTCGGCGGCGCCCGCATCGGCGACCTCATCTGCTTCGAGGTGGTCTACGACGGGCTGGTCGACGACGTCGTGGACGGCGGCGCCGGGATGCTCGTGGTGCAGACCAACAACGCCACGTTCGGCTACACGGACGAGAGTGCCCAGCAGCTCGCGTTGAGCCGGTTGCGCGCGGTCGAGCACGGCCGCAGCGTCGTCATCGCCGCAACCAGTGGCATCTCGGCGATCGTGGCGCCCGACGGCTCGGTGGTGCGGTCCTCGCGGCTGTTCACACCGGACGCGTTCGTCGAGGAGATCGCCCAGCGGAGTTCCACCACGCTCGCCACGCGGCTCGGCGGCGGGCCGGAGTGGGCCCTCACCGCTCTCGGTCTGGGTGCGCTGGCCGGGGCGCTCGCGCCTGCGGCCCGACGGCGGCTGCGGCGGAGCGGAGCAGCGTGAACGGTCGCGTGTTGGTGGTCGTGCCCACCTACAACGAGGCGGAGAACCTCGAGTCGATCCTGGAGCGGCTCCGCACCAGCGTTCCCGACGCGCACGCCCTGGTCGTCGACGACGGGTCGCCCGACGGCACCGGCGAGCTGGCCGACCGGCTCGCCGCCCTCGATTCCCGGGTGCACGTGCTGCACCGGACGGAGAAGGCCGGCCTCGGCCCGGCCTACGTGGCCGGGTTCCATTGGGCACGGAAGAACGGCTACGACGTCGTCGTCGAGATGGACGCCGACGGCTCGCACGCCCCGGAACAGCTGCCGGACCTGCTGGCGGCGCTCGCCGATGCCGACCTGGTGCTGGGATCGCGGTACGTGCCCGGCGGCTCGGTGGCCGACTGGCCGGTGCACCGGCTGCTGCTGTCCCGGGCGGGCAACGCCTACACGCGCTGGGCGCTGCGTCTGCCGCTCAGTGACGCCACCGGTGGCTACCGCGCGGCGCGGGGCGAGCTGATCGACTCCCTGCCGTTCGACGACGTGGCCAGCCAGGGCTACTGCTTCCAGGTCGACTGGGCCTGGCGGGCGGTGCGAGCGGGGGCCCGGGTGACCGAGGTTCCGATCACGTTCACCGAACGGACGTTCGGCAGGAGCAAGATGAGCGGCTCGATCGTTAGGGAAGCATTGGTACGGGTCACCGTGTGGGGCCTGCAGGACCGGCTGGCCGACCGGCTGCCGGGCCGGGTCCGCCGCCCCGTGCCGGAGCGACCCCGCGACGGCGGGCGGTCGAGCACGGCCCGGTAGTCGGGCCGTCCACCGTCCCGGCGCAGGGGTAGGGGAGTGGGAGCGACGTGGTTCCGCAACGGTTGAGGGTGATCGTGGGCCTGACGGCCCTGGTCGAGCTCGTGGTGTTCCTCGTCGTGGCCGCCTGGATCGGGTTGGGCTGGACACTGCTGGCCACCCTGGCCACCGGCGCCATGGGCTGGGTGCTGCTCGCGCGCCAGGGCACGAAGGCGCTCACCGACCTCCGCGAACGGGCGCGCACGCGGCAGCCGGCCGGACGGGAGCTCGGCGACGCGGGGCTGGTCGCCGTCGGCGGGCTGCTCATGGTGCTGCCGGGCTTCCTCAGTGACGTGGTCGGCCTGTTGTTCCTGCTCCCGGTCACGAGGCGCCCGGCCCGCGCCCTCCTGGGCCGCGTGCTGGTGTCCCGGCTGCCGATCGGGCTGCGCGGCCCGGTGCGTGTGCGCAGCGACCGGACGGCGCCGGTGGGCGGGGCCACCCGGATGGAACCGCCGCTGGTGATCGAGGGCGAGGTCGTCCGGGACACCGAGCCCACCCCCTGAGACGCAGAACGGCCCCGGTGGACGAACCACCGGGGCCGGACCGAACAGCTGCTGGCACTAGCTGGCGCGGGTACGCCGTCCGCGAAGCACCTCGAGGCGCTCGGCGAGCACCTCTTCCAGGTCCTCGACGGAACGACGCTCGAGCAGCATGTCCCAGTGGGTGCGCGGGGGCTTGACCTTCTTCGGGGCCGGCTCGGCGCCGCCCACCAGCTTGGCCGCGGAACCGTCGAACTTGCACTCCCAGGTGTCGGGGAGCTCGGCGTCGTCGGCGAAGGGCACCGTGAACAGGTGGCCGGAGGCGCACTTGTACTCGGCGTACTGCCGGTCGATCGGTGCGGTGTTCCGCTCGGTCTCGTAGCTGACGCTGCCCAGTCGGCTGCCGCGCAGGGATCGCTCGCCCATGGCCCACCGTCCTCTCGTAGATGTCGGGACTCGACGTCCGGCGAGCGGGGGTGTACCCACGTACCGGGGAGTCAGAGAGATTAACGACGGAAGTCGCGAAGAGATTCCGTTGAATCGGTGTCCCATCATCGCATGGGGTTGGGTCGGCACGCTCAGTGCCCCCTCGGAGGGGTGACGCAAGCCGTCCTCAGGGGAAGGCGAGCTGTCCCGGACCCGCCGTCGTCGGCCCCAGGGCGCCCCGCACGTAGTGCCGCCGGCACAGCACCTGGTACCGGACGGCGGGGGAGGAGTTGTCCGTGCCGGGCGGCGCGGCCGGTGCGGTGTCGGCCACCACGACGGTCTCGCCGGAGCGCACCATGACCCCGTCGACGACCCGGGCGTTCAGCAGCCCGGGGAGCCCGCACCAGCAGAGGACCTCCACCTGGATCCGCTGGACGTCGTCGGAGACCTCCAGCAGGCGCTGGGTGCCCGGGAACAGGGTGGTGCGGAAGTCGGTGGTCAGCCCGAACGCGTAGACGTCGACGTGTGACTCGTCCACGAGCTCGGCCAGCTGGTCGACCTGCGCGGGGGCGAGGAACTGCGCCTCGTCGACGATCAGGTAGTCCACGCGGAGACCGTCGGCCCACCGGGTGCGCACCAGCAGCCGCAGATCGACGTCGCCGTCGATCTCCGTCGCCGGGCGGCTGAGCCCGACCCGGGAGCTGATCTGCGGGGACGCGGAGCGGTCGCCCTGGGTGAGCAGGAGACCGTGCCGGCCCTGGCGGCGCTGGTTGTGGTCGACCTGGAGGGCCAGGGTCGACTTCCCGCAGTCCATCGGGCCGTGGAAGAACGTCAGATGTGCCGGCGCCGGATGGCGGCGGCGGTCGCCGGACGCCGGCACCGACGAGGGCACGTGCGGCGGCCGGGAGGCCGGCTCGCGAGCTGTCACAGCCGCTCCGGCGGCACGTTGCCGGCCTCCACGACCGCCCGTCGGATCGGCAGGGCCGCCAGCGCCACGAAACCGACCACGAAGAACACGACCAGGCTGACGATGGCCAGCCGGTAGGAACCGGTCAGCTGGAAGGTCAACCCGAACGCGAGTGGCCCGAGCCAGCTGGTGCCCCGGTCGCTGATCTCGTAGAAGCCGTAGTACTCGGCCTCCTTGCCCGCCGGGATGAGCTGGCTGAACAGCGACCGGGACAGGGCCTGCGTACCGCCCTGCACGAGCCCGATCACCGCGGCGAGGGCGTAGAACTGGCCGACCGCACCCTCCTGCAGGAAGAACGCGGCCAGGATCACGCCGATCCAGGCCACCAGGGCACCCAGGACGACCCGCTTGGCGCCGTACCGGCCGGCGAGCCGACCGAGCCCCAGCGCCCCCGCGATCGCGACCACCTGGACCATGAGGATGGCGCCGGTGAGCACGTCCTGCTCCAGGCCGAGCTCCTCGGTGGCGTACGTGGCCGACAGCGCGATCACCGTCTGCACGCCGTCGTTGAACAGCAGGTAGGCGCCCAGGAACCAGAGGGTGAGCGGGAAAGCCCGCATCTCGCGCATCGTGGTGGCGAGCTGCCGGAAGCCGCTGCGGGACCGGGCCCCGGTCTCGCGCACGGGGCGGTTGCGCAGCCGGGAGACGGTGAAGAGCGTGAACGCGCCCCACCACAGTCCGGCGCTGGCCAGGCAGATCCGCACCGCCTCGCCGGTCGTCAGGCCCAGGGCGTCGGCACCGAGCACCAGCCCGAGGTGCACGGCGAGCAGCAGGGCACCTCCCACGTACCCGAACGCCCAGCCCCGGCTCGAGACGGCGTCCCGCTCGTCGGGTGAGGCGAGGTCCGGCAGCCACGAGTAGTAGACGACGGTGGCGGCGCCGAAGCTGATGTTCGCGACGACGAACAGCACCGCGCCGAGCAGCCAGCGGCCGTCGGCGATGAAGAACATGCCCGTGGTGGCCAGCGCGCCCAGCAGGGCGAACCCGGCCAGCATCTCGCGCTTGCGACCGGTGCGGTCGGCGACGGCACCGGTCAGCGGCAGCACGAGCACCTGCAGGAGGACCGACGCCGACAGCACGTAGGAGAACCAGCTGCCGGGCGGGATCCCCAGGCCGAGGAACGGCAGCCGCCCGTCGGGACCGGCCCCGTCCTCGGCGACAGCCGTCAGGTATGGGCCCAGGAAGACGGTCGTGACCGAGGTGTTGAAGACCGACATGGCCCAGTCGTAGGAGTACCAGCCGAAGCGCTCCCGCTTGAGTGCGGGATCGACGACGGGCCCGGCTCCCTCGGTGAGCGGCGCAGTGGTCACGGGCGCAGGTTTCCAGGCGCCGCCCGACGGGTCCAGCACCGTGCCACCCACGGGTCGGTCATGTCCCTCGTCAGGGCAGGTCCCCGGGGACGACGCCGCCCGGGAACGCGGCCACCGCGGTCGTCGGCCGGGTCCGATCGGTGAAGTGCGGCCGCTCCGCTTCCCCGGCACGCAGCGGCACCAGGCCGCGGGTGATCGCCGCCGCGATCCGGTACCGCGCACGGTTGGCGTCGCCCACGCGGCCCATCTGCAGGTCGTCGAGCGCAACCGGCGGCCCGACGTGCACCTGGAGGGCGGGACGGAGGAGGAGCGCCCGGAGGACGGTGCGCAGCTTGCCCCAGTCGTTGCCGTACTGGAGCACCTCGTGGGCGCCCCACTGGCTGACCGGGATGACCGGCACGCCCAGGCCCAGCGCCAGCCGGGCCATGCCGGTTCGGCCGCGTTCGGGCCAGCCGTCCGCCGCGAGCCCGACCCGCCCCTCGGGATAGGCGACGACGTGGCCACCCGAGACCAGCGCCACCTCGGTCACCCGGACGGCGTGCCGAGCGAGGTCGGTACCGCGCTCGACGCGGATGGCACCGGTGCGCTCCAGGAGCGGTCCGACCACCGGGGTCGACATGATGCCGCCGGTCGCCATGATCCGCGGCACCACGCCGACCCGGTGCAGGGCGACGGCGACGACGAAAGGATCGAAGTCGCCGATGTGGTTGGCGGCGAGCAGCAGCGGTCCCCGGCGGAGTTCCTCCGAGATCTCACCGGTGACCTGCACGCGGCCGAAGATGCTCACCAGCCAGGAGAAGTTGCGCAGCAGAAAGTCCCACAACCACCACGGGGGAGCGGCCGCGATCGCCATCTCGCGGGCGAACCAGTCGGGATCCTGAGGCCGGACGAGGTCGGCGAGGTCCTGGGGGAGGTCGGGGGTGGCCGGGCGCCAGCGCCGTAGGCGTTCGCTCACCCGGCTCACCCGGCTCACCCGGCGGTCCACTGACCGCGCTTCTCCATCAGCTCGCGCAGCATGGCCGGGCGGTCGGTCATGAGCCCGTCGACGCCCATGCCGAGCATGGTGGTCGCCTCCTCGACGGTGTCGACGGTCCACACGTGCACCTGCAGTCCCCGCGAGTGGGCGGCCTCGATGAAGCGCTCGTCGACCAGTGCGCGTCCGCCCAGCTGCAGCGGTACCTGCGCACAGCCGGCCTGGATGCGCACGAGGCCGGCCGCGCGCGGCGAGTAGGACGACAACCTCAGCGCCGCCACCCCGCGGGGACCGAGCGCGGTGCAGACCGCGGAGCCGAACAGCCGTCGCGCGGCGGCGATCCGCGCATCGGAGAACGAGGCGAGGCAGATCCGGTCGGCGATGCCGAGCCGGCGGACCGCCCGGACCAGCGGGGCCAGCACCCCGGGGGCCTTGATGTCGAGGTTGAACCGGACGTCCGGCCAGGCCCCGAGAAGGTCCTCCAGACGCACGAGCGGCTCGCGGCCGCCGATCCGGGCCTGCGAGGCCTCGGCCCAGGTGAGGCCGTCCAGCCGTCCCGTGCGATCGGTGACCCGCTCCAGCGTCGCGTCGTGGAAGGCCAGGAGGACGCCGTCGGCGGTGACCCGGACGTCGGTCTCGAGGTAGCGGTAACCGAGCGCCACGCACGCCTCGAAGGCCGGCAAGGTGTTCTCGAGGTGCTCGATCGCCCCGCCCCGGTGTGCCATCGCGAGGGGGGTGGGCCCGTCGAGATAGGCGAAGCGCGCGGCGGGCACGTCGCCAACGCTAGTAGCAGCGGATTTCATCGGTCCGGGCGTGTCCCCGGAACCTGTCGCCGGTGACGTCTACCGTGCCGAGACGTGGGAACCCAGCAGGCGTCGGCGGCGATCACCGAGGAACGGCCGATGCAGGCGGTCCCCCCACGGGGGAGCGCGGAGCCACGACGGTGCGGCTGGTGCCGGCGCATCCTGCCCGAGCAGGGGTCGGTCGGTCGGCCGCGGCTGTATTGCGGCCAGGCCTGTCGGCAGCGCGCTTACGAGCAGCGCAGCGCCACGGCCAAGGCCGGACTGCCGGGCGATGTCGTCCTCGTCTCGCGGGCGGAACTCGACGGCCTGCAGGACCGGCTCTACCAGCTCCGTTGTGCACTGGAAGATGTGCAGACCCTGCTGACCGAACGGCCGACGAAGGCCGAACTCGAGCGGTCGTTCAAGGATCTGCTGCACTCCACGGGCCGGCTGGACCGGCTCTGGGTCACCGAACGGGCGTCCTGACTCCCACCGGCTAGTTCGCCGGGTCGTCACCGCTGTCGGTCGAGCTCGGCTCCTGATTGCTGTTGTCGGGCAGATTGCCCTGAGACTCGCCCGACGGTTGGCTGCCGTCGGTGTTCTTCGTGTCGTCCGTCGTGCCGTCGTTGCGGTCCAGGCCGGCCGGGTCGCCCCCGCACGCGGTCAAGGTCGCGGTGCCGCCGCCGAACAGTGCCAGAGCGGTGAACAGTGCTGCCATCGGACGTCGGAGTTGCATGCCTCGACCCTACGAAGACCTGCGGCGGTTCGCCCGTCGAAGCGGACGACTTCGGCCGAGATGCGTCACAGTGACGTAACACCCGGCGATGCCCGAGCCCTCGGGCCGGGCCGCGCGCCCGGGCGTTCGGGAGCACGAGCCGTCTGCCGGCCTCCTCGCCGAGCGGCCCTCTGGAACAGGCGCCGTCCGGCGCACGCCGCGCACTCGTCCGCCGGCACGGGCAGTCGCGAAGGTCTGCCGTCGTCATCCGCCCGGATGTCCACCGACAGCGAGCCGGACGACCTCGATCGACCTTCTATCGTCACAGTGACGTAAGGCGACAGGTGTGGCTGGATGGGGAGAGTGGGGAGCCTGGGGCCGAGACGGGCCGTCCGAGCCGTCATCGGGGTGCCAGGACCATCAAGATCGCCCGGGAACACGATCGGCTGCGGGGGAGTCGGCGACAGGTCGACGATCGCGTGGGACGGTCCACCGGCTCCAGGATGTCGGGCCGGACCCCGACGACGCGGGGAGCGCCTGCGACGAGAGCCGGATGCCGGGCCGGCTGTCCTGCGCATGTGCCGTGTGCCGGCCGGCGACTGTGCGGTGATGCGACGGGAGACCAGAACGCCCGGAAGACCCGTAGAACACTCCTTCCGCGCTCGAACCCGCTACGCCGATAATGCACATTATGTCAACTTGTCAGGCGGAGGTGGAGCCTTCCGCTGCCAGGCGCTCCTCTCGCTGAGTGCGCAACGGAACCGCACGCACGTCGGTCGAGCTGGTCATGCCTCCAGCATCGGTGCTCCGGGGCCGCACCGGAGTTCCTGGCGGTGTGAGGAGCGCCGCACGGCTGCCTGACACGCCCCACCACCCCCCGAACGAGGCCGGCTCGGTGCGGTTGACTCGGCCCGTGGAGCTCCTCGGCCGGTTCTGGACGCAGGTGACCGCCACCGTCCCCGATCTCCCGTCGACGATGCTGCTGGGCACCGCCGCCGCCGCGGCGCTGCTGGTCGTCTCCCCCGTCCTGTGGCGGATCACCCGGCACGTCGTGACGATCGCGCACGAGGGCGCGCACGGTGCCGTCGCGCTGGCCGCCGGACGACGTCTGTCGGGGATCCGGCTGCACTCCGACACCTCGGGCCTCACCGTGTCCGCGGGCCGCCCCACCGGGCTGGGCATGGTGCTCACCCTGTTCGCCGGATACACCGGGCCGGGGATTTTCGGCCTCGGGGCGGCCGCACTGCTGGCCGCAGGCCATGCGATCGGGCTGCTGTGGGCGCTGCTGGTCCTCCTGGCCCTGCTGCTCGTCCAGATCCGCAACTGGTACGGACTCTGGTCGGTCCTGGCCACCGGCGCGGTCGTGTTCGCCGGCACCTGGTGGCTCCCGCCGGAGGGCCAGGCCGCATTCGCCGCCCTGGCCACCTGGTTCCTGCTGCTGGCCGCGCCGCGCACCGTCCTCGAGCTGCAGCGGTCCCGCCGCCGGCGGACGGCGCCGGACTCCGACGCCGATCAGCTGGCGCGGCTCACCCGCGTGCCGGGGCTGTTCTGGGTCGGCGTCTTCCTCGTCGTCGACGTCGGCGCACTGCTGCTGGGCGGGTACTGGCTGCTGGGGTGAGTCTCCCGGCCCGCCTGCGGGGCCGCCGCGCGCTCGCGAGCGGTGGGGCGGGAGGGTTCTTTCTCAGCCCCGGGCGCGCCGCCGCGGCTCGCACCCGACCGGCTGGTGCACGGGCTCCACCTGGGGCGCCGGCGGGATCTCCAGCACGAGGTCCTCGTGATCGACCGTGACCTGACGGCCGTGGTGGCGGATGTCCAGCGGCTCGCCGTCCTCGAGCCGGTAGGTGGCGCACTCGTGGGTGATCGTCACGGTCAGCTTCCGGCCGCGGTAGACCACCCGGAAACGCATCCGGGTGATCCGCTCGGGCAGCCGCGGACCGAACGTCAGCTCGCCGTTGTGGTCGCGCATGCCGCCGAAACCGGCGACGGCCACCGTCCAGCCGCCCGCCAGGGAGGCGATGTGCAGACCGTGGCCGGAGTTGTGGTGCAGGTTCTGCAGATCGGTCAGCGCAGCCTCGGCCCAGTAGTCGTAGGCCAGCTGGAGGTGCCCGGTCTCCGCCGCGACGACCGCCTGCTGGCTGGCCGACAGCGAGGAGTCGCGGGTCGTCCGCTCCTCGTAGTAGGCGAAGTTGGCGATCTTCTCCTCGAGGGTGAAGGCGTCACCGCGCAGGTGCAGCGCCATGACCAGGTCGGCCTGCTTCACCACCTGCTTGCGGTAGATCTCGAAGTACGGGTAGTGCAGGAGCAGCGGGTAGTTCTCCTTGGGCGTGTTCGCGAAGTCCCACTCCTCGTGGTGGGTGAACGCGTCGGACTGCATGTGCACGCCGCGCTGCGTGTCGTAGGGGACGGCCATGAGGGCCGCGGCCCGCAGCCAGACCTCGACCTCGTCGTCGGTCACGACCAGCCGGCCGGCGACGTCGGGCTGGCGCTTCACGGCCTCGGCCGCCTCGCGCAGGTTCCGCTGCGCCATGAGGTTCGTGTAGACGTTGTTGTCCACGACGGCCGTGTACTCATCGGGGCCGGTGACGCCATCGATCCGGAAGCCGTGCTCGGCGTCGAAGTGCCCGAGGGAGGCCCACAACCGCGCCGTCTCGATCAGCAGCTCGGCGCCGAAGTCGCGGTCGAAGTCGTCGTCGAGCGTCGCGTTGTAGTACCGCACGACGGCGTCGGCGATGTCGGCGTTGATGTGGAAGGCCGCCGTCCCCGCCGGCCAGTAGCCGGAGCACTCCTCCCCGCGGATGGTGCGCCACGGGAAGGCCGCTCCCCTGCGTCCCAGCACACGGGCCCGCTCGCGGGCCATCTCCAGGGTCGAGTGCCGCCAGCGCAGTGCATCCCGTACCGCGTGCGGCGCGGTGTAGGTGAGCACCGGCAGCACGTAGGTCTCGGTGTCCCAGAAGGTGTGCCCGTCGTAGCCGGGGCCGGTCAGACCCTTCGCCGGGATCGGCTGTCGTTCGCCACGCAGCCCGGCCTGCAGGACGTGGAACATCCCGACCCGCACGGCCTGCTGCAGCTCGTCGTCGCCCTCGATCTCGACGTCGGCCTCGTCCCAGTGGTTGTCGAGGAGCTCCCGCTGCTCGCGGATCAGCCGGTCCCAGCCGGCCAGCTTCGCCGTGGCCAGTGCGCCTTCGACCTGGTCGCGGACGGCCGCGTCCGAGCGGCGGGAGGACCAGCCGTAGGCCAGGAACTTGACCAGCCGCAGAGAGCCGCCCGGCGGGATGCGCGCGGCGAGGGTGTACCGCGCGAGGTCGCCGGCGGCTTCGATGTCCTCGGTGCAGGTGTCGGGGATCTCGATCACGTGGTCCATGCCGGCCGCCATGCGCAGGCGGCTGCGCTTGGTCCGGTGCACGAGCACGGCCCGGCGGCCCCTGGCCACGGCCATCTCCGACTGCAGCGGCTTTCCGAGCGCGGCCGCCGCTCGAGGATCGCCGTCGCCGGACGGCGCCGACTCGTTGGCCAGCAGATCCGACTGCACCGCGACGTAGAGGTCGCCCTGGTCGTCGGTGACCTCCACCTTGTACTCGATCGCCGCGATCGATCGCCGGGCCAGCGACACCAGCCGGGTGCTGGTGACCCGCACCGTGCGCCCACCCGGGGAGAGCCACTCCGTCGAGCGGCGGAGGACGCCGGCCCGGAGATCCAGCGTGCGCCGGTGGTCGATGATCTCGCCGTAGTCGAGGTCGAGCGGGGAGTCCTTCACCAGCAGCCGGATGAGCTTGCCGTCGGTGGCGTTGACCATCGTCTGGCCCTGCTCGGGGAACCCGTAGCCGGCCTCGGCGTAGGGCAGCGGCCGCTCCTCGAAGAAGCCGTTCAGATACGTGCCGGGGACCACGACCGGCTCGCCCTCCTCGAAGGAGCCGCGCATGCCGATGTGGCCGTTGGTCAGCGCGAACACCGACTCGTGCACCGCGAGCGAGGCGTGGTCGAGTCCGATCTCGGTCAGCGACCACGGCTCGATCGGGAAGGAGGCGCGCCCCTCGGTCATGCCCCACCGTCCAGCAGCTCCGACAGGTCCTGGACGACGACGTCGGCACCCTGCTCGGCCAGCCCCTCGGCCTGGCCGACCCGGTCCACACCGACCACGAACCCGAACTTCCCGGCCCGGCCCGCGGCCACGCCGGAGAGCGCGTCCTCGAAGACGACCGCCTCGGACGGCTCGACGCCGAGCGCCCGGGCGCCGGCCAGGAAGGTGTCCGGCTGGGGCTTTCCCCGGAGGTGCTCCCGGGCCGCGACGACCCCGTCGATCCGCGTGTCGATCAGGTCGGCGAAACCGGCGACGCCGATCACCTGCTCACCGTTGGCCGAGGCGGTCACCACCGCTGTGGCGAGGCCGGCGGCCTTCACCGCGCGCAGATAGTCGACCGATCCGGGATAGACCTCGACGCCGTGCTCCTCGAGCTCGGCCAGGACCAGCTCGTTCTTGCGGGCGGCGATGCCCTGCACCGTCGCCGCGTCCGCCGGGTCGGCGGGCGAGCCCTCGGGCAGGGTGATCCCCCGGCTGGCCAGGAAGTCGCGCACGCCGTCGGCGCGCGGTTTGCCGTCGACGAACCGGTTGTAGTCGAGCTGGCTGAACTCCGGCGATCCGGGTTCGTGGGCCTGCAGGAAACCGTCGAACGTCCGCTTCCACGCGGCCATGTGCACGGTCGCCGTCCGCGTCAGGACGCCGTCCAGGTCGAACAGGCAGGCACGGATGGAGTCCGGTAGACCGAGGCGGTTCTGCGCAGGCACGAGGGGACGTTACCGGCGGAAGCGCCGTCGGGCGTGTCGGCGCCACGGCAGTCATGTGTCGGCTGTCCCTGGAGGCCGGACCAGGGCCCTCCTCCCCCGCCGACGAGCGCGCCCACGGCCGCGTGCCTAGGGTCCGGGGCGAGCGATCGATCAGACCCGAGGAGAACCGACATGGCCGACCGGCCGACCCCGCCGAACCCGTACGACTTCCTTCCCCAGGTGCCGAGCTTCCAGGTCACGAGCAGCGACGTGACCGACGGCGAGGTGCTGCCGATGCCGCACGTCAGCGGAGTCATGGGCGCCGGCGGGGAGGACCGCTCACCGCAGCTGTCGTGGTCGGGCTTCCCGGACGGCACGCGCAGCTTCGCCGTCACGGTCTACGACCCGGACGCGCCGACGGCGAGCGGCTTCTGGCACTGGGCGGTCGCGAACATCCCAGCGTCGGTGACCGAACTGGCCGGGGGCGCCGGCGACAAGGACGCTCCGGGCCTGCCCGAGGGTGCGGTGCAGCTGCGCAACGACGGCGGATTCGCCGGCTACGTGGGAGCCGCTCCCCCGGCCGGGCACGGACCGCACCGCTACTTCGTCGTCGTCCATGCGGTGGACACCGACAAGCTCGACGTCGACGCCGATGCGACCCCGGCGGTGCTCGGTTTCAATCTCTTCTTCCACACCCTCGCGCGGGCCACGTTGGTGGCCACCTACGCGGAGGACTGAGCCAAGGATTCCTCCGTCGCCGCAGCAGAAGGACCCCGTGCCCCCCACTGGTCGCGGGCTCGCGGCGGCACCCTGCAGGGGCTCACGTCTCCGACCGCCGGTCGGCGATGGCCGTCGTGGCCAGCCGCGCGAACCCGATGCGCTCGTAGACGCGGGCCACGTCGTCGTCGCCGGCTGCCAGGAAGACCATGTCGGCGGTCTCGCGGGCGTGCGCGACGAGGGCCGATGCCAGACCGGCGCCCAGGCCTCGCCCCCGCAGCCGGGGCAGCGTGGCGACGCCGACGACCTCGGTGACCTCCGTGCCGTCGACGTCCACCGGCTGGTGCGAGCCGACGGCCACGGCGACGCCGTGCTCGACGGCGACCATCATCACCGTCCGGCCCGCTGCGATCCGTTCCCGCAGCACCCGCGTGCGCGCCGTCGCCGCGGCGGAGTCGTCCAGCGGCGCCTCCCGGACGTCGGCCCGGCCGCCGGGATGGGCGAAGGCGATGGCCGCCACCCGCTCGTAACGGGGCAGCTCCGGATCGTCGGCGCCCACCAGATAGATGCGCACGCCGGCCGGCAGGAGCACCTCGACCGGGTCGACGACCACGAGCAGCGGCTGCTCCTCCACCGTGAGTCCGGCGGCGCGCGCCGCGGCCGTTGCCTGCGGCGCCCGCTCGGGTACCCACTCCAGAGCCACCGGCAGGCCCGCGGACTCCTGGCGCGCGACTGCCGACGCGACGTCTTCCGCGGTCACCGGTCCGGCCCCCGGGCGCGGGCGGGCCGGATAGGGCCAGGCCGGGTCCCCGATCGGGACGTCGAGCGATCCGGCCGCCTCGATCCGCGCGTCCGGGAGCGGCGCAGCGGCGTAGTAGCCCTCGATGCAGTCGAGGAGCCCCGGACGGGTCGGCACACGCCGACCCTAGACGGACCCGCGCTCGGCATCCCCGTGCCGCGGTCGTCCACGGGACGGGGCCACCCTCGCGGGTGACCCGCCCGCGCCGCATACGGCGCCCGACCGGCACGATGGGGCCGTGACGGTAGGGACACGCGCCTCTTTCTCGCCCTACGCGGTGTTCGACCGGGCCTCGTGGCGCGCGCTCGCCGCGGGGACGAGTCTGCCGCTGGACGAGGCGGAGCTGCGCGGCCTGGCCACGCTCGGCGACCGCATCGACCTGGACGAGGTCGCCACCGTCTACCTTCCGCTGGCCGAGCTGATCGGCCTGCACGTGGCGGCCGGCCGGCGGTTGTGGGCGGCGCAGAGCCGCTTCCTCGGGGACGCGACCGCCAAGGTGCCCTTCGTCATCGCCGTCGCCGGCAGTGTCGCCGTCGGCAAGAGCACGACCGCCCGCCTGCTGCAGACCCTTCTCGCGGCCATGCCCGGCTCCCCCCGGGTCGACCTCGTCACCACCGACGGGTTCCTGATGCCCAACGCCGTCCTGCAGTCGCGCGGGCTGCTCGGCCGCAAGGGCTTTCCGGAGAGCTACGACCGCCGGGCACTGGCCCGCTTCCTCGCCGACGTGAAATCCGGCCGGGAGGAGGTCTTCGCGCCGGTGTACGACCACCGCTCCTACGACATCGTCCCGGGCGCCGTCCAGGCGGTGGACCGGCCCGACGTCCTCGTGCTCGAGGGCCTCAACGTGCTCCAGGCCGGCCGGCGGACCGACGGCACGGCCGCCGCGGTGTTCCTCTCCGACTTCTTCGACTTCTCCGTGTACGTCGACGCGGCCGAGGCCGACATCCAGCACTGGTACGTCGAGCGGTTCCTCGCGCTGCGCCGAACCGCTTTCCAGGATTCCGGCGCGTACTTCCACCGCTTCGCCGCCCTCACCGACGAGCAGGCCCGCGAGACGGCCCACGGCATCTGGGCAGCGGTCAACGGCCCCAACCTGCGCGACAACATCGCACCGACGCGTTCGCGGGCCCGGCTGGTGCTGCAGAAGTCCACGGACCACTCGGTGCGTCGGGTTCTGCTCCGCAAGCTCTGAGGCAGGAAACGCCGGTCCGAGCTGCGGTGACGCCGTCGATCCCGAGCGGAGCATGGCAGGAACTGACGACCCATTGGGGTGATCTGGTGAGCTTGCTCACCCGCCGGAACTCCAGCTCAGGCGCAGACTTGCCGAACCCTGTAATCGGACGAGCACGGTACGTAGTTCCCGGCACGGTGCCGGGATACCGAAGGAATGGATTCCTCATGTGTCACCACGGAACGCCCTGCCCCGAAGCTACCGATGAGGCACGCGACCTCGCCGCCGTGGTCAGCAGCCACCCCGAGCAGGGCTGGAGCCTGCTGTGCAACGGCGTCGTCCTGTTCGACGACGACGGCGAGCTGCTCCCCGACGGCCGCGCCGTTCTTGACCACCACACCTGGCTGAGGCCGGAGCTCGCGGCCAGCTGAGCCCCCCTCATCGCCGGCCGGCCTCCTGGCTGGCGCGCTCGATGCGATCGCGGTAGGCCTGCCCCGGAGTGTCCAGGGGCGGACTCGCGATCGATACGTCCGCGTGGGCCCGGGTCCGGCGGTACGTCACGTCGATGTGAGCGGGTGACTCCTCGGGGGTCGTGCACCTGTCCCGGTCCGG
>JAOPWH010000223.1 GCA_025965795.1 Blastococcus sp.
GCGATCGCGTCGGCGCCCTCGCCGCCGTAGGCCTCGGGGATGTGGGTGGCGTGGAAGCCTGCCGCGGTCAAGGCCTTCTGCGCCTCGATCGGATAGCGCGCGTCGGCGTCCACCTCGGCCGCGAACGGGGCGATCTCGCGCTCCGCGATCTCGCGGACTGCCTCCCGGATAGCGTCGTGCTCGTCGGTCAGTGCGTAGAGATCCCCTGTGTTACCCACGGGTAGATCCTAAGCCCGCAGACCTACTCGTCCGAGGCGAGTCGTGCCTGCAGGGTGAGGTCCCGGGCGACGACGGATTCGGCCAGCTCGGCCTGGAAGCGGACGACCGCGGCGCGCAGCGTGTCGTCCCCCGCGGCCAGGATGCGGACGGCGAGCAGGCCGGCGTTGCGTCCGCCGCCGATACCCACGGTCGCCACCGGAACACCGGCCGGCATCTGCACGATCGACAGCAGGCTGTCCAGGCCGTCGAGCCGGTCCAGGGGCCGGGGAACGCCGATCACCGGCAGGGGCGTGGCGGCGGCGATCATGCCGGGCAGGTGCGCCGCTCCCCCGGCCCCCGCGATGATCACGCGCAGACCGCGGTCAGCGGCGGTCTCGGCGTAGTCGAGCATCCGGCGGGGGGTGCGGTGCGCGGAGACGACGTGCGCCTCGTAGGGGATCCCGAACTCGTCGAGCGCCAGTGCGGCCGGCTCCATCATGGGCCAGTCGGAGTCGCTGCCCATCACGATGCCGACCACGGGGTCATCGATCGGTTCGGTCATGCCGGCTCCTCAGTGGTCGTGCTCGAAGGCGAAGGCGGGATCGACGACGCCGTCGGCCAGGTAGCGGGCCGCGGCGACCGCCCGCGCCCGGACCTCGTCGAGGTCGCTGCCCAGGGCAGTGACGTGCCCGAGCTTGCGGCCGGGCCGTTGACCCTTCCCGTACCAGTGCAGCTTGACGTCGGGCCAGTGCGCCATGAAGTGGTGCACCCGCTCGTCGAGCGCCGGACCGGCCCAGTCCTCGGCCGAGGCCGCTCCGCCCAGCACGTTGGCCATCACCACGACCGGCGCGGTGGCCTCGGTGGAGCCCAGCGGATAGTCCAGGACAGCGCGCAGGTGCTGCTCGAACTGGCTGGTCCGTGAGCCCTCGATGGTCCAGTGGCCGGAGTTGTGCGGCCGCATGGCCAGTTCGTTGACCACGACGCCGTCCGACGTCTCGAACAGCTCCACGGCGAGCATGCCGACGACGCCGAGCCGGTCGGCGATGCGGATCGCGAGCTCCTGCGCCGCCGTCGCCGTCTCGGCGTCGAGTCCGGGCGCGGGCACGAGAACCTCCTCGCACACCCCGTTGCGCTGCACGGTCTCGACGACCGGCCAGACCGCCACCTGACCGAACGGCGACCGGGCCACCTGCACGGCCAGCTCGCGGACCATGGCCACGCGCTCCTCGACCAGCAGCGTCCCGTGCCGTTCGAGCAGGTCCGCCACCTCGTCGGGCCCGTCGACGACGAAGACGCCCTTGCCGTCGTACCCGCCGCGGGGGGTCTTCAGGACGACCGGCCATCCGACGTCCTCGGCCAGCGCGGTCACGTCGTGCACGGTGTGCGCCTCGGCCCAGGCGGGCTGCGGTTCGCCGGCGGCCGCGAGCGCACGGCGCATGACCAGCTTGTCCTGGGCATGCACGAGGGCGGCGGGCCCGGGGGCGACCCGGGTGCCGGCGTCGACGAGGGCCTGCAGGTGCTCGGTCGGCACGTGCTCGTGGTCGAACGTCACGACGGTCGCGCCGTCGGCGAGGTCCCGCAGGGCGGCGAGGTCGCGATGGTCGCCCAGGCGGACGTCGGCGGCGACCAGCGCGGCCGACTCGTCAGGACCCGTGGCGAGGACCCGCAGCGACTGCCCGAGGGCGACCGCCGCCTGGTGGGTCATCCGGGCCAGCTGCCCGCCGCCGACCATCGCCACGACGGGCAGGCCGGTGCGCGGGTCGACCGATGGGGCCGGATCGATGGATGAGGCCATGGTGATTGGTGAGGCTAGATCGTTCGGCCGTCCGGCTTGTCCTCCGGGGGCCCGGACGGTAGCGCTCCTAGCCTCAGAGGGTGACCGTCCAGACACTGCATGTGACGGCGCCCTCGCGCACGGCGCGCAGTGGCCGGCTGGACTTCCTGGACGCGCTCCGCGGCATCGCCGTCTGCCTCGTCCTGCTGCAGCACCTCGGCGAGCTGCTCTTCCCCGCGGTCGCCCGGCTGAGCACGCACGGCGTCCAGCTCGGGCAGCTCGGAGTGACGGTCTTCTTCCTGTGCAGCGGGTTCATCATCCCCGCGAGCCTCGAACGCGCCCGCGCCGGCGCACCGCGCGCGGAAGCGCTGCGCGACTTCTGGCGCAGCCGGGTCTTCCGGCTGTATCCGCTGTACTGGGTGAGCCTCGCCGGTGCGGCCGTCCTCGTGCTCGCCGGTCGCTCCGTGCCGGCCGCCGCACTGACCCCGGCCGACTGGCTGGCGAACGCGACGATGCTCCAGGCCGTCGCCGGCAGTCCGCACGCGCTGCCGCTGTACTGGACGCTGGCCTTCGAGATGATCTTCTACGTCACCCTGTCGGCGCTGTTCCTCCTCGGCCGGCACCGGCACAGCGTGGCGTTGTCGCTGGCCGTGTCTGCCGGTTGCGTCGTCGGGGCCGTCTCGGCCGGACTGCTCGGCCGGTCGATCCCTCTCGGCCTGTTCTGCCTCGCCACGATGTTCACCGGCACGGTCTTCTCCCGCTGGCACGCCGGCGCGGTGCACCTCCGGACCCTGGTCGGCTGCGTCGCCGCCTCCCTGACCGGCGGAGCGGCGTTGCTGGCGGCCGCGGCCGGGCAGCCGGGCGAGCCGGCCGTGCTCCCGCTCCTGACCGCCTGGCTGGGCGCCTACGCGATCTTCGGCGCGGGTCTGGCCCTGCGCTCGCGGACGGTGCCGCACTGGCTCCGGCGCCTGGGCGCGATCAGCTTCTCGGTGTACCTGGTGCAGGCGCTGGTGCTGCTCGCCGTGCCCGCGCTGCCCTCCCCCACGCTCACTGCCGTCGTCTGGACAGCGCTCATCCTGGCGATCAGCGAGGGCACCTACCGGGTGGTCGAACTGCCGGCCGTCCGGCTCGGCCGCCGACTCGGCGCCCGGACGCCGCACGCCGTCCCCGCGACCCCGATCCGGTCGATCGTGCACCGGCCGCGGCCGGCCGGGCACGAGCAGATCGCGGTGTGACGGCGGTCCGCCACCGGGACGTGCGCCTGGCCCGGCTCCGCCCCGCCGCGTCCTAGACTCGGACCTCGTGCAGCAGCGCCAGCGGACCGGACGACTGCGCGAGCCATGGCGCCGCCTGGCCCATGAGATCGGTGCCTTCGGGATCGTCGGCGCGGCCTGCTTCCTGCTGGACGTGGGGCTGTTCCAGGTGCTCTATGTCTCCCTCGGTGCCGGGGCGGTGACCGCGAAGCTGGTCTCGACGCTGGTGTCGATGACCGTGGCGTATGCCGGGCACCGCTACTGGTCGTTCGCCGCGCGCGCAGGCACCAGCCACCGCCGGGGTTATGTCCGGTTCGCCCTGATCAACGGGCTGACCCTGCTGATGGGGCTGGCCATCGTCGGACTGGCCCATCACGGCTTCCGGCAGGACAGTGCGCTGGTCCTGCAGGTGGTCAACATCGCCTCCATCGGGATCGGCACGGTCGTGCGCTACCTGAGCTACCGCCGCTGGGTGTTCCCCGCCCCCAGCGTGCGGAGAACGGCCCTGCTGGACGTCGCCTGATCCGCCGGCGAGGCGACGGCCTCAGGCCGAGAGGCGGGAGCCGTGCCGGCCGGAGATCACCTCGAGTCGGGTGGGGATGCGCGTGCGCAGCTCCTCGAGGTGGCTGATCACACCCACCGTGCGACCGCCGCGCCGCAGCTCGTCGAGCACGGTCATCACGGCGTCGAGCGCCTGCGGATCGAGGGTGCCGAAACCCTCGTCGACGAAGAGGGTGTCGATCTGCACCCCGCCGGTCTCGGCGGTGACCACGTCGGCCAGGCCGAGTGCGAGCGCGAGCGAGGCCATGAAGCTCTCCCCACCGGAGAGCGTCTTCGTCGCACGCCGGATGCCGGTGTACTCGTCGAAGACGTCGAGCCCGAGGCCCCCGCGCGCCCCGTTCCGGCCCTGCGCGTCGCTGTGCAGGAAGGTGTAGCGCCCGCCGGACATGTCGAGCAGCCGGCGGCTGGCCACCTCGGCGACCTGTTCGAGCCGGGCGGCCAGCACGAAGGACTGCAGCCTCATCCGCAGCGCGTTCGATCCCCGCCCGTTCACCAGGTCGGCGAGGGCGGTCACCTGATCGCTCCAGGCACGGAGGTCGGCCAGCTCCATCTCAGCAGCGGTGACCTCACCGGCCAGTGACTCCAGCGCGGCGCCGCACCGACGCGCCCGTTCCAGCTCGGCGACGGCGTCCTCGCGCTCGCGGGTGGCCGCCGCGCAGCGACCCTCGAGCGCGGCGACGTCGGGCCGGGGCGCCAGGTCGGCCAGCTCGGGC
>JAOPWH010000259.1 GCA_025965795.1 Blastococcus sp.
CGCGCCTGACCGAACGGTTCGGACCCGAGCCCGACGACCTGCCCTACGTGTGGCCGGAGTCGGACGACCTGCCGCCCACGCCGGCGCCCGAGGGGGTGCAGGTCTGGGTGGTTCGCCCGCGGGTGCACGGCGAGCTCGGCGCCTGCCTCGCCGCCGGCGTCGTCGGCCTGGGCACGCAGTCGGGGATCGACGTCGACGCCACCGGGCTCTCGCCGGAAGAGCTGCGCGCGCTCTCCAAGGAGCTCTCGGGACGCCGCCCCGCCAAGGACCTGCGCCAGCTGTCGGCCTTCCTCGACGAGATGCGTCCCGGGAGCCTCGTGGGGCTCCCCATCGAGCACGGGGCCGGCCTGCTGCTCGGCGAGGTGGTGGGGGACTACCTCTTCCAGGGCCGCGAGCTGCTGCCGCACCGGCGGCCGGCCCGCTGGGACCGGGTGGTGCCGCGCTCGGCCGCCCGGCCGCCGGCGACGCTGCAGGACCCCCGCGCGCTGTTCCGGGTCACGCTCGACCCGGACGTCGTCGACGCCCGGGACTGATCGGGGTCTCGGCGGCGCGGGAGCGTGCGACGATTCCGCAGGTGTCCAGCAGTTCCGCCGCGACGCAGCAGCTGCGCGATCTCGCGCGGCTGCGGCGCGTCCGCGACCGGATCGACCGGGAGTACGCCCAGCCGCTCGACGTCGAGGCGCTCGCCCGCGGGGCCCACATGTCGGCCGGTCACCTCAGCCGCGGGTTCAAGCGCGCCTATGGGGAGTCGCCGTACGGCTACCTGATGACCCGGCGCATCGAGCGGGCGATGGCGCTGCTGCGTCGCGGCGACCTCGGCGTCACCGACGTGTGCTTCGCGGTCGGCTGCTCGTCGCTGGGCACCTTCAGCACCCGCTTCGCCGAACTGGTCGGAGTGCCGCCCAGCACCTATCGGCGGGAGGCGGCGCGGGCGACGGCGGGGATGCCGTCGTGCGTGGCGAAACAGGTGACCCGACCGGTCAGGAATCGAGAAGCGAAGGTCGCCGAGCCGCACCTAGCGTGACGGCCATGGACCTCAGCATCTCCGGGACCTTCCTCCCGCACGACGACCCCGAGGCGTCCCTGGCGTTCTACCGCGACGTCCTCGGCTTCGAGGTCCGCAAGGACGTCGGATACGGCGGCATGCGCTGGATCACGGTCGGACCTCCCGACCAGCCCGGCATGTCGATCGTCCTGCACCCGCCGGCCGTCGATCCGGGGATCACCGAGGACGAGCGCCGGACGATTCTCGAGATGATGGCGAAGGGCACCTACGCCACCCTCCTGATGTCCGCAGAGGACCTCGACGGCACCTTCGAGGGGCTGGAGGCCGCCGGCGCCGAGGTCGTGCAGGAGCCGACCGAGCATCCGTACGGCGTCCGTGACTGTGCCTTCCGCGACCCCGCCGGCAACCTGATCCGGATCGACCAGCTCCGCTGATCCGGGGGACGCCGGCGAGCGGTCAGGGTGCGGGCAGTTCGGAACCGGTCACCCCGGACCCGCTCGGCCCGCCGACCTCGAACCTGATCGCAGCGACGAAGGGGCCGGCGACCGTGCGGTCGACCTCGGGACGGTCGGAGCTCATACGTCCCACACCAGGCAGAAGGGGTGCCCGACCGGGTCGGCGTAGACGCGGAAGTCGCCGCCTCCACCGGGCAGGCGGCGGGCGCCGAGCGCCAGCACCTTCGGCTCGGCCTCCTCGACGTCGGCGACCCGGATGTCGAGGTGGAACTGCTGCGGACGGTCGGGATCTGGCCAGTCGGGAGGCTGGAGGTCGGGCGCCTCCTGGATGGCCAGCCGGTAGCCCGCGCCGGTCACCCACACCCAGTCGTCGCCGGGGGAGCCCTTGACCTCCATCCCCAGCAGCTCGGCGTAGAAGGTGGCGAGCGCATGCGCGTCCGGGGCGTCGATCACGACGGAATGGAGCTGGCCGATCATGAGCCCATCCTGACGTGCGTGCGGGGAATTGCGACAGCGGATCCCGGCCGGGTCGCTCAGGGTTCCGGCCCACCCGGGCTGGTCGACTCCGACGCCGTGTCGCAGGATCGGTCCGTGCTCCTGCCGCCCGCTCCCGTCCGATGACCGCTCCCGAGCTCGGCTCGCTGACGTGGATGCCGGCCGCCGACCGACCCGACCTGCTGGGCGCACCGGTCGCTGCGGCACTGCCGTCGCTCGCCGGTCCGGCGTGGGTCGCCGAGATCGACGGCGACCTCGCCGACACCGCCGCCTTCACCGAGGCGTACGCGGTTCCGCTCGGGGCCTCGGCCAACTGCGTGGTCGTCGCGGCGCGGCGGTCCGGGCAGACGAGCCTGGTGGCCTGCGTCGTCCTCGCCACGACGCGGGCGGACGTCAACGGCCTGGTCCGCCGGCACCTCGGGGCTCGTAAGGCCTCGTTCGCACCGCAGGACGTCGCGGTCTCCGAGACCGGCATGGCCTACGGCGGCATCACGCCGGTGGGACTTCCGGATGGGCTGCCGGTCCTGGTGGACGCCGCCGTGGCGAGTGCCGGTCTCGTCGTCGTCGGGTCCGGTACGCGCGGCAGCAAGCTGGCCGTGGACGGATCGGTGCTCGCCGCGCTGCCCGGGGCAGAGGTGCTCGAGGGGCTCGGGCTGCCGCCCGTCCCGTCGGCGCCGCCTCCCTCCGTGCGGCCCACCCGGGCGCCTGACGACAGCGACGTCGGCTGGGGCGAGCGGCCCGCCGAATCGGCCGACGGCGACCGGCGCTACCTGGAGGACCGGCCGCCGCACTGGGGCAGCGACTGACCAGGGTCGAGCAGTGACGGTCAGCGCGCAGGCGGGGTGTGCCGGCCGGAATCAGGTGCTGACGGGGCGAGACCCTGCTGGGCGCGGAGCAGGTCGCGGATCTCGACCAGCAACTCCACGTCCGTGGGGGCGACCGGTCCGGGCTCCTTGCCCGTCGCCAGCCGGTCGAGCAGCCGGTGCATCGGCAGCACGACGAGGAAGTACACGACCGTCGCGGTGATCAGGAAGCCGATGACCGCACTGAGGAACGCCCCCCAGGTGAAGTGCTGCTTGCCGATGTACCACTCGCCGCCGAGCGTGCCGCCGCCACTGATCAGGGCGATCAGCGGGGTGAGGAACGAGTCGACGAAGGAGTTGACGACGGTGGTGAACGCCGCGCCGATGACCACCGCCACGGCGAGGTCGACGACGTTTCCGCGGAGCACGAAGTTCTTGAAGCCGCTGAGCATGGCTCCATCCAAACCCACGCGGTCGCCGGCCTCCGCCACGGTCGGGCGTGTCACGGGGGCGGAAGGGTGACCGTCAGGGTCGACGTCGTGGCCGTGGCCGCGAGCCGGGCCGCCGTCACCGCGTCCACCGCGACCAGGAGCAGCCCGGCCGCGGGGTCCACCGCACCCGGCGGGGACGCCCCGGCCGCACCGGCCGACAGCACCAATGCGCCCTCGGCGATCACCTCCGCCCGGGCGGCGTCCGGCGGGGTGGCCAGGACGTCGACGTGGTCGCCCGTGCGCACCAGCGCGGCCACCGCCAGATCGGCCAGCCGGACCGGCGCCGCGACCTGATCCGGTTCGAGCAGGGCGGTCAGCCCGGCACCGATCAGGCGGACGTCGGTCAGCGGCTCACCCGCCCGGACGCTGCCGGCGACGACCCGGCCCACGACGGCCGAGGGCTCGGGCCACGTCCCGGCCGGAACGAACTCCGGTGGCAGCCGGGCGAGCGCGAGGTCGGCCGGGGAGAGCTCGGTGCCGGCCGGTAGCTCGGCTGCGGCGACCACTACCGGGACGCCGTCCGGGGCTGCGGCGGCGGGTGTCGGAGCGGGACGCAGCGCCAGGATCAGTGCGCCCAGCGCGAGCAGGACAGCTGCCGCACGCCGCGCGGTGTGCACGGGAGAGCGGGGCAGTCGGAGGCGGGGCATCCTCGAAGCGTTCCGCGCCCAGCGCCGAACATCCCGGGACGGCCTCCGGTTGTGGACGGGCACATCGGCTGTGGACGGCCCCCGGGTCAGGAGATCAGTTGGCGGCCTTGGACCCGCCACTGCCCGACGGCTTCGCGGCGGAGGTCGAGGACGACGAGTCCTTCGAGGCGGAGGACGACGAGTCCTTCGAGGCGGACGACGAGGATTCCTTCGCGGCGGCCGCCGGGGCGCTCTCCTTCGCCGCCCCGGAACCGTTCGACGGACCCTCGGAGGCCGAGGCCGCCTTGCGGCTGTCGGTCCGGTAGAAGCCCGAGCCCTTGAAGACCACACCCACCGAGCCGTAGACCTTCCGCACCGGGCTGCCGCACTGCGGGCACACGCTCACTGGCGCGTCGGTGAATGACTGCACCATCTCGAACTCGTGCTTGCCCTCTGGATTGGTGCAGGCGTACTGGTACGTGGGCACGGCGCTTGGGCTCCCTGGTCGAGCGGAGGTCGGATCACCGGGTTGGCACTCGCACCCGGAGACTGCCAATGATGCGCCACCCGCCCGTGGTCCGTCCACGTGCCGCTGCCCACGGTGCGTCCTGCGGGGGGCAGCGGGTGGGCTGAGCGCAGTAGCGTCCAGTTCCGTGACGCAGCAGTGGCTCGACGAGCAGCAGCAACAGACCTGGCGCGCCTGGCTCACGGTGGCCGAGCTGCTGCCGCGAGTCCTCGACGCACAGCTGCAGCGCGATGCCGGGATCAGCCACGCCGCCTACGTCGTCCTGGCCATGCTCTCGGAGTCACCCACCCGCAGCCGGCGCATGAGCGACCTCGCCCGGCGCGCCAATCAGTCGCAGAGCCGGCTGTCGCACACCGTGGCGCGGCTCGAGGACCGCGGCTGGGTCCGCCGGGAGCGCGCCGCCGACGACGGACGGGGAAGCCTCGCCGTGCTCACCGACGCGGGGTGGGAGGTGGTCAAGACCGTGGCGCCCGGGCATGTGGACGCCGTCCGTGAGGCGGTCTTCGCCCCGCTGACCGACGAGCAGACCCGGCTGCTGGGCGAGACGCTCGACGCCGTCGTCGAGCGGCTCGACCCTGACCGCAGCCTGCGGGTCGACTGAGACCCCACCCCCGGGCCCCCCGGCGGGTCCGATTTCTAGCGGCCGAGGTGCCGGTAGCGGTGCAGCCGACGGCGGAATCGCTCGGTGTCGTCGCGGCCGAGCAGCCCGGCCAGCTCCTCCCCGAGCACGCGCCCCAGCCGCAGGCAGAACTCGGTCGGCTCGTCGGCGGCGTCCGGGCGCTCCGGTACGACCCGGTCGACGATCCCGGCCCGCCAGAGGTCGGTGGCCCGAACGCCCTGGGCCTGCGCCATCTCGCCGGCGTGGGTGGTGTCGCGGTGCACGATCGCCGACGCACCCTCCGGCGGCAGCGGCCCGAGCCAGCCGTTCGCCGCCGCCAGCACGCGGTCGGCCGGCACGAGCGCGAGCGCGCCGCCGCCGGTGCCCTGGCCGAGCAGCACCGCGAGCGTCGGCGCCTTGAGCATCACGAGGTCGTGCAGGCAGCGGGCGATCTCGCCGGCCAGGCCGCCCTCCTCGGCCTCCTGGGACAGCGCGGCGCCGGGTGTGTCGATCAGCGTGACCAGCGGCAGCCGCAACTCCGCGGCGAGGTGCATCCCGCGCCGGGCCTCCCGCAGCGCGGCCGGGCCCAGCGGCGCCGACATGCTCTGCCCGCGCCGGTCCTGCCCGAGCACCACGCACGGGGCACCGCCGAAGCGGGCCAGCGCCAGCAGCAGCCCGGGATCCTTCTCACCCGCACCGGTGCCCGAGAGCCCGACGACGTCGGTCGCCGCCGTCCGCAGCAGCCGGCGGACGCCCGGCCGGTCGGGCCGGCGGGACGCCGTCACGACGTCCCAGGCGCTCCGGTGGTCCTCCGGGTCGTCGGCGTCGGTGCCGTCCTCGGGCGTCGGGCGCTCCGCCTCGCTGACGTCGAGGTGCCAGGTCTGCCGCGCGGCCAGCACTCGCAGAGCACGATCGGCGACGTCACCCACCTCCTCGTGCGGGACGACGGCGTCGATGAGCCCGCGCTCGGCCAGGTGCTCGGCGGTCTGCACGCCCTCGGGGAACTTCTCGCCGTAGAGCGCCTCGTAGACCCGTGGCCCGAGGAAGCCGATGCTCGCGCCCGGCTCGGCGATGGTGACGTGCCCGAGCGAGCCCCAGGAGGCCAGCACGCCGCCGAAGGTGGGATTGCGCAGGTACACGAGGTAGGGGAGCCCGGCCTCCTTGTGGCGGGCGATCGCCGCGGTGATGCCGATCATCTGCAGGAAGGCGACCGTGCCCTCCTGCATGCGGGTGCCGCCCGAGACGGGTGCCGCCAGGAGCGGCAGGCCCCCCTCGGTGGCCCGCTCGACGGCGGCGATCAGCCGCTCGGCCGCGGCGATCCCGATCGACCCGGCGAGGAAGCCGAACTCACCGGCGACGACCGCGACGCGGCGGCCGCGGAGCCTTCCCTCGCCGGTGATGATCGACTCGTCCTGGCGGGTCTTGTGGGCCGCCTCGATCAGCTCGCGCGCGTACGCGTCGTCGACCGTGCGCGGGGGAACCGGGGAGTCCCAGGTCCGCCACGAGCCGGCGTCCAGCACCAGGTCGCGCAGGGCCCGAGCGTCGAGTCGGGCGGTGCTCACGTGGCGTGCCCGTTCTGGACGTCGTCCTCGGCGGGCTCCGGAACGCCCGCGGATTCCGACAGCCAGGCCCGGATCGCATCGCCGTCGGCCCCGAGCACCGGGGGAGCGGAGTGCTCCCGGCGGGTGGTCTCCGTCTCGCCGTCGGCCGTGGGCGCGAAGAACCGCAGGGGCGGGCCCGGCAGTGACAGCCGGCCCGCGGTCGCGTGCTCGACGTCGACGAGCAGCCCCTGCGACAGGGTCTTCTCCCAGGCGTAGACCTCGTCGAGGGTGCGCACCTTCCCCGCCGGCACGCCGGCCTTGTCCAGCCGGGCGAGCAGGTCCTCGGCACGGATGTCGGCGAACGCGGTCTCCAGCAGCCCGATCACGCGGTCGCGGTTGCCCACCCGTTCACCGTTGGTGGCCAGACCGGGGGCGTCGGGGTCGAAGCCGAACTCGGCGCAGAGCCGCCGCCACAGCCCCTCCGACCCGCAGGACAGCTGCACGCTGCCGTCGGCGCAGCGGAACAGCCCGTAGGGGGCGATGGCCAGGTGGTGGTTTCCCTGGCCGCGGTTGACCTGGCCGGCCACCGTGTATGCCGTCCCCTGGAAGGCGTGCACGCCCACCACCGCCGCGAGCAGCGACGTCCGCACGACCTGACCGCGCCCGGTACGGACACGTTCGAGGAGGGCGGCGAGCACGCCGTAGGCGCCGTACATGCCGGCCAGCAGGTCGCCGATCGGGACGCCCACCTTCTGCGGATCGTCCGGGCCGGATCCGGTGAGCGACATCAGGCCGGCCTCGCCCTGGGCGATCTGGTCGTAGCCGGCCCGCTGACC
>JAOPWH010000262.1 GCA_025965795.1 Blastococcus sp.
GTGCGCCCACCTGCCACGCCTCGTCGGGCGCGAAGGCGACCAGGTCGGCGTCGTTGCCGACGGCGATCGCACCCTTGCGGGGGAGCCCGGCGAGCCGTGCCGGGCCGGCTGCCATCCACCGCACGACTCGGTCCAGTCCGATGCCGCGCGCCCGGGCACCGGTCCAGACCACCGGCAGCGTCACCTGCAGGGAGGCGATGCCGCCCCACGCGGCGCCGAAGTCGCCCGTGTCGAGCCGCTTGAGCTCGGGAGTGCAGGGCGAGTGGTCGCTGACCACCAGGTCGATGTCCCCGTCGGCGAGTGCCGCCCAGAGTGCCTCGCGGTGCCACGACTCCCGGATGGGCGGGCAGCACTTGAACGAGGTCGCCCCGTCGGGTACCTCTTCCGCCGCGAACGTCAGGTAGTGCGGGCAGGTCTCGACGGTGACCGCTACCCCCTCCGCCCGCGCCACCTGCAGCATGGGCAGCGCGCGGGCATCGGCCAGGTGCACCACGTGCACGCGGGCGCCGGTGTCGCGAGCCGCCGCGACCAGCCGCCCGATCGCCGACTCCTCGGCCGCCCCCGGGCGCGACGCGAGGAACGCCGCATAGCTGGGACCGCTCGGGTCCGGGGCCGCCGCGATCACGTCGGCGTCCTCGGCGTGGGCGATCAGCAGCCCGTCGACGGCAGCGAGCTCGGTGAGCGCCGTCCGCAGACCGGCGTCGTCCAGCGGCGGGAACTCCGGGACGCCGGAGTCGAGCAGGAAGCACTTGAACCCGACGACGCCCGCCTCCAGCAGCGGCCGGAAGGAGCCGACGTTGCCTGGAACGGCGCCGCCCCAGAACGCGACGTCCACGCTGACCTGGCCGTTCGCGGCCGCACGTTTCACGTGCAACGCGTCGACGTCGACCGTCGGCGGGATCGAGTTGAGGGGCATGTCGACGATCGTGGTGACGCCGCCGGCAGCAGCGGCGCGGGTGGCGCTCGCGAACCCCTCCCACTCGGTGCGCCCGGGCTCGTTGACGTGCACGTGGCTGTCGACGAGGCCCGGGATCAGCACCTCGTCGTCGTTCAGGGTCACCGCGGTGTCCGGGGCGTCGTGGAATCCGGTCACCGCGGTGATCCGGCCAGCCGCCGTGTGCACGGCCGCCGGCCGCTCACCGTCGGGCAGCACCACCCGGCGCGCACGGACGACGAGGCTCACGCCGGCACCCGGACCGGCGCAGCCGGCGCGAGCGCCGCTGCCGCCCTGACGACCCGGTGCAGCTCGGCGCCCCACGCCGTGGTCACCCAGCCGCCCGGCAACGGCAGCCGGACGGCGTCCTGGCCGGTGGCGACGCCCACCTCCTCCTCGGCGATGTGCACCGTCTCGGCGATGTGCACCGTCGAGACGTAGGCCCGCGGGGCGACCGGGGGCAACCAGGCCGGCTCGCCCGTGCCCAGGCCGACCGTGGTGTGCAGCAGCGGACGGCCGCCGCGTTCGATCCTCGTCGTCCCGGTCCAGCGGCCCGGTTCCTCCCCCGCGCGGCCCAGGAGCACCTGGTCGGTCACGGTGAGCTGACCGTGCGGGCCGAGCCCGGCGACCAACTCGGCGCGGTGATGGGCTCCGGCGGCCACCACGGTCGGCTCCAGCCGGAGGTCGAGACTTCCCTCGACGTCGGCCTCGATGCGCTGCACCGACGGCGTCGTCGCTCCCCGGGCCGGCAGCGCGATCGCGGCAGCCACCGACAGCACCCCGAGCGTCGCGCCTTCCTCGACCACGATGCGGATGGTCGCATCGTCACCGCCCAGAGGGCCGAACGCGGTCGCCACGAGGTGCACCGTGGTCGCGCCGGTCCGGCGGACGGCGAGCTGACCGGTGGCCCGCAGCACCGGAAGCACGGTCCGGCCGCCGGGGCCGCGGCGGGCGACGATCTCGACGTCCGTCCTCACGCGGGCACGCGCACCCGGATCTGCTCGCGCACCCAGTCGGCCACGGCCGCGGCTGTGGGCTCGTCGCGCAGCGAGATCAGCAGGGTCGGTTTCCCACCCCGCACGGCTGCCGAGTCGCGGCGCATGACGTCGAGGTCGGCGCCGACCATCGGGGCCAGGTCTGTCTTGTTGACGACCAGGAGGTCGGCCGCGGTCACCCCTGGACCGCCCTTGCGCGGCACCTTGTCCCCGCCGGCGACGTCGAGGACGAAGATCTGCACGTCGATCAGGCCGTAGCTGAACGAGGCGGTCAGGTTGTCGCCGCCCGACTCGACGAACACCAGTTCGAGGCCGGGATGCCGGGCCTCGAGCAGTTCCACGGCGTCGAGGTTGGCCGTGATGTCGTCCCGGATCGCCGTGTGCGGGCAGCAGCCGGTCTGCACCGCCTCGATCCGGTCGTCGGGGAGGACGGCGTTGCGGCGCAGGAAGTCGGCGTCCTCGGTCGTGTAGATGTCGTTGGTGACGACGGCGAGGTCGAATTCCTCGCCCAGCGTGCGGCAGAGGGCCGCGGCCAGCGCGGTCTTGCCCGAGCCGACGGGGCCGCCGAGACCGACGCGCAGCGGTCCTCCGTGCCGGTGTGCTCCAGGAGCGTCCACGTAGTCGTCGAGGTTGTGGTCAGGAGGCAAAGATCCGGTCCTTCCGAGTGGCGTGCACCTCGGCCAGCAGGTCGAGGAGCGGATCGGTGGCGGCGGGGAGCCCATCGGCGACCGCGCGCGTGGCGACGTCGTCGACCTCGGGCGCCAAGCGTGCGGTGATCGCGGCGACGGTCAGCGGATCCATGGCCAGCAGTCGTTGAGCGGCGGTCGCGGGCCCGCTGACGGACAGGTAGGCGGCGGCCTGCGCCGCGTCACGCGGGCCCAGTCCTCCCGCCGCCGCAGCGACGCCGAGCGCTATCGCGTGGTGGGGGAGGGCCGGTAGTTCGTCCCAGGCGGCCGACGGCCAGGCGCGCCGGCCGACCCGCACCAGCCCGCGTCCCTGCTGCCGGGATGCCGCCCGCAGCGCGGGCGACGGCGTCCGGGCATCTGCCTCCGCGTCGAGTGCCGCCAGGTCGCCACCGCCGCAGGCCGCGGCAGCCAGGCCGGCGGCGACCGCACCCGACGTCGCGAGCCGGCGCCGGAGAAACGTCGTGAGGCTGCCGGCATCGGTGAGCACGCCCATGGCGATCGCCTGCTCCACGCCACCGGAGTGCGCGTGCCCCCCGGCGGGCAACCGGGAGTCGGCCAGCGTGAGCAGCGCCGCCGTCATCAGAACAGGAAGTAGCGCTGGGCCATGGGCAGCTCGCGGACCGGGTCGGGCTCCCACACCTCGCCGTCGACGGAGACGGTGAAGGTGTCGGGGTCGACACGGATGTCGGGGAGCGCCGTGTTCTCCGGCATGTCCGACTTGGTGAGCCGGGTGGTGTCGGTGACAGCGACCAGCTGCCGGTCGACCGCCAGCCGGTCGGGCAACCCCGCCTCGAGCGCCGCCGGCGCCACGAAGTGCCGGCTCGTCATGGCCGGCACCCTGCCGTAGGCGCCGAACATCGGCCGGGGGAGAACCGGCTGCGGGGTCGGGATGGACGCGTTGGCGTCGCCCATCTGCGCCCAGGCGATCATGCCTCCCTTGAGGACGACGTGCGGCCGGACGCCGAACATCTTCGGGTCCCAGAGCACCAGATCGGCCAGCTTTCCGGGCTCGACCGATCCCACCTCGCCGTCGAACCCGTGGGCGACCGCCGGGCAGATCGTGTACTTGGCGACGTACCGGCGGGCGCGGTTGTTGTCGGCCGCGCCGTCCCCGGCCAGGGAGCCGCGCCTGGCCTTCATCACGTGCGCGGTCTGCCAGGTGCGCAGCACCACCTCGCCGACCCGGCCCATCGCCTGGGCGTCCGACCCGATCATCGAGATGGCGCCGAGATCGTGCAGCAGGTCCTCGGCAGCGATCGTCGTCGGTCGGATGCGGCTCTCGGCGAAGGCGAGATCTTCGGGCACGCTCGAGTCGAGGTGGTGGCAGACCATCAGCATGTCGAGGTGCTCGTCGAGCGTGTTCACCGTGTGCGGCCGGGTCGGGTTGGTGCTGCTGGGCAGCACGTTCGGGTGCCCTGCGATCGTGATGATGTCCGGCGCGTGCCCGCCACCGGCCCCCTCCGTGTGGTACGCGTGGATGCTCCGGCCGGCGATGGCGGCGAGGGTGTCCTCGACGAAGCCGGCCTCGTTGAGGGTGTCGCTGTGCAGTGCCACGGGTACTCCGTGCTCCCCGGCCACCGTCAGCGCGGCGTCGATCGCCGCCGGCGTCGACCCCCAGTCCTCGTGCAGCTTGAACCCGCTCGCACCGGCCCGCAGCTGCTCGGTCAGGGACGCCCGGCTGACCGTGTTCCCCTTGCCCAGCAGCGCGACGTTGACCGGCAGCGGATCCATCGCCTCGAGCATTCGGGCCAGGTACCAGTCGCCCGGCGTGATCGTGGTGGCCTTCGAACCCTCCGCGGGGCCGGTGCCGCCACCGATCAGCGTCGTGACCCCGGAGCCCAGCGCGGTCGGGACCATCTGCGGGCAGATGAAGTGCACGTGGCAGTCGATGCCGCCGGCCGTGAGGATCTTGCCGTTCCCCGACAGCACCTCGGTGGCCGGACCGATGACCAGCTCGGGGTGGACGCCGTCCATGGTGTCGGGGTTCCCGGCCTTGCCGAGGGCCACGATCCGGCCGTCCCGGACGCCCACGTCGGCCTTGACGATCCCCCAGTGATCGAGGACGACGGCGCCGGTGATCACGAGGTCGGGGGCGCCCTCCGCGCGGGTGACGCGGCCCTGCCCCATCGACTCCCGGATCACCTTGCCGCCGCCGAAGACCGCCTCCTCACCGGCCCTGCCGGGACCACCGCAGCGGTCCTCGGTGACCTCGATCAGCAGGTCGGTGTCCGCCAGGCGCACGCGGTCGCCGGTGGTGGGACCGTAGAGCTGGGCGTAGCGCTCGCGGCTCAGCCGGACCACTAGGACAGCCCGCCCTCGGCGGTCAGGCCAGGGACGACGCCCGCGCCGCCCAGCGGTACGAGCGCGACGGTGCGGGTGATTCCCGGCTCGAAGCGGACGGCGGTGCCGGCAGCGATGTCGAGCCGCTGCCCTCTCGCGGCGCCCCTGTCGAACCGCAGCGCAGAGTTCGTCTGGGCGAAGTGGAAGTGCGAACCGACCTGCACGGGCCGGTCGCCGGTGTTGGTCACGTCGAGCTCGATCCGCGGCGCCCCTGGCAGCGTCTCGATGAAGCCCGCGGCAGGGAACACCTCGCCGGGGATCACGGTATGGGCTGGTGGACCGTCACGAGCTTCGTCCCGTCCGGGAAGGTCGCCTCCACCTGCACCTCCTCGAGGAGTTCAGGGACGCCGTCCATGACCTCGTCCCGGCCGAGGACGGTGCGGCCGGACTGCATGAGCTCGGCCACCCGCACGCCGTCCCGGGCGCCCTCCAGCACATGGTCGGTGACGATCGCCGTCGCCTCGGGCAGATTCAGCTTGAGGCCGCGGGACAGCCGGCGGCGGGCGAGTTCGGCCGCGTAGGAGAGCAGCAACCGTTCCTGCTCGTGCGGTGACAGGTGCACAGCGCAGTACCTCCGGACGACGTCAGAGCCCGGACGCTAACCCTGGAATGTGACGGCGCTGTTGCTGGGACGCGGACGGGATGGCCCCTTGCGCACACGTACCGACGGCCGAGGCGCGTCGGCGCTTCCATGACCGGCTCCTCGCCGAGTGCGCCGAACACCCCCGGACCGGCCCCACGGACCACGTTCAGTCCTTCGCCCGGCAGCACGAGCTGCTGCACTCGGCGGGTGGGCACAGCCGGGCCGTGGTTCGCGTCGCCGGCGCCGCGGACCGTCGAGAAGCCGCCGGGCTCGGCCTCACGAT
>JAOPWH010000287.1 GCA_025965795.1 Blastococcus sp.
CAGTGGTACGTCGAGGACCTCGGCTCCACCAACGGCACCTACCTCGACCAGCAGCGCGTGCAGGGTCCCCTTCTGGTCAACCCGGGCCAGCCGATCCGGATCGGCCAGACCGCACTGGAGCTGCGTACGTGAGCCAGGCCTGCGAGCAGACCGGTGCGCTGCGCAGCGAGCTTGCGACCTCACCGTGGGGCACAGCATGCTGGAGCCCGCGCCGCCGGGGCGTCGACGAGGAGGCGGCGTGACCCTCGTCCTGCGCTATGCGGCGCGCTCCGACCGCGGCCTGATCCGTGGCAACAACCAGGACTCGGTCTACGCGGGTCCGCGGTTGCTGGCGGTCGCCGACGGCATGGGCGGTCACGCCGCCGGTGACGTCGCCAGCAAGGTCGTCATCGCCGCGCTCGAGCACCTCGACGACGACGCGCCGTCCGGAGACCTGCTCCAGGCCCTGCGTGAGGCGGTCTTCGAGGGCAGCGAGCACCTGCGTGAGGTGATTCGCGAGTCTCCGCAGCTCGAGGGCATGGGCACCACCCTGACCGCGATCCTCTTCGCCGGCGGCCGGCTCGCGCTCTGCCACGTCGGAGACTCCCGGGCCTACCTGGTCCGCGACGGTCAGTTCGCCCAGATCACCCACGACGACACGTTCGTGCAGACCCTCATCGACGACGGCCGGATCACCGCCGAGGAGGCCAACAGCCACCCGCAGCGGTCCCTTCTCCTCCGCGCGCTCAACGGCCAGGAGGTCGAGCCCGACCTCTCCATGCGCGAGGCGCGGGCCGGTGACCGGTACCTCCTCTGCTCCGACGGGCTGTCCGGCGTCGTCAGCGAGGAGACGCTGGCCGAGGCGCTGAAGGACCCCGACCCCCAGACCACCGCCGACCGGCTCATCGAACTCGCGCTGCGCAGTGGCGGCCCGGACAACGTCACGGTGATCGTGGCCGACGTCATCGACGACGGCGGCCGGGGTGCGGCCCTGATGGAACCGGTGATCGACGGCGCTGCCGGCGGCAACGTCGGCCAGCGGCAGGTCGACGGCCGCTCCGCCGCCGGCCGGGCGGCTCTGGCCGATCCTCCGGCCGCGCCCCCGCCGACACCCACACCGCCGACGGGCGGGGGCCCCTCCGCCCGCCGCCGCCCGCTGCGAATCCTCCTGGTGGCGGTGGCCGCACTCGTCGTGCTCGTGGCGGGGGCGATCGGTACCTATGCCTGGGCGCTCGGACACTGGTTCGTCGGCGTCGACGGCAGCGGCGACGCCGAGCAGGTGGCGGTCTTCCGGGGGCTGCAGGTCTCCGTCGTCGGCTTCGACCTCTTCGAGGTCGACGAGGACACCGGCCTCGCCCTGACCGACCTCAACGCCAACGCCCGCAACCGCGTGCGGGGCGGCATCACCGCGGACGACCCCGAGGACGCCGATCGCATCCTCGCGGCGCTCCGGGACGATCGGCTGCCGGTCTGCCCGACCGCGTCCGGTCTGCCCGCCGGCGGCACGGCGACGAGCAGGACGCCCGCCGTCGGCACGGCCACACGCGCGCCGGTCGATCCCCTGCCGGGATCCCCGACGACGTTCCCCGCCCCGGACGGTCCCACGACGGCCGTCACTCCCCCGGCACCCACCGCCGGAACCACCGTCGCCCCGCGGACGGCTGCGCCCCCCACGTCTGCGCCCCCCACGTCTGCACCCCGCACGTCCGACCCCTCAACGTCGGCCCGGACGACCGCGTCGTCCGAGCCGGGGGTGAACTGCAGGGAGGAGGACTGATGGCCGGGCCCAGCACCGATCCTCGTGGGGGTGGCGCGGCAGCCGCCGTTCCCAAGCGCCGCGGCACCGAGGCCGCCCTGCTCGGCTTCGCGGTGCTGATCACCGTGGTCGCGCAGTGCATCGTGGATCTGACCGTGACCGGCTCCCTGCGGACGGATATCGCCACCTTCGGGGGCTGGATCGCAGCACTGTGGGTGGTCGCCCACCTCGTCGTCCGCAGGTGGGCGCCGTACGCCGACCCGCTCCTGCTGCCCGCGGTTGCCCTGCTCGTCGGGCTCGGGCTGGCCGTCATCCACCGCCTCGACCTCGCCGGTGAGCAGGGCGAGCGGGCCAGTCGCGAGGACGCACCCGTCCAGCTGCTGTGGGCCACGCTCGGCATGGTGCTGTTCATCGCGATCCTGACCCTGATCCGCGACCACCGGGTGCTCGCCCGGTACGCCTACACGCTGGCCCTCATCGGTCTCGCGCTCCTGGCGCTGCCCGCCGTGCTGCCCGCCTCGATCTCCTCGGTCAACGGCGCGAAGATCTGGATCCGGCTGGCCGGGTTCTCGATCCAGCCCGGGGAGTTCGCCAAGATCTGCCTGGTCGTCTTCTTCGCCGCCTATCTGGTCGACAAGCGCGACGTCCTGGCGCTGGCCAGTCGCAAGGTCGCGGGCATCGAGCTGCCGCGCGGCCGCGACCTCGGCCCGGTTCTCCTGGCCTGGGTGATCTCGATCCTGGTCCTGGTCTTCGAACGCGACCTCGGCAGCTCGCTGCTGCTGTTCGGCATCTTCGTCGTGATGCTCTACGTCGCCACGGAACGGGCGAGCTGGCTGCTCATCGGCCTGGGACTCTTCGCCGTCGGCGCCTACGTCGCCTACCGGATCTTCAGCCACGTCCAGGACCGGGTGGACACCTGGCTGGACCCGTTCGGTCACTACCCGAACGGCGGGGGTTACCAGCTGGTGCAGTCGCTGTTCGGGCTCGGCACCGGCGGCCTCTTCGGGGCCGGCCTCGGCGGCGGCCGCCCCGACCAGGTGCCGGTGGCCAAGAGCGACTTCATCGCCTCGGCCGTCGGCGAGGAACTGGGCCTGTTCGGTCTGGTGGCCGTGATCGTCGTCTACCTGGTCCTCGTCGAGCGTGGGCTGCGTACCTCGCTGATCGTCCGCGACGCGTTCGGCAAGCTGCTCGCCGCCGGGCTGGCCTTCGCCATCGCCTGGCAGGTGTTCGTCGTCCTGGGCGGGGTCACCGGCCTCCTGCCGCTCACCGGCCTGACCACCCCTTTCCTCGCCTACGGCGGATCGTCACTCGTGGCCAACTTCGCCCTCGTCGCCCTCCTGGTCCGGATGAGCGACGCCGCCCGGCGACCGGCCGTCCCCCACGCGGCGCCGCCCCAGCAACTCGGTGAGGCGCCCACCGAGGTGGTGCAGCCGTGAACGCGCCGCTGCGCCGCGTCGCGATCAGCGTCCTCGTGCTGTTCACCCTGCTGATCATCAACGTCAACTACATCCAGGTCGTCCGCTCCGACGAACTGCGCAACGACGCGGGCAACACCCGTGTGCTCGCCGAGGAGTACGACCGGGAGCGTGGGTCGATCGTCGTCGGCGGCGACCCGATCGCCCTGTCGGTGCGCACCGACGATCGGCTGACCTACCTGCGGCAGTACCCCCAGGGCGGGCTGTACGCGGCCGTCACCGGCTACTACTCCCTCGTCTACAGCAACACCGGGATGGAGCGGGCCGAGAACGGTGTGCTGGCCGGCTCCGACCCGCGGCTGTTCGTGCGCCGCCTGGCCGACCTGTTCACCGGGCGGGACCCCGCCGGCGGCGACGTCGTCCTCACCCTGGACCCGGCCGTCCAGAAGACCGCCATGGACGGACTCGAGGGCAAGGTCGGCGCGGTTGTCGCACTGGACCCGAAGACCGGCGCCGTCCTGGGGCTGGCCAGCACGCCGAGCTACGACCCCAACGTGCTGTCCAGCCACGAGCCGCAGAAGATCCGCGACTACGCCGCGCAGCTCGACGCCGGGAACCCCGACCCGCGCCGCAACCAGGCCATCGGTGAGCGCTACGCCCCCGGCTCCGTCTTCAAGGTGATCGTCTCGGCGGCCGCGCTCGCAAACGGGTACACGCCCGAGTCGATGCTCAAGGCCCCCAATGTGCTCGACCTCCCCGGCACCGACGCGACACTGCAGAACTTCGGCGGCGAGAGGTGCAACGGCGGCGCCGACCAGTCCCTGATCGACGCGCTCACCGTCTCCTGCAACACCGCGTTCGCCCAGCTCGGCATGGACCTCGGTGAGGACAAGGTCCGGGCCATGGCCGAGGCGTTCGGCATGACCGACGAGGGCATGGAGATCCCGTTGCCGGTCACCGGCAGCAAGCTCGGTGACATCGACGGCAAGGCGGCGCTGGCGCAGTCCTCGATCGGCCAGCTGGACGTGGCGATGACCCCGCTGCAGGCGGCGATGGTCGCCGCCGCCGTGGCCAACGACGGCAGCCTCATGAAGCCCTACCTGGTCGACCAGGTGCGGGCACCGGATCTCACCGTCATCGACCGGACCGACCCCGAGAAGCTGAGCGAGCCCATCTCGGCCGACGTCGCCAACCAGCTCACCACGATGATGCTGAGCGTCGTCGAGAAGGGCTCCGGCAAGGCGGCGCAGCTGCCCGGCGTCCAGGTGGCCGGCAAGACGGGCACCGCGCAGGTGGGCGGCGACGCGCCCGACCACAACTGGTTCATCGCTTTCGCCCCCGCGGACGACCCGAAGATCGCCGTCGCCGTCTTCGTCAAGAACGGCGGGGGCACCGGCGGCGGGATCGCCGCACCGATCGCGCACGACGTCCTGCAGGCCTACCTCGATGGGCAGGGGAACGGATGACGCTGTCCACCGGCAGCCTGCTCGCCGGCCGCTACGAGATCACGGCACCGATCGCCACCGGTGGCATGGGCGAGGTGTGGAAGGCCCGGGACCGGGTGCTGGACCGCATCGTGGCGGCGAAGGTCCTCAAGAGCGAGTACACCGGCGACCCGAGCTTCCTCGCCCGGTTCCGCAACGAGGCCCGGCACACCGCCGGCCTCACCCATCCGAACATCGCCTCGGTCTACGACTACGGCGAGACCGTCGACGACTCCGGTACCCAGCAGCTCGCGTTCCTCGTCATGGAGTTCGTCGAGGGTCAGCCCCTCGTCTCGATCCTGCACGACGAGGGCGCCCTGCCCGTCGACTGGACGCTGCACGTGCTCAGCCAGTCCGCCGACGGCCTCTCCGCCGCGCACCGTGCCGGCGTCGTGCACCGCGACATCAAGCCCGGCAACCTCATGGTCCGGCCCGACGGCGTGGTCAAGCTGACCGACTTCGGGATCGCGCAGGCCCGCGACGCCGCTCCTCTGACCCGTACCGGCATGGTGGTGGGCACCGCGCAGTACCTCTCCCCCGAGCAGGCACAGGGGATGGAGGTCACCGCCGCCTCCGACGTGTACTCCCTCGGCGTCGTCGCCTACGAGTGCCTCTCGGGTGCCCGGCCCTTCGACGGCGCGTCGCAGGTGGCGATCGCCCTGGCCCACATCAACCGGCCGCCACCGCCCCTGCCCGACTACATCCCCCCGGCGGTCCGGCTGCTCGTGGAGCGGGCACTGGCCAAGGACCCCGCCGACCGCTTCCCGGACGGCGGCGCCTTCGCCGAGGCGATCCGGCGGGTCGCGGCGGGCGGCACCCTGGCCGCAGCGGTCCCCCTCGGATCCCCGGCCACGACACCGACCCAGGTGGTCGGCGGCGGGATCGCCGACGGAGCCACCCAGGTCTTCGCCACCCCGGCCACCGGCGCCGCCATGGCCGGAGGAGCCCTCGCCGGCGGAGCCCTCGCCGGCGGTGCGGCCTACGCCGCGGGGCCGGGAACCGGTCCGGCGGGCCCGATGCCCCCGCTCCAGGCTCCCGAGGACGACGACTGGGTCGACGACGAGGCTCCGGTCGACGACCGCGGCCGCAAGCGGGGGCTGTGGATCGCGCTGGCCGTGGTGGCACTGTTGCTGCTCGGGGGCGGCACGTACCTGCTGCTCGCCGGGAACCAGGACGGCGGAGGCGACGCCGGTCGCACCACCCCGTCGGTCAGCACCAGCGCCGGCGCGGCGCTGATCACGCTCGATCCGAACGACTACATCGGCAGGAACGGCGCCGACGTCGAGGCCGAACTTGACGGCAAGGGGCTGAAGGCGACCCAGGAACCGGCGTCCCAGGACGTGATCGACGCCGCTGGGCAGGAACTCGCTCCCGGCGAGGTGGCCGGTCTGGCACCCGCCAACACCGGACTGCCGCAGGGTGCCGGCGTCCAGCTCTTCGTGGTTCCCAGTGGCGGGGGCGGCGGGGACCAACCGACGACGCCCGAGCAGACCCAGGCCAGCACCACGGCGGCGCCGACCACGACCGCGGCCCCGACCACCACCACGTCGGCGCCGCCCTCGACGACCACGGTGCCCCCCACGACCACTCCCCCGACCACGACGACTCCCGCGCCGGCCAGCTCGCCGACCGCGTCGTCGACCTCGGCGTCGACCTCGGCGAGCGCGGCTGGGGCCAGTGCTACCGGTGGGGCGGCGGGGTGAGCCCCCAGCTCCGTGGCATCCGGGAACGCCGGGTTCCAGCGGTTACGCTCGCGGCGACTTCCAGCCCAGTCGCGCGCGCACGTCGCGCCTGCCTGCACTCCGCGGCCCGCCCTCGGACGATGCGCCATCCCGCCCGAGAGGACCCCCGATGACCACGCCGCAGGTGCTCGGGGAGCGCTACGAGATCGGCGGGGTGCTCGGCCGGGGCGGCATGGCCGAGGTGCACCGCGGGCGTGACCTTCGGCTCGGCCGCGAGGTGGCGGTCAAGGTGCTGCGCAGCGACCTGGCCCGCGACCCGTCGTTCCAGGTGCGGTTCCGACGGGAGGCGCAGGCCTCGGCGTCGCTGAACCACCCGGCGATCGTGGCCGTGTACGACACCGGCGAGGACCGCACGGCGCTGGGCAACACCCCCTACATCGTCATGGAGTACGTCGAGGGGGAGACCCTGCGCGACGTCATCCGCCGGGAGGGCCAGCTCTCCCCGGAGCGGGCCATGAGCCTGTCGGCCGATGTCTGCGGTGCCCTGGACTTCAGCCACCGCAACGGGATCGTGCACCGCGACGTGAAGCCCGGGAACGTGATGATCACGCCCGAGGGCGCGGTCAAGGTCATGGACTTCGGCATCGCCCGGGCGGTCTCCGACTCCGCCGCGACGATGACCTCGACGGCGGCCGTGATCGGCACCGCCCAGTACCTCTCCCCCGAGCAGGCCCGCGGCGAGGGCGTGGACGCGCGATCCGACGTGTACTCGGTCGGCTGCATGCTCTTCGAGCTGGTCACCGGCGCTCCCCCGTTCACCGGCGACTCCCCCGTGGCCGTCGCCTACCAGCACGTGCGCGAGGACCCGCGGCTTCCGTCGTCGATCAACCCGCGGGTGCCGCCCGAGCTCGACGCGATCGTGCTCAAGTCGATGAGCAAGAACCCGGCCAACCGGTACCAGTCGGCCGCCGAGATGCGCAACGACCTGCTCCGGGCACTCGCCGGGCAGCGGGTCGAGGCGACGCCGGTCATGGGCGACGCCGAGAAGACGACCATCCTGGCGGCCACGCCGGGTGGGTACGGCTACGACGACCGGGACGAGTGGGACGACGACGAGGACGCCCGCCGCCGCAAGCGCCGGATCATCGCCATCGCCGCCGTCCTGGCCGTGCTGCTGATCGGTGGCATCGCCGCGGCGGTCCTGCTCAATCGCGACCCCGAGCCGCCGGCCGTCCAGCAGGTCGCGGTGCCGGGCCTGCTCAACCAGGACCAGCCCGCCGCGGAGGCGGCGCTGACGGCCGCCGGCCTGAAGCTCGGCGAGGTGACCCAGGCCGCGAGCGCCGCCGACCAGGTCGGCAAGGTGATCGAGAGCGACCCCTCCGGTGGCGTGAAGGTCGACGAGGGCACCGCGGTCAACCTGGTCATCGGCACGGGCCCGGACGCGGTCACCGTGCCGAACGTCGTCGGCCTGTCCGAGCAGGAGGCCCGGGACAACCTGGTGAACGCCGGGTTCAACGCGAGCAGCATCAGCACCCGGGAGGTCGACTCGCTGCAGGAGGAGGGCCGGGTCGTCGCGGTCACCCCGGACCAGCAGTCGCAGGCCGCCCCGGACCAGGCGATCGTCCTGAGCCTCTCCAAGGGCACGGTGGAGCTCCCGGACGTCCAGGGCAAGACCGAGGCGGACGCGCGGGCCGCGTTGCTCGACGCCGGCTTCACCGAGGGCCAGGTCGTCACCCAGAGCGTGGAGCGGAACGACGCCCCCCAGGGCACGGTCGTCGAGACCTCGCCGGGGCCGGGCAGCGCGGTCGGTGCGGGCCAGGAGATCACCCTGCTCGTCGCCGTCCCGGTGCCTCCGGAGCCCACGCCCACAACGACACCCCCAGCCCCGACGACCACGCCGCCGCCGACCACGCCGCCGCCGACGCCGCCGAAGTAAGCCGTTCGGAACGACCGAGGGCCTCCTCCCGTCACCGGGAGGAGGCCCTCGTCGTGCCGCGAACGCTCAGATCGCCGTCGTCGTGGCCAGACGGCGTACCGCGGCCGCAGCAGAGTCCACGACGGCCGGGTCGGGCTCCAGGCCGCAGACGGCCAACCAGGTGGCGAGCATCCGGTGCCCGCCCTCGGTGAGCACCGACTCGGGATGGAACTGCACGCCCTCGATCGGCAGCTGCCGGTGCCGGAGGGCCATCACGATCCCCGACGGTGTGGCGCCGGTGACCTCGAGCTCGTCGGGCACGGTGCCGGGATCCACCGTCAGCGAGTGGTAGCGGGTCGCGGTGAACGGCGACGGGAGCCCGGCCAGGACGCCCTGCCCGTCGTGCACCACCTCACTCGTCTTGCCGTGCAGCAGCTCCGGCGCCCGGACGATCTCGGCCCCGAAGGCCTCGGCGATCGCCTGGTGGCCCAGGCACACCCCGAGGACCGGCGTTCCCTGCTCGGCGGCGGCGCGGACCATCGGCACCGTGACCCCGGCGTCGGCAGGAGTTCCCGGACCGGGGGAGAGCAGCACACCGGCCACGTCGAGATCGGCGAGCTCCTCGACGGTGACGGCGTCGTTGCGCCGCACGATGCAGCGGACGCCGAGCTGACCCAGGTACTGCACGAGGTTGTAGACGAAGCTGTCGAAGTTGTCGACGACGAGGACCGGCCGGGCGGCGGTCATTCCGCTCTCCCTCCGGGGGACGGACGATGTGGACGGACGAGGGAATGCTCCCAGATGAGCCTGTGCGGCCGATCAGCCGGCGGTGGCGTGCGTCAGCGCCAGGGACCCCTCGTACGCGGGCAGGGTCACCTGCGGGAGCGCGCGGACGTCGAAGGTGAGCCCGAAGTCGTCCACCGCCTGCTGCAGATCCGCCACCTGCCGGGAGGCGGCGAGCTGCGCCCGGACGGCGTCGACGTCGCCGATCGCGGTGATCACGAACGGCGGGGAGTAGGGGCGGCCCTGCAGGAGAAGGGTGTTGCCGACGCACCGGACGGCGCTGGTGGCGATCAGCCGCTGGTCCATGATCGCCACGCCGTCGGCGGCGGCCGCCCATACGGCGTTCACGACGGCCTGGACGTCGGACTGGTGGATCACCAGGTCATCGGGCCGGGCGTCGACCGGCAGGGCGCCGTCGGGCCGCTGAGGGGCGTCGTCGAGGGTGATGACCAGGCCGGGGCCGGTCAGGGGCACCAGGGCAGCCGAGAGCTCACCGGCCTTGCCCGCGGCCTGCGCGCTCGCGACGCCTCCGTACCGCGACGCGGCCTGCTCCGTGAGTCTCTCCACCTGGCCCTGCAGCTCCGCGAGCTGGGCCTCCCGCCGGTCGAGGACGGCGTCGCGCTGGCGGATCAGCTGCGACAGCTCCACGACGTCCCCGGCGCGCAGATCGGTGCCCTGGGCCGTGCGTCCCGACGTGGCGAACAGGACGCCCGCGACGAGGGCGACGACCGGCACCAGCGCCTGCCAGGGGGTGACCCGGCGACCGCGCAGGAGGGGCCGGCGATCGGCCGATGGGAACCGCGGCAGCGAGCGCACGATGAGCACCTCCTCGGCCGGACGGCAGGGCGACAGCGGGGCCATGACCCCCGACGCGGCATGGGCAGCGGCACTGTCGCCACCCGGGAGCTTAGGCTGGACACAGTTGCGGCCGGGAACGACGGACCGGCCCGGAGGGAGTTCGTACGGTGCCCAAGTCCAAGGTGCGCAAGAAGTCGGTGTACACGCCTCCCGAGGGAGTGCTCCAGAACCGGGCAGCGCAGACGAGGGCGGCGGCCAAGCCGAGCCCCCGCTGGTACTCGGCGGTCATGGTCGCGCTGATGCTGATCGGCCTGCTGTGGATCGTCGTGTACTACGTCGCGGGCGACAAGATCCCCCTCATGGTGTCCCTGTCCGCGTGGAATTTCGCGATCGGGTTCGGCGCGATGGTCGCCGGTCTGGTCATGTCGATGCGCTGGCGCTGAGCCCCGCCTCACCCGAGGCCCTCGTCCCCTGCTGGGGACGGGGGCCTCTGTCGTGCCGGGGCGGACGCTGTGCACAGCAGCGAACTTCGTCCACAGGTCGACATGGCGCTCCACCCCCAGGGTTGTCCACCGAGTGTGGAGAGAAGGAACGGGTCCGCCCCCCTCTGACCTGCACAGATGCCGGCCGTGAGACGCATGTGACAGGGAAGCCCGGGGAGTAACTACAGCCGTGTGAGTCTGTCCCCAGCTGTGCACACGGCTGTGGACATAGCGACATGGGTGCGCAGATGTCGACACGAACGCGCAGGTCGGGCAGCCACCGGCCCGTTCGTGTCGACGCGCGCCGGTCACCATCGGCGACGTCACGTTCGCCCAGCGGTCCGGACCCGTCCGTCGCGGGGTCAGGCGGCCAGCAGCTCCAGGACGGTCGCGTTGGCCATGCCGCCGCCCTCGCACATCGTCTGCAGCCCGTACCGGGTTCCGGTGGCCACCATGCGGTGGACCAGGGTGGTCATGATCCGCGCTCCGGACCCGCCCAGCGGGTGGCCGAGGGCGATGGCCCCGCCGTGCGGGTTGAGCCGGTCGGCATCGGCCCCGAGGTCGGCCAGCCATGCCATCGGAACCGGTGCGAAGGCCTCATTGACCTCGTACACGCCGATGTCGCCGATGGCGAGCCCCGACCGGGCCAGCACCTTCCGCGTGGCCGGGATCGGTGCGGTCAGCATGATCACCGGATCGTCGCCGGCCATGACGGTGGTGTGGATGCGCACCAGGGGGCGCAGGCCGAGTTCCCGAGCCTTCTCGGACGTCGTGACGAGCAGCGCGGCCGACCCGTCGGAGATCTGGCTCGCGTTGCCGGCGCTGATGACGCCGTCGGGCTTGAAGGGGGTCTTCAGCGAGCCGAGCTTCTCGAGCGTCCCGCCGGCACGGATTCCCTCGTCTGCGCTCACCACGGTGCCCTCCGGCGTGGTCACCGGCGCGATCTCCTCGTCGAAGGCACTCATCGCCTGTGCCTTGGCGGCCTTCTCGTGTGACGCGAGCGAGAACTCGTCGAGAGCGGCGCGGGACAGGCCCCAGCGCTCGGCCATCATCTCGGCCCCGATGCCCTGGTTCGGCGCGATTCCGTCGTAGCGGGCCATGAAGCGCGGGCCCAGCGGGCGTCCCGTCGAGCCGTCCCCGACCGAGGAGCCCATCGGCACGCGGCTCATGACCTCCACACCGCCGGCGACGACGACGTCGGCCTGGCCGCTGACGACGCTCGCGGCGGCGAAGGCAACCGCCTGCTGCGAGGACCCGCACTGGCGGTCGATGGTGGTGCCCGGCACCGACTCGGGCCAGCCCGCGGCCAGCACGGCGTTGCGGCCGACGTTGTAGGTCTGCTCGCCGATCTGGCTGACGCACCCCCAGTAGACGTCGTCGACGGCCGCAGGGTCGATCCCTGACCGCTCGGCCAGCGCGTTCAGCACGTGCGCCGACAGATCGACGGGGTGGACGCCGGAGAGCCCACCGCCGCGCTTGCCCACGGGCGTCCGAACGGCGGCACAGATGACGGCATCACGCATGGGTCCACTCCTCGTCGAGTCGTGGCCCGCACGGCGGGCCCTCTCCCGATCGTAGGTCTGGCCGGCACGCTGGCAGGCTGGGGCCGTGCAGTGGTCCCCCCGTCCCGTTCAGACCGTCGTCCTCGTGCTGGTCGGGCTGGCCCTCGCGCTGACGGCCGTGCTCCTCGATCCGGCCGGACGCGTGCTGGTCGGCGCGGCGGCCCTGCTCGTGCTCGTACTGGCCGCACGCGACGTCATCGCCCGTCCGCGGCTGACGGCCGGCCCGGACGGCGTCTCCGTCCGGACGTGGTCGGCCCGGCGGCACCTGCCGTGGCCGCTGCTGCGGGTGCGGGTGCGGCGGACCCGGCGGCTCGGCGTCAGCAGCAGCGCATTGGAGCTGGACACCGCGGCGGGAACGGATGACACCGGCGTCCTCGTACTCCTGGGCCGCCGTGACCTGGGGGCGGACCCGGAGGACGTCGCCCGGGCGCTGCGGGCGCTCGACCCGACGGCCTGCTAGATCCCGAGGACCGCGACCGAGGACACGGCCAGGCAGAGGACGAGCAGGACGACGGCGACCAGCGCCAGGGCGGCGGCCTGCAGCCCGGGCCGGCGCCGGGTCAGTACCAGGATCCCGGCCGCCAGCGCGCCGACGACCAGCCCACCCAGGTGACCGAGGAGGGAGACCCCGGGCAGGAAGCTGATGAAGACGTTGATGGCCAGGAGTGTCAGCAGGCCTCGCACGTCCTGCCGGTTGGCGAGCAGGAGCACGCCCAGGCCGCCGAGCAGGCCGTAGATGGCCGTCGAGGCGCCGGCGACGTAACCGCCCGGCTCGCCCAACAGCTGGATCGCGGTCGCGCCTCCCAAGGCGGACAGGAGGTAGAGCGCGAGGAACCGCCGCCGCCCCAGCTGGCGTTCCAGCTCGGAACCGAAGAGCAGCAGCGCGACCATGTTCATGACCAGGTGGATCGGGCCGATGTGCAGGAAGGCCGCGGTGAACAGCCGCCACCACTGGCCCAGGTCCACCAGGAAGGGCCGCTGCGCGAGATCGGCGAAGACCGGGGACAGGTAGTTGTCCAGCGGCGAGACGCCGAGGAAGCCCGCGGACACAGCCGTGACGAGGAACATCGCGACATTGATCGCGATGAGGCTGAGGGTGACCGGGCCCCATCGGCGCCCCGCCGCCTGCAGACCGCTCCCCCGGCGGGGGGCGCGCACGGATGCCTGCCCCTCCCGCACGCACTCGGGGCACTGGAACCCCACCGAGGCGGGGATCATGCACTCCGGGCAGATCGGCCGGCCGCACCGCGCGCAGGCGATGCCGGTAGGCCGGTCGGGGTGCCGGTAGCAGCACAAGGACCCCGTCCCCCCCACCCCTCGCTCGCGCGGGGCGGGCCCCTGGACGGGGCCGTCGTCGCCGGTCGGCGTCAGCTGCGCTGCACCTCGACGGACTCGATCACGACGTCCTGGACCGGCTTGTCGCCGCGGCCGGTGGGGACCTTGCCGATCCGGTCCACGACGTCGCGGCTCTCCTGGTCGGCCACCTCGCCGAAGATGGTGTGCTTGCCGGTCAGCCAGCTGGTGGCGGCGACCGTGATGAAGAACTGCGAGCCGTTGGTGCCCGGGCCGGCGTTGGCCATGGCCAGCAGGTAGGGCTTGGTGAAGGCAAGGTCGGGGTGGATCTCGTCGCCGAACTGGTAGCCGGGGCCGCCGATGCCCTGACCGAGCGGGTCGCCGCCCTGGATCATGAAGCCGTCGATGATCCGGTGGAAGACCGTGCCGTCGTAGAGCCGGTCCGTCGTCTTCTCGCGGGTGGCCGGATGGGTCCACTCGCGGCGCCCCTCGGCCAGGTCCGCGAAATTGGCGACCGTCTTGGGCGCGTGGTCGGGGAACAGCTCGACGGTGATGTCGCCCTGGTTCGTGTGCAGGACGGCGCGTCGGGCGGGGGAGGTC
>JAOPWH010000302.1 GCA_025965795.1 Blastococcus sp.
ACGAGGTCTCCGTGGAGAAGGCCGAACGGTCCCGCGTGCTCGACGTCGTGCTGGCGATCGACGGCAGGCCGCTCACCAGCTTCGGCTGCGACGGCGTGCTCTGCGCCACCCCCACCGGCTCCACCGCCTACGCCTTCTCCGCCGGGGGGCCGGTCGTCTGGCCCGACGTCGAGGCTCTGCTGCTGGTACCCAGCAACGCCCACGCGCTCTTCGGGCGGCCGCTGGTCACCTCGCCGAACTCGGTCGTCACCATCGCGGTGCCGGCCGACGGCAACCGCGCACGGGCTTCGGCGGACGGTCGTCGCGTGGTGGAGGTCCCCGACGGCGGGCGGGTCGACGTCCGCAGAGCGGCGAGGCCGGTCCGCATCGCGCGGGTGCACGACGCCACGTTCGGTGACCGGCTGGTCGCGAAGTTCGGGCTGCCGGTCCGTGGTTTCCGCGACGCCCGGCACGCGGGCCCGGGACACGAGCTGTTCACCAGCCGGAACGTCCTGCTCCGCGACATCGTGAGCGCGGACGTCGCCGACGGCGACCCCGCGGGGGAGGTGGGCGGTGCCGGCACGGACGACGACGCCTGAGCGCCCCGCGAGCCGGCCGCCCGCCGCTCGACCGGCCGCGGGGCGGCTCACCGAGCTGCGCATCCGCGGGCTGGGGGCGATCGACGACGTCACGCTCGACCTCGGCGGCGGCCTCACCGTGGTCAGCGGGGAGACCGGAGCCGGGAAGACCATGGTCGTCACCGGCCTCACCCTGCTCTTCGGAGGGCGCGCCGACGCCGGCCGCGTCCGGGCTGACGGGCGGGCCGGCGTCGAGGGCCGCCTCCTCCTGCCGCAGGACTCCCCGGTGTGGGGACGCGCCGCCGACGCGGGCGCGGTCGCCGACGAGGACGGCAGCCTGATCCTCGCCCGCACGGTGAGCGCCGAGGGCCGCTCCCGAGCGTTCCTGGGCGGCCGCAGCGTGCCTGTCGGCGTGGTCGCCGAGCTGGCCGAGGGGCTCCTCGCGGTGCACGGTCAGACCGATCAACTACGCCTGTCGCGGCCGGCCGAGCAGCGGCGTGCACTGGATCGCTACGCCGGCGCCGCGCACCTCGCGCTCCTGGAGCGCTACCGCGAGGCCCACCAGCGCTGGCGGCAGCTGGCCGCGGACCTCGAGCGCCGGCACACGCAGACCCGGGAACTCGCCCAGGCCGCCGACGTCCTCCGCTCCGGCCTCGAGGACATCGCCGCCGTCGGTCCCGAGCCCGGTGAGGACAGCGCCCTCGACACCCAGGCGAAGAGGCTCAGCGACGCCGACGCGCTCCGGGCGGCCGCCGACGAGGCCCGGACGGCGCTGGTCGGCGACGTCACCGGTGACCTGGGCGGGGGAGACCTTCCGCAGGACGCCACCGTGGCCCTGGCCACCGCCGAGCGGGCACTCGCGGGCTCCGACGACCCAGCGCTCGTCCTCCTGGCCCAGGACCTCGCGGACGCGGTGGCGGTGGTGTCCGACGTCGCGGCGCAACTGGCCGGCTACGTCGCCGACCTCGACGCCGATCCCGGCCGGCTGGCCGAGGTACTGGACCGCCGGGCGGCGATCACCGCGTTGGTGCGCAAGTACGCCGGACCGGGGGAGGGACTCGCGGGCGTCCTGGCCTGGGTCGAGGACGCCGAACGGCGGTTGTCCGACCTCGACGTGTCCGACGAGGCGCTGGAGTCGCTCACCGCCGCTCGCGACGCTGCCCGCGCCGAGGTGGACGGGTTCGCGGCGCAGATCTCCGCCGGACGCCGGGCGGCTGCCGACGGCTTCGCCGCCGAGGTGGGCGCCGAACTGGCCGGGCTGGCGATGAAGAGCGCCCGGGTCTCCTTCTCGGTCGACAGCCATCCCGACGCCCCGGGCGCCGACGGCATCGACGAGGTCGCACTGCTGCTCGCCCCTCATCCCGGCGCGCCACCCCGGCCGGTCCACAAGGGAGCGTCGGGCGGAGAGCTCTCCCGCGTCATGCTCGCCATCGAGGTCGTCTTCGCCGGTGCCGACCCGGTTCCCGTCATGGTGTTCGACGAGGTGGACGCGGGCGTGGGCGGTCAGGCGGCCGGCGAGATCGGACGACGCCTCGCCCGGCTGGCCCGCGATCACCAGGTCGTCGTGGTCACCCACCTCGCGCAGGTGGCGGCCTTCGCCGACAACCACCTCGTGGTGGACAAGTCGCCCGACGCCGGTGCCGGCGTGACCGCGACCGACATCCGGGCCGTCGACGGCGAGGACCGGGTGCGTGAACTCGCCCGCATGCTGTCCGGCCTCGCCGACAGCGACACGGGGCAGGCGCACGCCCGGGAACTCCTGGCCGTGGCGGCCGGCGCCCGCCGCGAGGAGTGACGCACGCCACGGACGGGTGAGATCGGGCGTGCCCTACAGAAGCGCGGGGTAGGTCGGGCGGGTGACCTGCTTCTCCTCGGCCGACGAGTCGGCGCACTACGGCTTCTCGGTCTGCATGCTGCTGGAGCAGTACCGAGACGGGTTGCGGTGGGAGGACGACGGCGTCGTCGAGCTCGGGACGGGGGACGCCACCGCTATCGCCGACGTCGTCACAGCGCTTCCGGAGCTGCGGGTGCACAGCTACGACATCAGCGCTCCCTCCGTCGTCCAGGCCCGGAAGAACATCGCCGCCCGCGGCGTCGACGACCGCTACACCGTCGAGCTCGGGGACTTCTTCGATCAGGCCGACGCGGTCGGTGGTCCTCCGGTGGGCACGGTCATCTCCAATCCGCCGTACATCCCGGCGCCCGACCGCGACATCCTCATGCCGGAGCTCTGGGGCGGGGTCAACGGGAACGACCTGGTGCTCCAGCTGCTCAAGTCCGGCTACGACAACGTCATCACCGCGGTGGCCAGCTACTCCGATCCGGAGGCCACGGTGCGCACGGCCGAACACCACGGGTACCGGGTGGCGAACTTCCTGGCTGTAGGTCTGGACTTCGGCCCGTACAGCAGCGAGCCGAAGGTGCGCGAGCACATCCGCCGGCTGTGTGCGGACGGCCACGGATGGGCGGACGACGACGGCTACATGGTCGCCGTCGCGCTCTTCACCCGCACCGACGCCGTCCCCGGCAACCGTGCCGACCAGCTGCTCCGCGCCCTGCAACTGTCCGTCTGAGCGCAGGCCCGGAGGGTCTCCCGAAGACGGGCAGGGAGCCGCCCCGCGACCGGCAGGGGGCCCAGCGGCGCCGGGGAACGGCTCCTGGCCGCGGTGTCATCGGGACGATGACGATCTCTTCGCGTAACCGGCCAGGCCGAACTGCAACAAAGCGAGCCCCCGCTGCCCCTGCCGGAGCAGCTCCGCGGTCAGTTCCGGCCCGCCGAGGCCGCTGAGCACCCGGTCGCGGGCGAGCTCCAGGAGAGACGCGTAGAGCCCGAGCACGGCATGGGCGGCCAGCCACGGCTCGATCTCTCCCGGGCGGGCCCCGGTCTCCTCGGCGATCAACCCCGCGAGCGCATCGGTCAGTGCGCCGAGGATCTCCCGCTCACGGATCTGCAGGGTGCGGCTGCCCCGGACCACCTTCGCCATGTCGGCGACACCCGGGACCGCGTCCGGCGACCCGAGCCGGCTCACCGCCGCGACGACGAAGCTGCCGGCCGCCGCGGACACCGACTCACCGGCCGGCCGACGGCGGACGGCGTCGAGCAGCGCCGCCCGCATCGGCGGATCGGCGTCGAAGACCAGGCCCTCCTTGACCGGGAAGTGGTTGAAGACGGTCTTCTCCACCACGCCGGCGCGCTTGGCGATCTCCATGACGCTGACCGAGTCGAAGCCGCGTTCGGTGAACAGGTCGGCCGCGGCGTCGACGATCCGAGCCCGGGTCTCCTGGTAGCGCCGCTCACGTGCGCCGCTGCCCC
>JAOPWH010000310.1 GCA_025965795.1 Blastococcus sp.
TAAGACGTTTGCTCTTCCGATCTCCGTCTGGCCCAGGGTGGTCGTCCGGCGCAGGGGGAGCGTCCGCAGTGGCAGGACCGTCGTCCGCAGGGCGACCGTCCGGCGCAGGGGGATCGTCCGCAGTGGCAGGACCGCCGTCCGCAGGGTGACCGTCGGCCGCCGCGCAGTGCCGCGGGAGGCGAACGCGCAGGTACTGGCCACCAGGACCGCCGCCCACCTCTTCCGCCGGGACCGGAACTTCCCGACTGGGTCGACCCGCGCGATCTCGACCGCTCCATCCGGGACGCACTGAAGGGACTGGACCCGCGCAACGTCGAGCGAGTCGCCGGGCACCTGGTGGCCGCTGGCACTCTGGTCGACGACGACCCCGAGGCCGCGTTGGCCCACGCCCGAGCCGCTCGTGATCGGGCTTCGCGCGTGGCCGCGGTTCGTGAGGCCGTGGGCGTGGCGGCGTATCACGCGGCGGACTATGCCGAGGCGGCCCGGGAGATCCGCGCCTACCGGCGAATGAGCGGGGACAACGGATACCGCGCGGTGCTGGCCGACTGCGAGCGCGCCCTGGGCCGTCCCGAGGTCGCGCTGCGGCTGGTGGCGGAAGCTCTCGTAGCCGAGGCAGACGCCGAGGAGATCGTCGAGTTGCGGCTCGTCGAAGCAGGCGCACGCCGCGACCTCGGCGAGCACGCGGCGGCAAGGCTCGTTCTCGAGGCGGAGCTCGGCGGACGACCGACACCGGATTCGCTGACCGGGGCGGACCCCGGCCGTATCCGGGTCGCCTCCGCGTACGCCGACCTCCTTCAGGACCTGGGCGAGGCCGACCTCGCAGCTGAATGGCTCACCGCCGTCGCTGCGGCAGATCCTGAGGACGTCGTCGGCGCTGTGGACCGACTCGGCATCGAGTTCACCGATCTCGGCGACGACGAGGTAGATGACGACATGGACGCCGACACGGCCGAGAACGAGGACGTGGCGGACACCGGCGACTCCTTCGACGAGGGCGACACCTCCGAACTCGAGGACAGCCTCGCCGAGGAGCCGGGAAGCGCCGGCGTCGACTTCGACGCGGACGTGGAGGCAGAGGTGGCCGAGCTGCTCGGCGAAGTCGATCCGCCGAAGGACGACGACTCCCCGCACTGACCGCCGACAGTCCTCGGGCCGCAGTCCACAGCCTCGAGGCCCGTCCACAGTTCGCCCGTCGCTCTGGGGCGAGCTTCGGGCGGGCCGCAGGCTGGCGGCATGAGCGTGGCTGTGATCGACCGGAACGACGTCGTGCTGCGCGGGCGGATGTCCGCACCCGCAGAACTCCGCACACTGCCCAGCGGGGACACCCTGGTGACCTTTCGACTGGTGGTGAGGCGGCCGGAACCGCGTGCTCGCGGGCAGTCCGTTGACGTGCTCACCTGCGTGACCTACGACCGGTCGCTCCAGCGACGCGCCGCCGCCTGGCAGCCCGGTGACGTGGTGGAGGTGGAGGGTGCCCTGCAGCGTCGGTTCTGGCGGACCGGCAGCGGCACTGCGTCGGTGTGCGAGGTGAACTGCCGCCGGGGGCGCAAGGTGCCGCGGTCGGGAGCGACCGAGTCAGAGCGCGCGGGCTGAGCCGGGCTCAGTCGCCCAACGGTCGCATGACCAGCCCCGTGCGCGGCTTCGGAACGAACAGCGTCGACTTCCGGGGCATCCGTGCGCCGGCGCGGGCGACGGCCGCGACGTCAGCCGGTGAGGGGGCACGGAGCAGCAGCGCGACTCCGGACCGCTCGCGGGCCGTCCGCAGCGCCTCGGGGATGCTGTGTGCGATGTGGACCGAGGCGGGGTCGTCCGAACGACTCCAGAGGTGGGCGAGCAGCCCGTGATGAGCCAGCACCACGTCCAGACCGCGCCAGGCCGACGGGGCCTCGTGTGGCACGGCCGAACGGGCCTCGGTCGACGGCTCGGTCAGGGCGATCAGTCGGGAGCCGTCCGTGATCAGGAAGCCGACCTCGTCGTCCGCGGCCAGCCACTCACGGACCGCGACCTCCAGCGCCGCAGCCTGCGCCGGAAGCGGAAGCTCGGTCACGCGGAATCCACGGCCGGCGGCGGCCGCGGCGTCGGCGAGGGCAAGGTCCGGAACCACGCGGTGGATGGGGTCCACCCGCAGGCCGCCTGGCCCCATAGGGGTGACCAGGGCCAGCACGGCGTCCGCGCCGACGGTGTCGGGTTCCATCCGGGCGTGCGCGACGGCGGCGGCGAACCGGTGGTGCCCGTCGGCGATCACGGCCCCCGTCCGGTGCAGGGCGCGGCTCAGCTCCGTCAGCACTTCGGGGTCGGTCACCCGCCACAGGCGGTGGCGGACGCCGTCGGTGTCCTGCAGCTCGAGAGTGGGCTGCCCCTGCCGGGCGGTCCGGGTCAGTCGGGCAACCGTCGGCTCCGGGTCGTGCGCGAGCACGATGGGTTCCAGGTCGGTCTCCGTGGCCGCGAGCAGCGCTCGCCGTCCCTCGACGGCGGGTGCGTACGTGTCCTCGTGCGGGAGGACGGCCGCCGATCCCGCCGTCGGGAGCGCGACCGCGCCGAGCCATCCCAGCGTCGCCGGGGCCCCGTCCGCGGGGGTCAGCTCGTACAGCCACAGGGCCTGCGAGTCGTCCCGATCGAGGACGCCCTCGGCTTCCCACTGGCGCAGCGCCACCGCGGCATGCTGAGCGGACGGCAGCACGCCACCGCCGCTCGAGGTACCTGCCGGCGAGTCGACGCGAGGGAGGATCAGGCGGACGATGTTGTGCGGGTCCGCGTCGGCCAGTCGATCACGGCCGGCGGGGGTCACCAGGTCGTAGGCCGGCGAGCTCACCCGGGCCAGGTGCTCGGGTTCGCGCTGTCGGTACGTCAGGGCCCGGAAGGGCCGGACCTCGAGTCCTGTCGCTGCACCGGACAGGTGGGAGTCCGCCGACCGAGAGAGCACGACCATGATCGTAGGAGCCCGCTGTTCGGGTTCGTGGACGCGACCGGGACCGATCGCTCGCCGAGGAGACGAAGGCGGGCCGCGGACCGGCCGGGCGGGACGGGGAGGGGACGGGAGTGTCGCAGGGAGCGTCTCCTGACGGCGGCGTCTGCGAGTGGCTCCAGCGGGGGCTGCACCTGCTCCGGAACGGCAACCCGGCGGCCGCAGCGACGCTGCTCGCCCGTGCGGCCGAAGCCGAACCCTCGTCCCGCAGCATCCTGGAGGCGCTCGCCCGTGCCGAGTACGACGCCGGGCGTTACGAGCAGGCGATGACGTCCTTCAGCGCCCTCATCGGGGTCCACCCCACGGACGACTACGCCCACTTCGGGCTCGGCCTGGCGGCCGGGCGGGCCGGCGAGCTGCGGCCGGCCGGCGAGCACCTCGCGTTGGCCGTCGCGATGCGTCCCGGCCTCGGGCACTACGCCCGCGCCCTGCGCCGGGTGCGGGCGATGCAGGGAAAGGAGTCGGCGTGAGCGACGTCGCCCTGGCGACCGGCTGCCCGGAGCCGCCAGCCGGTAGGTACGACGTGGCGCTCCTCGATCTCGACGGCGTCGTCTACGTGGGGCCGGATGCGGTTCCGGGGGTGCCCAGGGCCCTGGCAGCGGCGCGCGACGCCGGAATGCGGCTGGGGTTCGTCACGAACAACGCCGCCCGCACCCCCGGGGAGGTCGCGGCCCACCTCACCGAGCTCGGGGTGCCTGCATCGGACGGTGATGTCATCACCAGCTCCCAGGCTGCCGCCACAGTGGTGGCAGCACGGCTGGGTCCCGGGGGCGCGGTCCTCCCGGTCGGCGGTCCCGGCGTGGCGGCAGCCCTGACCGCTGCCGGCCTGCGGGTGGTGGAGCGCGCCGACGATCAGCCGCTGGCGGTCGTCCAGGGATACGGCCGCGACGTGGGCTGGGCCCAGTTGGCGGAGGCGGTCGTCGCGATCCGAAACGGCGCGGAGCACGTGGCAACCAACACCGACGCCACCATCCCGTCCCCGCGCGGGCCGTTGCCCGGCAACGGGGCCATGGTCGGGGTGGTGAGCGCCGTCACCGGCCAGGCTCCACTGGTCACCGGGAAGCCCGACCCGGCGATGCACGCCGAGTGCGTGCGACGCACCGCGGCTCGGCGTCCGCTGGTGGTGGGCGATCGGCTCGACACCGACATCGAGGGCGCCCGGCGGGCCGGCGCGGCCAGCCTGCTCGTGCTCACCGGGGTGACTGATCCGGCCGCGCTCCTCGCGGCGCCCCCCGGGCAGCGCCCCGACCTGGTCTCAGCTGACGCCGCCGGTCTGCTCGTGGCACATCCGTCCGTCACGGTCGTCGACGGTGGGTGGCGCTGCGGCTCCTGGACGGTGCGGGCGGCAGAGGCCCCGGGCACCTGGCTGCTCGCTGCCGACGCGTCAACTCCCGAGGCCACGGGCGACGGGCTGGACGGTCTACGCGTCCTGTGCGTCGCTCACTGGGATCGCACCCCGCACGCCGGTGCCCCGGCGCATGTCCGGCCAGGCGACCCGGTGGCCGCGGCCGCTCTCGCCGACTGGGGTCTCGACGCCTCCGCGGACGGGTCAGAGCAGTGAGCGAAGGCGAAGTATGTCGCGCAGTCCCGCCTCGAACTTGATCCGACCGCTGGCCCATGCCGGCGCGAACGACAAGTTCCCCGCGGTCAGGGCCACCAGGTCGTCGCTGGTCATGGTCAACCGGATGTCGGCCTTCGGTACGTCCGGACCGTCGGGCACAACCGTCAGGTCGCGTACCGACCCCGAGTTCAGCCGACCGAGGACCACCTGTTCCAGGTCGGTCAACCGGCACGACAGACTTCGGTCGAGACCGGCTGCGGCCGGGTTGGCGGCGAGGTTGCCGAGAATGCCCTTGAGGGCCGTCAAGCACGCATCGATCGTGGCCACGTGGGCGCGCCTCCAGTGCGGGAACGGGGGATGCCGGGCCGGGGGACGCTACCGCCCTGCTCACTGCCCGTGCCCGTCATCCCCGGCCGGTAACCTCCGGAGAGACAGTCAGGCGACGGAGCCGCCCGTCCCCGGGCCGGACGACACCCGCGAGAGGCGAGCATCATGACCGAGCCGAATCCACCGCGAGCGGTCCCCGGTCCGCCGCGGCCCGGACCGGCCGGTGCTGACGACGCCACGATCGACGGCGCGACCGCCGACGACGCCGTCTCACCCGCTGCCACTGACCGACCGTCGTTCGGCGATCTGGACGATCGACCGGTCGCCGAACACGTGTCCGTCTTCGAGGACGAGCACGCCCGGCTCCGGCGCGAGCTCGGCACGATCGACCAGCTCTGATGGTCCGGCGCAGCCGACTCGATGCCGAGCTGGTGCGACGGGGCCTGGCCCGGTCCCGCGAACACGCGGTCACGCTCATCGCCGAGGGAAGGGTCGCCGTATCCGGTCGGGCCGCCACCAAAGCGGCCACCGGCGTCGAGCCCGACACTCCTGTGGTGGTGCGTACCGACCCCGACCGACCGACCTGGGTGTCCCGCGGAGCGCACAAGCTGATCGGTGCCCTCGACGCATTGCCGGTGCGGGTCGAAGGGCGGCGGGCCCTCGACGCGGGGGCCTCCACAGGTGGCTTCACCGAGGTCCTCCTGCGCAGGGGCGTGGCCGAGGTCGTCGCCGTCGACGTCGGCTATGGAGAGCTGGCCTGGTCGCTGCGAACCGATGACCGGGTGCGCGTCCTGGAGCGGACCAACGTGCGCACACTGACCCCGGAGGCGATCGACGGGCCGGTCGACCTGGTGGTCGCCGACCTGTCGTTCATCTCGCTGCGCCTGGTGCTCCCGGCCCTGACCCAGTGCGCCAGAGAGGGTGCCGACCTGCTTCTCATGGTCAAGCCGCAGTTCGAGGTCGGGCGGGAGCGTCTCGGCGCCGGGGGAGTGGTCCGCGATCCGGAGCACCGGGTGCAGGCCGTGCTGGAGGTGGCCCGCTCGGCCGCGGACACGGGGTGGGGGACGGCAGGGGTCGTCGCGAGCCCCCTGCCCGGGCCGGCAGGGAACGTGGAGTTCTTCGTGTGGCTGCGGCGCGACGCCGCCGCGCCCGAGGAGGACGACGTCCGTCGAGCAGTCCAGGAGGGTCCTCAATGAGCCAGAACGGAATCGACCACCAGGAACAGGCGGGCGCAGAGGTGAGTACACCGGAGGAACCACGGCGGGTGCTGCTGACCGTGCACACCGGCCGTCGGGACATCGTCGAGCTCGCCCGCACGTCGGCGACCCGGCTCCTCGCCGGGGGCATCACCGTGCGACTGCTCGAGGACGAGGCGGCGGCGCTCGGCATCGACGAGGCCGAGGTGGTCTGCGCCGACGCCGAGGCCGCGAAGGGCGCCGAGATCGTCATGGTCTTCGGCGGCGACGGCACCTTCCTGCGCGCCGCCGAACTGGCCCGGTACACCGACGCCGCGCTCATGGGAGTGAACCTCGGCCGGGTCGGCTTCCTGGCCGAGACCGAGCCCGAAGCGGTCGAGGAGACCCTCAGCGCCATCGAGCGGTGCCTCTACTCGGTCGAGGAGCGGATGGCGCTGGAGATCGACGTGCTCGACAGCTCGGGCACCGTCGTGGGCGGCACCTGGGCGCTCAACGAGGTCTCCGTGGAGAAGGCCGAACGGTCCCGCGTGCTCGACGTCGTGCTGGCGATCGACGGCAGGCCGCTCACCAGCTTCGGCTGCGACGGCGTGCTCTGCGCCACCCCCACCGGCTCCACCGC
>JAOPWH010000311.1 GCA_025965795.1 Blastococcus sp.
TCCACGGCAACCTGCTCATGGGCTTCAGCTACGGCTGGTGGGTCGGCCACCACAACAAGCACCACAGCAACCCGAACCACCTGGAGAAGGACTCCGACATCACCCGCCGGCGCTCGATCTTCATCCCGGAGCAGGGGTACTCGCGTCAGGGCCGGGCCAAGCAGTTCATCGTCCGTCACCAGCACGTGCTGTTCTACCCGCTGCTGGTGACCGAGGGGATCGGCCTGCGGACCGAGAGCATCAAGGCGATCCGGCGCCGGCTGCCGCGGCTGACCCGCGTCGAGGCGATCCTCATCGCGGTGCACCTCGCCACCTACTTCGGCGTCGTCTTCTGGGTGCTGCCCGTGGCCAAGGCGATCCTGTTCATCCTCGCGATGAACGCCCTCTTCGGCCTCTACATCGGCTCCGTCTTCGCCCCGAACCACAAGGGCATGCCCATCCAGATGCCCGACGAGGACTGGGACTGGCTGACCCGCCAGGTGGTCACGTCGCGGAACATCCGCTCGAGCTACCTGATCGACTTCCTCTACGGCGGCCTCAACTACCAGATCGAGCACCACCTCTTCCCGGCCATGCCACGGAATTCCCTGCGGAAGGCCCGGCCGATCACGATGGAGTACTGCCGCGAGGTCGGGCTGCCCTACCACGAGACCGGTGTGTGGCGGTCCTACGCCGAGGTCGTCACCCACCTCTACCGGACGACGAAGGCCTACCAGCGCAGCCTCCTGCGCGGCGAGCCCCGGCCCGCCGACGCCTGACGCGAAACACCCGTCCGGATCCGTATCCGACCGGCGTCCCCACGCGTCCTTCCCCCGAACGCCCGTGCCGCCGGCTCTGCCCTCGAACGCCCCTCTCGCACCCGCCCAGGAGAACCCCATGTCCGTCGAGATCCTCGAGCCCCGCGGGCCGTCGACCTCCCGCCGCACCGTCCTGCTGACCGGCGCCTCCGGTGTCGTCGGCCGCGCCCTGCTCGACCGCCTGACCGGCATGGACGTGATCTGCCTGGTGCACCGCCGCCCGGTGACCGGCCCGTCGGTGCGATCGGTGGCCGGCGACGTGTCGCAGCACCTGCTGGGGCTGGACGAGGGCACCTACCGCCGGCTGGCCGCCTCGGTCGACGCCGTCGTGCACTGCGCGGCGGTGACCGACTTCAACCGCACCGACGGATCCCTGCAGGCGACCAACATCGTCGGGACCGAGCACATGGTCGCCTTCGCCGCCGAGGCCGGCGCGGTGCTCTACCACGTGAGCACCGCGTTCGTCGGGACGACGGCCGACGGCGACCGCGGCCGTACCGCGATCGGCTACGCCGAGTCCAAGGCCACGGCCGAGGAGGTGGTGCGCACCAGCGGCGTGCCGCACGTGATCCTGCGACCGTCGGTCGTGATCGGCGACTCCGCGACCGGCGCGATCGCCGAGTTCCAGGGGCTGCACCAGGTGGCGGCCGGCATCCTCGCCGGCATCGTGCCGATGATCCCGTTCGACGCGAGCTGGCCGATCGACTTCGTCCCGGCCGACGTCGTGGCCGACGCGATCGCCTGCGTCGTGGAGCAGCAGGTCCGCTCCGGCGAGTACTGGATCACCGCGGGGGAGCGGTCGCTGCGCCTCGACGAAGCGGTGGCCGTCGCCCTCGAGGTGGGCCGCGAGTACGGGGTGCGGGTCGATCGCCCGAAGTTCGTGCCGCCGGACCTGTTCGACCGGCTGATCGGCCCGGTCTTCCTGGAGGCCCTGCCCGGCAAGATCCGCCGCAGCGTCGTGCGCATGCTCGAGTTCTTCGCGACCTACCTGCGGTCGGGGGAGACCAAGCCGAGCAGCCTGACCGAGCTCGAGGCACTCGGCATGCGCCCGCTGCCCGACCAGGCCGAGTCGCTGCGCACCAGCCTCCGGTACTGGGCCGAGGAGACCGGCTACGCGAGCCGCGCGGAGCGTGCGGCATGAGTGCTCAGCCCGTGAGTGCTCTGCCCGTGAGTGCTCTGCCCGTGCTCGACGAGCAGCGCGACCTCGTTCTCGGCCGGTACCGCCGGCACGTCAACAAGACCCTCGGCCGGCTCGCCCGGCTCACCAACTCCCCGGTCGAGCTGTCCGCCTCGGGCGCCACGGTGCGGGGCAGCGACGGGGTCGACTACCTCGACTGCGGGGGCTACGGCGTCTTCCTGCTCGGCCACTGCCACCCCGCGGTCGTCGCCGCGGTGCGCGCCCAGCTCGAGCGCAATCCGCTGGCCACCCGGCTCTTCCTCAACCCCGAGCTCGCCGAGGCCGCCGAGCAGCTGGCGGCGATCGCCCCGCCCGGCCTGGAGAAGGTCTTCCTGACCAACTCCGGCGCCGAGGCCACCGAGGTCGGGCTCAAGCTGGCCCGACTCGCGGGCAAGTCGTCGGTGATCGCGATGCACAACGGCTTCCACGGCAAGACGCTCGGCGCGCTGTCGGTCACCGGCCGCCCGCAGTACCGCACACCCTTCGAGCCGCTGCTGCCCGACGTCCGCTTCGTGCCGTTCGGCGACGTCGAGGCCCTGCGTCGCCACCTCACCGGCGACTCCGTCGTCGTCCTGGAGCCCGTGCAGGCCGAGGGCGGGGTGCGGGTGCCGCCGCCGGGTTACCTGCGCGCCGTCCGGGACGCCTGCGACGAGACCGGCGCGCTGATGGTCCTCGACGAGATCCAGTCCGGCATGGGCCGGCTGGGTGCCTGGTGGGGCGCCGACCTCGCCGGCGTCACGCCCGACGTGCTGCTCACCGGCAAGATCCTCGGCGGCGGCGTCATGCCGGTCGGCGGGGTCGTCGCCACCCCGGAGGTCTTCGCGCAGCTGGACGCCGATCCGCTGCTGCACTCCTCGACGTTCGCCGGCAGCCCGCTGGCGGCGGCCGCGGTCACCGCGACCATCCGGGCGATCTCCGACGAGGGCATCCTCGAGCGCGTCCGCGAACTCGGTCCGCGGATCCAGGAGATGGCCCGCGAGGCGGTCACCCGCCACTGCCCCCACCTGGTCGTCGACGTGCGCGGCGAGGGCCTGCTCATCGGCGTCGAGTTCGTCTCTCCCGACGTCGCCACCGAGTTCCTCATCGGTCTGCTCGACGAGGGCGTCATCCCCTCGTACTCGCTCAACTCCAGCAACGTCCTGCGGCTCACCCCGCCCGCGGTCCTCGACTCCGCGGACCTCGACCGGCTGGCCCGTGCCCTCGCCGGGGCCGCCCGGCACCTCACCCGAGCCGTTCCCGCGGCTGCCTGACCCCCGAGCCCGAACCCACCCGAGAAGAGAAGGCCATGCGCATCGTCCGTGTCCACCTGCACGTCCCCGGCCAGGCCGCGGCCCCCGTGTACCGGACCCTGTCCGACTTCAGCCGCTACCCGGTGCTGAGCGACAGCGTCCGCAACGTCGTCGTCACCGAGGTGTCCGACGACGTCACCGTGTCCAGCTGGGAGGTGACCTTCCGGGCCGGCCTGCTGCGCTGGACCGAGGAGGACCGCTTCGACCGCGAGGCGCTGACCATCACCTTCACGCAGATCGACGGCGACATCGAGCTGTTCGACGGGTCCTGGCAGGTCACCGCCGCAGAGGGCGGCACCGCCGTCACCTTCGTCGCCCGGCTCGACATGGGCATCCCGAGCCTGGCCGACGCACTCGAGCCGATCGCGGCCCGGGCGCTCATCGACAACACCGTGTCGATCGTCGACGGGCTGATGGGTGGCGCGCAGCTGGTGTCCTCGGACATCGCCGCGCCGGTGGGGAGCCCGGCGTGAACTTCCTGCGGGTCGAGCGCGACGCCCTCGACGAGTTCCTGCCCGGCCTGGACAAGGCCCTGGCCGACGTCCCGCTGCTGGAGTGGGAGAAGCCGCGCTCCGGTGTGCTGGACCTGTTCCGGGAGCACGGCGGACCCTCGCTGATCGTGCCGAAGGAGTACGGCGGCAAGGGCGCGAGCCTGCTCGACGCCGTCCGGGTGCAGCGGGCGGTCGGCAGCCGGTCGCCGTCGCTGGCCGTCGCCAGCACCATGCACCACTTCTCCGTGGCCTCCCTGGTCGAGCTCACCGCCCAGGGCAACGGCCTCGAGTGGGCGATGCTCACCGCGATCGCCGAGAACGACTGGCTGCTCAGCTCCGGTTTCGCCGAGGGCCGCACCGACCAGCACATCCTCACCCCGACGATGAAGGCGGTGCCCGCCCCCGGCGGGATCGTCGTCAACGGCGTGAAGAAGCCGTGCAGCCTCACCTGGTCGATGAACCTGATGAGCGCCAGCGTCGCCGTGACCGACCCTGCGACGGGCACCTCCCGCATGGCGGTGGTCCTCATCCCGGCCGACGCGCCGGGCATCACCCGGGCGCCCTTCTGGCAGAGCACCGCGCTGGCCGCCGCCGAGAGCGACCAGGTCACCCTGACCGACGTCTTCGTCGACGACGCGCTGGTCTTCTATCCGCAGGACACCGACTCGATGGACCCGGTGCAGTCGCGCGGGTTCGTCTGGTTCGAGCTGCTCGTCTCCGCGTCCTACCTGGGCGCGGCCGGCAACCTCGCCGAGCGGGTGCTCAGCGGCGGCCGCGGATCCGACGAGGACCGCGTCGGCCTGGCCATCGAGCTGGAGACGGCGGCCGCCTCGCTCGAGCGGGTGGCGCTGGAGGCAGCCACGACCGGCGACGACGACGGGCTGCTGGCCCGCTCGCTGTTCGTCCGGTTCGCCACCGAGCGGGTCATCGAGCGCGTCGTCATGGCCGCCTCGGCGCTCGCCGGCGGGATGGCCTACATCTCCTCGCCGGAGATCGCCTACCTGCTCGGCGCGACCCGGGCCCTGGCCTTCCACCCGCCGTCGCGGGCCGCCGCCGCCGGGCCGCTGGCCCGGTACCTCGGCGGCGCCGCCCTCGCCCTGTAGAGGACCGGTCATGGACTCGCACATCCTCTTCTTCACCCGGACCACGTACCGGCTCCTGCGTGCCGAGTACGGCGTCGCCCTGGCCGGGGCGGTGCTGCTGGCCGTGCTGCACCTCGGCCACATCCGCTGGCCGGTGTTCGTCGGGCTGTTCGTCTACATCGACCTGGTCGGCTACCTCCCGGGCGCGGTGGCGTACCGCCGCGCCCGGGGCGGGCCGGTCCCGACGGCCTACTACCTGCTCTACAACTCCATGCACAGCCTGCTGTCGGCGGCCGCGGTCGCCGGCCTGTGGTGCGTGGTCGTCGGCCCGGAATGGGCGCTGCTGGCGCTGCCGATCCACCTGTTCGGCGACCGGGCGATCTTCGGCAACTTCCTCAAGCCGCTCGGAGTGTCCTTCGAGCCGGCCACCCACCCCGCCTACCAGGAGTTCGTGACCAGCTATGACCGTCTCTCTGCGTCCTCGTCCCGCTCGGCAGCAGGAGCCCCTGCCCCCGCTGCGACTGGCGACCGTGCCGTCGTCCCGGTCTGACCGCGCCGTGGGCTCGGACGCCGTGCACGACGTCCTGGCCCGGCACGCGGAGAACCCCTCGGCGTTCCTGGCCCTCAACGAGGGGACGCAGCACTTCACCGTCCCCGGCATCGACGGCGTCGTGGCCTACCGGCTCGCCGGACGGCGGACCGTCGTCCAGCTCGGCGGCCCGTTCGCCGCTTCGGACGACCGGTCGCGGCTGCTGCGGGCGTTCCTCGTGTTCGCCGCGGGGCGCGGACGGCGGGTCGTCGGGGTCCAGCTGATGCGCGAGGACGCCGAGCTCTACGCCCGGCACGGGTTCACGGTGAACCAGTTCGGCGCCGACTACGCCCGCGCGCTGCCCGGGTTCGAGCTGCGGGGCAAGAAGCACATGCAGCTGCGCAACAAGATCTCCCGGGCCCGTCGCGCGGGGGTGACCGTGGCGGAGGAGCCTCTGGTCGACGTCGCCGCGGACCTCGACGACATCGACCGGGTGTGGCTGCGCGCGAAGGGCGCCCACGTCAAGGAGCTCACCTTCATGGTGGGGGAGCGGGGCGGTCCGGCCCAGGGACGACGGCGCCTCTTCGTCGCCCGGGACGCCGACGGCGGGGCGCTGGCCTACGTCAGCTTCTCACCGGTCTACGGGGCGCGGGCCGGCTGGCTGCACGACCTCTCGCGGCGGCGTCCGGACGCGCCGCCCGGTGCCCTGGAGCTGATCGTGACCACCGCCGTCGCGACGTTCCAGCGGGAGGCGGCCGGTCACCTGCACTTCGGCTTCACGCCGTTCACCTCGCTGGCGGGGGAGCACGAGGTCGCCGGAGCGAGCCGGGCAGCCGGCCGGATCATCCGCTTCCTGGCCGATCACGGAGCGCGCATCTACCCCGCCGCCGACCAGCTGGCCTACAAGGAGAAGTGGGGCCTGGACGAGGTCGAGCCGGAGTACGTCGCCTTCCAGGGCGGTATCCGGCCGCGGGCGATGTGGGCGCTGCTGCGGCTGACCAACGCCGCGTAGCTCCGACAGGAGAAGAGGCCCCCGGGTTCGCCCGGGGGCCTCTTCTGCGTCCGACGATCAGTCGGGGACCACCCGCAGGCGGGGGTGCGCCGGAGCGGCCTCGCCGGCCAGGCGGCCGTAGCCACCCGCATGGAACAGCAGGGGGCGGGCTCCCGGGCGGTGGGTGAGCGCGACGACCGACCCGGTCACGACGACGTGGTCGCCGGCACCGAGGAGGCCGTGCAGGCGGCAGTCGAAGGACGCCGCGGCGCCCAGGAGCACCGGGCAGCCGGTCGCGCCGCGCCCGACGGGCAGGCCCTCGAACACGGAGGAGTCGGCCGGGCGGCGCCGGTCGGCGAACCACTGCGACAGGTCCTGCTGCTCCTCGCTGAGCACGTTCACCGTGAACACACCCGAGCCGTCGATGAGATCCAGCCCGCGGCTGTCGGCCCGCAGGCAGACCAGGAGCAGCAGCGGATCCAGCGAGACCGAGGAGAAGGCGTTGACGGTCATTCCGTACCGCTCGCCGTCCGGCGCCGTCGTCGTCACCACCGTGACACCGGTGGCGAAGGCCGCCATGGCGGTCCGGAACTCCCGGGCACCGGGGGCGGCGTCGCCGCCGGAGAGGACGGTCATCGAGGAACTCACGGGTGCTCCAGGGGAGAGGGTGGTCACGGTCAGGCGGCGAGCGCGAGCGGGCGCTCGACCGGAAGGGTGCGGAGGGCGGCGCGGTCGGTCTCGGCAGCCACCAGCTCGGGGATCAGCGACCGCATCAGCCGGGGGTCGTGGCAGATCGTCAGGTGGCCGCAACCGGGGATCAGCCGGTTCCGGGCACGGTGCCCGGGATCGTCCAGTCGCGCCGACTCCGCCGGGACGACGCGATCGCGGTCGGAGTAGTAGGCCAGCCACCGCGAGTTGGGGGGGAGCGCGCTCGCCGGGCGCTCGCGGCGGTCCATCAACCGGGCGCAGGTGCCCGGCGCGATCCGGGCGAGCGGGACGCCGCCGTGCGGGGTGCTGATGGTGACCGCGCTGACGACCGACGCGGCCAGGTCCCCGTGGGTCTCCACGGCGGAGCGCACGAGCAGCCCGCCGAGGCTGTGCCCGACCAGGTGCACACCGGGCGCCCCGGAGAGGTCGACCGCGTCCAGGGCGAGGCGCGCCAGTTCCGCGCCCACCGCGCCGGGGTGCGTCGTGACCGAGCCGTAGCGCAGCACGACCACGTGCCCGAAGCCGGCCTCGGCGAGGGCCGGGCGGACGGTCGACCAGCACGCGTCGGTGCCGCCGTACCCGTGGACGAGCACGACGGGGCATCGTGCCTCGTCGCGCGCCGTGTCCGGCGAGACGGCCGCAAGGTCGACGACCGCGGTGCAGCCGCGGCGCCGCACGGCGCCGGGCAGTTGCAGCGCCATCCGCGCCACGGCACCCAGGACGCGCACTCTCGACACGCCGATTGGAGGCCCGGGCCGGGGGAGGAGATACCCACCCCAGCGGCTGTATCTGCACGACGGCGGCCCTCCTCCTGCCCCTGAGACGGACCACTCCCGTCGTCGGACGGGCAACATCTGGAGGACCAGTGACCGCAATCGCGCCGCGCGTCGACACCACCCCGGCCGAGGCCGATCTCGACCGGGCCCCGGGTCTGCTCGAGGGCGCCATGTCCCTCGAGCTGTCCCTCGAGCTCACCCCGCAGACCTGCACCGTCGAGTACTGGCTCGGCGCCGTCGCCCAGGGCACGCTCCGCGGCCTGGTGCACCGCGGCCATCGGCCCGAGACGCCGGTGCCGGCCTGGATGCGCGAGCCCGGCCCGCTGCGGGACGCGCTCGTCGAGGAGTTCGCGTTCCGCTCGATCGCCGAGGAGAAGGCGACGCGGGCGCTGTCCTACCTGGTGCTGCACGCCCCGGACGTGGACACGATGGAGTTCTTCGCCACCCAGCTGATCGACGAGGCCCGGCACTCCTCGGTGTTCCGTGGCCACCTGCTCGAGCTCGGCGTCCCCGAGGAGGAGCTGGCCGCCACCATCGAGCGGGTCGCCGGCTCCGACCGGGACGCCGTGCTGGTCCCGTTGGAGGAGTTCGGCCTGAAGCTCGGCCGCGACGACGCCGACTTCATCGGCGGGGTCATCGTGCTGACCGTCCTCGTGGAGGGTGTGCTGGCCCCGGCCGCCGAGCTGAGCGAGCGCAAGTGGCGGCTGCTCGACCCGGCGGCCGCCGAGATCGAGCGCGCCGCGGGCGTCGACGAGATCCGGCACCTCACCGTCGGCAGCAGCGTGGTCAAGCAGC
>JAOPWH010000314.1 GCA_025965795.1 Blastococcus sp.
GCGTCGTAGCCGTTCTGGTTCAGCCACGCCGCCACCCGCGCCGACCGGCCGCCACCCCGGCAGGTCACGTAGAGGGGGTCCCCGTCGGGAAGGTCGCCGAGCCGGGACGGGACGTCGCCCATCGGGATGTGGGTCGCACCGTCGATGTGGCCGTGCACCCACTCGTCGTCCTCACGGACGTCCAGGATGACGGCGTCCTCGGGGAGCTCGCTGGCGGGCACGGTCGGAACCTCTTGCGGCATCACGCGCTCCATCGTGACACGCGACCGCGTGCACGCCGCCTGCGAGTATGGGCGGGATGAGCATCGCCCCGCCTGCGCGCGAGCCCGCGTGGCCGCTGTCCCGTTCGGCGATCGGCCTCTGGGTGGCCGAGGGCGTGATCGAGTCGCTGGTCCTCGCCGTCGGCGCCACGGCGTTCCTGCTCTTCGTCCCGTCGACGGCTGGGGGACCGGTGCCGGTCCTGCGCTGGTCGATCCCGGTGGTGGTCGTCCTGGCGGCGATCGTGTTCGTCGGCGTGCGCCCCTGGCTGCGCTTCCGGGTGCACCGCTGGGAGGTGACCGGCGACGCCGTCTACACCCTGACCGGCTGGCTCACCCGCACCTGGACGCTGGTTCCGGTGTCCCGCATCCAGACCGTGGACGTGACCCGCGGCGTCCTCCAGCAGCTGTTCGGCCTGGCCTCGGTCGCGGTGCTCACCGCGTCCTCGCAGGGCACCGTGCGCGTGCCCCATCTGGAGTCCGACGTCGCCCACCGCGTCGCCGACGACCTCGCGCGCCGCGCGGAACAGGTCCGGGACCAGGCCACGTGACCGGTGACGTGACCGGTGACGTGACCAGCGACGTCATCGGCGATGTCGCCGTCCACCCGGACGCCGGGAGCCGGCGCACCTCGCCGCGGATCGTCCTCGTGCACACGGTGACGTTCCGGCAGGCCCGCCAGTTCGTCCCCGTCCTCATCCCGATCGGTGCGGCCACCGGCTTCGACGGGGGGACGACGGCCGTCGTCTCGCTCGTGCTCGGCATCACCGCCCTCTCGCTCCTCACCGCCGCCCTCACCTGGTGGCGGTTCGGCTACGCCGACGGGCGCTCCGCGGTCGTGGTCACGCGCGGGTTGCTGGCCCGATCGGTGCGCACCGTTCCGAACGACCGCATCCGCGGGGTCGAGATGGAGGCGCCCGTCCTGCACCGGCTGTTCGGCCTGGTGCGGGTGCGCATCGACGCCGCGGCCGGGGCCGTCGCCGGCAAGGACGAGGAACTCCTCATCGACGGAGTCACGCGAGCCGAGGGCGATCGGCTGCGCGCGGCCGTCCTGTCCGACCGCCGGCCGACCGGTGCCCCCGGCCCGACCGACCACGCCGAGCCGGTGGAGGAGGAGTTCGCCCGCTTCGACAACCGCTGGCTGCTCTACGCCCCGCTGGTCGGCAGCTATCTGGCCGTGCCACTGGCGGCCGTCGGCGCGCTGTTCCGGCTCACCGACGAGCTGCCGGAGAGCCTCAAGCCCCATCTCGTCGGCCCGGATCTCCTCGACGGCCGGCTGCTGGGCCTCGCCGCGGTCGCGGCACTCCTGCTGCTGGCGCTCGGGTCGGTGGTCGGTGCCGCGGTGGTCAACTGGCGGTTCCGGCTGACGCGGCGCGGCGGGTCGCTCATCGCCGTCCGTGGCCTGATCACCCGGCGGCACACCGAGCTCGAGATCGATCGCATCCGGGGCTGCACGGTCGCCGAGGGCGCGGGTATGCGCCTGGTCGGGGCGACCCGGGTGAGCGCCCTGGTCACCGGACTCGGTGACGCGACCCGCCGCGGTCAGCTCCTGCCGCTGGGGCCCCGGTCCGAGGCGTGGACCCTGGTCCGCCGGCTGGTCGCCGACCCGGGCCCGCTGACCCGGCATCCGACGACCGCGCGCCGCCGGCGGCTGATGCGGGCGATGTCGGCCGGCCTGCTCGTCACCGCCGCGGGCCTGGTGCTCACCCCGCTCGCCGGATGGTGGGAGCTGCTGGTCGCCGGGGTGCTCCTCACCGCACTCGGAGTTCCGCTCGGGCTGGGCCGGTACGCCGCGCTGGGTCACGCGGCGGGCCCCGACTCGCTCGCCGTCCGCAGCGGCTGGCTGGTGCGCGAGGAGGCGGTTCTGGAACGGCGGGCGGTGGTCGGCTGGCAGGTGCGGCAGTCGTTCTTCCAGCGCCAGGCCGGCCTGGCCACCGTGACCGCGTGCGTCGGCGCGGGCAACGGGGGCTACGCGGCCCTCGACATGGCCGCGGACGAGGTGCCCGCTTTCGCCACGGCGGCCTCGGGCCCCTGGGCCGCGGCGCTCAGCCGGCCAGCGGGCTGAGCACCCCCGCGGCCGCCTCCGGGTGCTCGGCGGCGAGCAGTCCCGCGGCGGCGAGCACGTACCGCCGGTCCACGACGACGTGGGTGTCCGCCAGCACGCTGCCGGCTCCGCCCCGGTCGGCGGCCAGCCGGGCGACGACGCCGTCCATCGCGGCGGCGTCGGCATGCCGGAAGACCCCGCCGGACAGCACGACGAGCCCGACCCCCCGAGCTCCGGCGCCACCTGGCCCGTACGCGGCCTCCGCACGCAGGTGCCGGCGCAGGGCCACCGTCGCCGCGGCCTCTCCGAGGGCGAGCGGGTCCTCCCCGGGCGTCAGGCCCTCGGCCACCGCGGCCGCGCGCAGGTCGCCGACGCTGGCGGAGACGCCGAGATCGCCTTCGACGGTGCGCCGGCGGGCGGGCACGCCGACCGCCTCGCGGCCGAGGGTGGCCTGCTCGGCGTCGGGGTCCGGCACGCAGTAGACGTCGGTGGTCGCGCCGCCGACGTCGAGGACGACGACGCCCGGGACGGCCCGCGCCGACCGGAGCCCGGCCAGCACCGTCACGCCCTCCAGGACGGCGTCGGGGGTGACCGCCCGTACCCATCGGCGCAGGCGCGGATCGGCCGACAACCGGTCGCCACCGATGACGTGCTCGAGAAAAACCTCCCGGATGGCCGTGCGGGCCGATTCCGGCGCCAGCCGGCCGATGTCGGGCAGCACGTTGTCCGCCTCGCGCACGGGCACACCGGCGGCGCGGAGCACGGCTGCCACCTCGGCCCGCACCGCCGCGTTGCCGGCCAGCACCACCGGGACGGACCGAGCAAGGACCCCGCCGCCCCCCGGCACTCGGACGCTCGCACCGGGAGCCTGCAGCGGAGCCGAGGACGCCAGCGCCGTCGCGTTGGCCCGGAGGACCGATGCCTCCCCGCCGTCGGTCCCGCCGACCAGCAGGACGACGTCCGGGGCCACCTCCGCCAGCGCGGCCAGGGCTGAGGCGTCCAGCCGTCCGGCCGCGACGTGGACGACGCGGGCGCCGGCCGACAGCGCCGCGCGGTGCCCCGCCTCGGCGCTGATCAGCGCCTCGTAGCCGACGACCGCCAACCGCAGTCCCCCGCCGGCGCTGGAGCAGGCGAGCACCGGCACCTCGGGGAAGCCGGCGATCGCGGCGAGGACGCCAGGGACGACGTCCGGCGTAGTCGGCGCCTGGGCGGTTGCCACCAGCCGTCCCGTGGGCAGCTCGACGAGCGCCGCCTTGGTGTACGTGGAGCCGATGTCGACGCAGGCGATGGTCTCGCTCACGTGGGCGCGAGGCCCGCCTCGGCGGCGCCGGCGGTGAGCTCGGCCAGCCCGAACGCCTGAACCGGTCCGAGGGCGCCGGTCCCCCGGACGCCGTACTCGGCGGCCCGGGTAGCGCCCCACGCCAGCAGGGAGGCGGTCAGCCCGTACGCCTCCGGCCCGTCGAGCTGAACGCGCGCGACCACGTTCCCGCTCCGATCGCGCACCTCCGCCACGGTGTGCGTGCGGGCCCGTGCCACCGTGGCGTCCGACGGTGCGTGACCGACCCGCTTCGCGACGACGTCGGCCAGGCGCTGGGCGCCCCGCTGTGCCCCGGGCAGCCGGCCGGCGAGGCCCGTCAGCGGCGAGAGCAGGTGCGCCGCGCCGGTGAGCGGTCCGAACCAGTCGAGGTGGACGCCGACCTCGCGCAGCGTGGGTGCCAGCGCGGGCAGGGTGAGGTGCTCCGAGCCGCCGATCGACAGCCCGCGGCGAGTTCGGCCGTCGATCTCGAAGGTCCAGACGTGCCGGCCCGCGGGTTCGGCGGTCAGCCGTCCGCCGGTGAACGCGAAGCCCGGCTCGAACAGGACGCCGACGAGCGAGACCATCGTGCCGCGGGAGAAGGCCTGCCCGGAGGCCCCCGACAGGCTGTAGCCGACGTCCACCCGGTGCGCCCGCTCCCCCGCCTCGGCGAGGGCGAGCGCGGCCGCGAGGTTGCCCGGCACG
>JAOPWH010000004.1 GCA_025965795.1 Blastococcus sp.
CGCGGGACCCGGGACGGCGCTCAGCTGGGGAGCTGGTAGTCGGCGAACTTCGCGCGCAGGTCCTTCTTCGAGAACTTGCCGACGCTGGTCTTGGGCACCTCGTCGATGAACTCGACGGCGTCGGGCATCCACCACTTGGCGACCAGCGGCTCCAGGTGGGTGAGGATGTCCGCTGCCGTCGCCGTCGCGCCCTCCTTGAGGACGACGGCGGCCAGCGGGCGCTCGTCCCACTTCGGGTGCGGAATGCCCACGACCGCGGCCTCCTTCACCGCCGGGTGGCTCATGATCGCGTTCTCCAGGTCGACCGAGCTGATCCACTCGCCGCCGCTCTTGATGAGGTCCTTGGTGCGGTCGGCGATGCGGATGGAGCCGAACTCGTCCATCGCTGCCACGTCACCGGTCTTCATCCAGCCGTCCGCGGTGGTCAGCTCCACGCCGGCGTCCGGGTTGTAGTAGTCCTGCGCGCACCACGGGCCCCGGACCTGCAGCTCGCCGGTCGCCTTGTCGTCCCAGGGCTGCGGCTCGAGCGTGTCGGCGTCGACGATCCGCGCCTCCACCCCGAGGAAGGGGATGCCGGCGCGGGCCCGCTGGACCGCCTGGGTCTCGGCGTCGGCGTCGGCGTAGCGGTTGGGCAGCACGCCCGACGAGGCGACCGGGTGGGTCTCGGTCATGCCCCACGCCTGCAGGATCGGGATGCCGACCTGCTCGCGGTAGGCCTCGGACAGCGCCTTCGGAACGGCGGATCCGCCGCATCCGATGTCGCGCAGCTTGTGCGGCTTGCCGGCGAGGTGCGGAAGGACCCCCTGCCAGATGGTGGGGACCCCGGCGGTGAAGGTGACGCCCTCCTCGAGGATCAGCTTGGCGATGTTCTCCGGCTGCATCATGGCGCCGGGCATCACGAGCGAGGCGCCGGCGGCGGGCGCTGCCTGGGCGATCCCCCACGCGTTGGCGTGGAACATCGGCACGACCGGCATCGCGACGTCGCGGATGCCCAGCCCGAAGGCGTTGGGCGCCATCACGCCCATGGTGTGCAGCCACGTCGAGCGGTGCGAGTAGACGACGCCCTTCGGGTTGCCGGTGGTGCCGCTCGTGTAGCACATGGACGCGGCCAGGTTCTCGTCCGTGACGTGGAAGTCGACCGGTGCGGCGTCGGCGAGCAGCGTCTCGTAGTCGAGCACGCGGGGGTCGTCGGGGATCTCGGTGTCGCCGCCGTCGTCCATGATCACGACGTGCTGCACGGTCTTCATCGTGTCGATCAGCGGCCACAGGATCGCCAGCACGCTGCGGTCGACGAAGATGACCTCGTCCTCGGCGTGGTTGGCGATGTAGGTCAGCTGCTCGGGGAAGAGCCGCACGTTGAGGGTGTGCAGGACCCGGCCGGTGGAGGGCGCGGCGAAGTACAGCTCCAGGTGGCGCTGGCTGTTCCAGCCGAACGTGCCGACGCGCCCGTCGCCGCTGATGCCGAGCGTGTCGAGGACACCGCCGAGCTTGCGGGTGCGGTGCGCCCACTCCTTGTACGTCGTGCGCGTCACGCCGCCCGGGTTGTTGGTGACGATCGTTCCGTCGCCGTAGTGCTGCTCGACGTGGCGGAAGATCGCGTCGACGGTCAGGGGTGAGTCCTGCATCAGTCCGCGCATGGCCGAATGGTGCCAGTGACCCGGCTCACCTTCCACCCCGCGTGGGCGGCTCAGCGGTACGAGCTCCCCACACCGTCCGGAACCGCCGCCAGCCCGTCGGCAGCGCGCAGCAGCGGGCGGTCGGCGTCCGGTACCCCGAGGAGCTCGGCGGTGACGGCGACCGGGAGCTGCTCGGCCACCCCGGCCAGCAGGTCGACCGGTTGCGATCCGCCCGAGCGCTCGAGCAGCTCGTCCACCAGCCGACCGGCCAGGGCCTCCACCCAGGGGCGCAAGCCGCTCGACGTGCCCACGCGCGAACGCCGCGCTGATCAGCCGGCGGAGGCGGGTGTGGTGCGGCGGCTCCGTCTCGAGGATCGCGTTGCGACGGATCAGGTTGAAGCTCTCGAACCGCTCGGCCGGGACTCAGTCGGCCCAGACCCGGCCCAGCCGCCGGTCGCGCAGGACGGCGTTGGACTCCGCGTGCGTGAACGCCATCCACGACCCGAGGCCGTCGTGCCACTGCACCGGCGCCACGGCGCGGGCCGCCGCGAACGCCGGGTAGGGGTCGGCGACGACCGCCGGGTCGGCCAGGTCGAGTGGGGTCACGACGGGAGCGCAGGCAAGGCCGTCGTCCAGCGGCTCACCCGTGCGTGCGAGAGCCCTCGCGCCGCCCGCCACTCGCAGGCGCACGGCGGGACCCGGCGAGGGAGCGACATACGCTGCGTGCATGGCCAAGTCCGCGACCCGCAAGCGCCCCGCCGCCTCAGCCCCCTCGTCCGGAGCCGACGAGGGCGTGAACCCCAAGGCTCCGTGCCCCTGCGGGTCAGGGCGCCGGTACAAGCACTGCCACGGCTCGGGCTACGCGCCGCCGGTGACCCGCCCCTTCGAGGGCCTTCCGGGCGAGGCCGACTGGGTCGCGATGCGTGAGCTCGTGCCCTCGGCCACCGCCACCCTCCGGACGACGGACGGCCGCGAGGTGACCCTGGCCAGCGTGCTGCCCG
>JAOPWH010000067.1 GCA_025965795.1 Blastococcus sp.
CAGCAGCGCCGGCGCCAGCACCGCCGCGGCCAGCCCCCGCCGCCGGGCGCTCGGGCGGACGCCGAGATGGTGCAGCCACCAGTGCGGTCCGGCCGGGCGGGCCGCCGACACGAGCGCGGCGGTGTCCCGGACGGCGCTGATCCGGTCGGCGGACAGATAGGGCAGCTCGTTGGCCAGCGCGGCCCGGACGTCGGCCGGCAGGGGAGTGGTGCCTTCGGCGCCGGGCGGCGGTTCCCAGACGGCTACGGCGTCGACGTCGTCGGTGACCCAGGCGGTCTTGGTCGAGACGCCCCGGTGTGCCGCGTCGAGCTCGTGCAGGCGGGTGAGCCGCTGCATCCGCCCGTCGTCGGGCAGCGCCCACCGGGTCCAGCGGGAATCGGCCAGGGCGACGGTGAGGGTGGCGGCGATCCGCGGGACGTCGCGCTGCTCGGCCGGCCGGACGTCGGGCCCTTCCTCGTCCGGGTCGTCGATCCGCTGGACGGTGGGACGGCGGGCGGTCACGAGGTCCATTCGACCACCTGCCGACCGCACAACGGCCCGGCGGACGCCGTGAGGACGACGGAACCCAGGGTTGACGCCGAGGCCGTCGCTGGGAAACGAGGGCGCCAGACCCTCGACGCATGCCCCCGACCGCGCTGCCCGAGCCCGCCCTGCGGGGCGCCGGGACGACGCGGACGACGCTGACCCACTGCCCCTACTGCTCGCTCCAGTGCGGCATGGACGTGACCGCCGGCGATCGGCCGCCGATCCTCGTGCCCGCCGACTTCCCGACCAACAAGGGCGGGCTCTGCTCGAAGGGCTGGTCGTCCACCGAGCTGCTCGACCACCCCGAGCGGCTGCTCCGCCCCCTGGTCCGGGCCACGCCCGGCGACCGGACGAGCCCGCTCGTCGAGAGCACCTGGAACGACGCGCTCGGCCGCCTGGTCGCGGCGATCGAGCGCACGCAGCGGGACCACGGCCGCGACGCCGTCGGCTGCTTCGGCGGCGGGTCGCTGACGAACGAGCAGGCCTACCAGTTCGGCAAGTTCGCCCGCGTGGCCCTGCGCACCAGCGCCATCGACTACAACGGCCGCTTCTGCATGTCCTCTGCGGCGGGTGCGGCCAACCGGGCGTTCGGGCTGGACCGCGGCATGCCGTTCCCGTTGTCCGATCTCGCCGAGGCCGACGCCGTCGTCCTGGTGGGCAGCAACCCGGCCGACACCATGCCGCCGGCCATGCAGTACTTCGACGTGGGACGCGCCCGGGGCGCCCAGCACTTCGTGGTGGATCCCCGACGCACGGCGACCGCACGTAACGCGCAGCTGCACCTGCAGCCGCTGCCGGGCACCGATCTCGCGCTCGCCAACGGGCTGTTGCACATCGCCCTGGCCGAGGGCCTGGTGGACGAGGACTACATCGGGGCCCGGACCAGCGGGTTCCAGGCGGTGCGGGACGGCGTTGCCGCCTACTGGCCCGACCGCGTCGAGCGGCTCACCGGCGTGCCGGTCGCCGACCAGCGGCGCACCGTGTTCGCCCTGGCGCAGGCGCCGAAGGCGATTGTCCTCACCGCGCGCGGCGCCGAGCAGCACCGCAGCGGCACCGACACCGCCCAGGCCTGGATCAACCTCGCGCTCGCCCTCGGGCTGCCCGGCCGGCCCGGCAGCGGCTGGGGCACGGTCACCGGTCAGGGCAACGGGCAGGGCGGACGCGAGCACGGTCAGAAGGCCGACCAGCTGCCCGGCTACCGGTCGCTGACGGACCCCGCTGCCCGCGCCCACGTCGCCGGCGTCTGGGGCGTCGACCCCGACCACCTGCCGATGCCGGGGAAGAGCGCCTTCGAGCTGCTCGACGCCCTGGGCACCGAGGACGGCGTCCGCACCCTGCTGGTCCTCGCCTCCAACGTGGCGGTCTCCGCCCCCGACGCCCGGCGGGTCATGCGCAGGCTGGGAGCCCTCGACTTCCTGGCCGTGAGCGACTTCTTCCTGTCCGAGACCGCCGAGCTCGCCGACGTCGTCCTGCCCAGCGCCATGTGGGCGGAGGAGGACGGCACGATGACGAACCTCGAGGGCCGGGTGATCCGGCGGCGCAAGGCGCTCGATCCGCCCGTCGGCGTCCCCGACGACCTGAAGCTCCTGGCCATCCTGGCCGAACGCCTGGGCGCCGGTCACCTGTTCAGCGGTGACCCGGAGACGGTCTTCGAGGAGCTGCGCCGGGCCAGCGCCGGGGGAGTGGCCGACTACTCCGGCATCAGCTACCGCCGCATCGACGACGAGCAGGGCGTGTTCTGGCCGTGCCCGGCCCCGAGCCACCCAGGCACGCCCCGGCTGTTCGCCGACCGGTTCGCCACTCCCGACGGCCGCGCCCGGTTCCTGCGGGTGGAGCACGTCGAGGCGCACGAGCGGCCGGACGCCGACTACCCGTACGTGCTCACCACCGGCCGGGTGCTCGCGCAGTACCAGTCGGGCTCGCAGACCCGCCGCACCCGCAGCCTGCAGCTGATCGCGCCCTCGCCCCGCGCCGAGCTGCACCCCGACCTCGCCCGAACGCTCGGCATCGGCCAGGACGACGTCCTCGAACTGGCCACCCGCCGCGGAAAGGCGCGCTTCCACGCGCAGGTCACCGACGCGATCCGGCCCGACGTGGTGTTCGCGCCCTTCCACTGGGGCGGCGGTTCGAGCGCCAATGCCCTGACCGACGCCGGTGTGCTGGACCCCGTCAGCAGGATGCCCGCCTTCAAGGTCTGCGCCGTCGCCGTCACCCGCGTGGGCGGGCCCGACGAGCTCATCGCACCGCCGGCCGCCGCGACGCAGCCGCAGCCGACGTCCTCAACACCGACCAGCACCCCCGAGCCCCGCACTCCCTCCCGGACCAGGAGCACCCGCGTGAAGAGCAGCCCACGGTTCCTGCAAGGCGTCTTTCCGATCGCCGGCGAGGGGCTGGCCAAGCCCGGCCCGATCGACCCCGCCCTGCGCTACACCGTCCCGTCGGGCCTCTCGGCGCAGGCGCTGTACTTCCGGGGCGGCAACTCCACCGGCGAGCTGATCTACGTGCTGCTGGTCCGCGACGGCGAGCCGATGCGCTGGTTCCCGATCGGCGCGAAGGGTGACGTCCACGTGCCGCTCCGGGTGGTCGAGGACCTGCCCGGCGGAACGGTCGTCGAGCTGCACGTCGCGGCGCCGGAGGGCATCACCGGCGAGATCGTCGTCGACCTCGGGCTGGTGGAGGTATGACCGCCATTCTCGGTGGCCGGCCCGAGGGCCTCACCGCGCTGAGCCTGGGGGACGACGAGTTCGATCCCCGGTCCCGGCTGGTGGTCGTGGGCAACGGCATGGCCGGCGCCCGCTTCGTCGAGGAGGTGCTCGAGCGCGGCGGCGGCGAGCAGTTCGCCATCACCGTCTTCGGCGACGAGCCGCACGGCAACTACAACCGGATCCTGCTGTCGCCGGTGCTGGCCGGCGACCAGCACGAGGACGACATCGTCCTCAACAGCCACGACTGGTACGCCGACAACGGGGTCCGGCTGAGGGCCGGCGTCCGGGTGGAGCGCATCGACACCGCGGCCAAGCTGGTCTCCGCCGACGACGGAACGCTCACCCCCTACGACCACCTGGTGCTCGCCACCGGCAGCTACTCGTTCGTGCCCCCGATGAAGGGCGTCCGGACGGCGGACGGCGGCCTGCTGCCGGGCGTCTACGGGTTCCGGACCATCGACGAGACCCGGGCGCTCCTGGCCGAGACCGGCACCTGCCGGCGTGCCGTCGTGATGGGCGGTGGGCTGCTCGGCCTGGAGGCGGCCCGCGCGTTGCAGGGCCACGGGCTGCAGGTGGACCTCGTGCACGCGATGCCGTACCTGATGAACGCCCAGCTCGACCCGGAGGCCGGCGCGATCCTCAGGAAGAGCGTCGAGTCGCTCGGGATCACCGTGCACCTCGACGTCCTGGCCGGCCAGGTGCTCGGGGAAGCCCGCGTCGAAGGCGTGCTGCTCAATGACGGACGGCGGATCGACACCGATCTGCTCGTCGTCGCCGCCGGCGTCCGCCCGCACACCGACGTCGCCGTCCGGTCGGGGCTCGAGGTGGAGCGGGCGATCGTCGTCGACGACCAACTGCGCACCGACGACCCGGACATCTACGCGATCGGGGAGTGCGCCCAGCACCGCGGGGAGGTCTACGGCCTGGTCGCGCCCGCGTGGGAGCACGCCAAGGTGCTGGCCGACGTCCTCACCGGCACCGACCCCGACGCCGAGTACCACGGCAGCCGGACCGCCACGAAGCTCAAGGTCGCCGGCGTCGACGTCGCCGTCATGGGGATCAACACCCCCCAACGGGACGACGACGAGTTCCTGGTGATCTCCGAGCCCAAGCGCGGCGTGCACCTGTCGGTGGTCATCCGCGACGACAAGCTGGTCGGCGCCACGCTGCTCGGCGACACCCGCAAGGTCGCCTTCCTCACCCAGGCCTTCGATCGCGGCGCGCCGCTGCCCGAGGAGCGGATCCGGCTGCTGGTCGACCTCTCCGACGGTGCCGAGGAGGTCGGTGTCGCCGAGCTGCCGGCCACCACGCAGGTCTGCAACTGCAACGGCGTCACGAAGGGCGCGATCTGCGGCGCGGTCGCCGACGGCTGCGGCAGCGTCGGCGAGGTCATGGACCGCACCCGCGCCGGCAAGGGCTGCGGCTCCTGCAAGTCGCTGGTGAAGCAGATCGTCGAGTCGGCCGCCGACGGAAACCTCGTCGAGGACCCCGCCGCCTCGTACTACGTGCCGGGCATCCCGCTGGCGAAGCCGGAGCTCATGGCCGCGATCCGCGAGCGGGACCTGCGCAGCGTCTCCGCCGTCTTCGCCGCGCTCGCGCCCGGTGGTGTCGACGACGCGAAGTCGAAGATGGGCCTCACCTCGCTGCTGAAGATGATCTGGGGCGTCGACTTCCTCCCGGAGAAGGACGGCGAGTTCATCAACGACCGCGTGCACGCCAACATCCAGCGCGACGGCACGTTCTCCGTCGTTCCGCAGATGAAGGGCGGGGTGACCACCCCGGCGCAGCTGCGGAGGATCGCCGACGTCGCCGAGAAGTACGAGGTGCCGATGGTCAAGCTGACCGGCGGGCAGCGGATCGACCTGCTCGGCGTCCGCAAGGAGGACCTGCCGGCCATGTGGGACGACCTCGGCATGCCCTCGGGATACGCCTACGGCAAGAGCTTCCGCACGGTGAAGACCTGCGTCGGGTCGGACTTCTGCCGCTTCGGTCTCGGCGACTCCACCCAGCTCGGCATCGACCTCGAGACCCGCTTCCAGGGCATCGAGAGCCCGGCCAAGATGAAGATGGCCGTGGTGGGCTGCCCGCGCAATTGCGCCGAGGCCTACGTGAAGGACGTGGGCGTCGTGGCCATCGGCAACGGCAAATGGGAGGTGTACGTCGGCGGCGCGGCAGGTGCATCGGTCCGCAAGGGCGACCTGCTGGCCACCGTCGACTCCCCGGGCGCGGTGATCACGCTGGCCGGCCGGTTCATGCAGTACTACCGCGAGAACGCCAACTGGCTGGAGCGCACCTACGACTTCGTGCCGCGCATCGGGCTGGAGACGATCCAGCAGGTGCTGCTCGAGGACAGCGAGGGGATCGTGGCCGACCTCGACGCGGGCATGCAGCGCTCCATCGACGCCTACACAGACCCGTGGGGGCAGGACGGCAAGGAACCGGCCACGCCCGGCCAGTTCCGGCCCTCGCTGCCGCTGATCGACCTCCCGCTGGTGCCGGTCCGATGAGCGTCTCGGAGCTGACCGTCGCCGCGCCGGTGACCGCACCGACGGCGCACGTCGTCGGCCGGGTCGAGGAGATCCCGCCGGGGGAGGGGCGGACGTTCGTCGTGGCCGGCACCCAGGTGGCGGTGTTCCGGCTGCGGAACGGCTCGCTGCACGCCACCCAGGCGTCCTGCCCGCACGCGGGTGGTCCGCTCGCCGACGGGCAGACCGACGTCGACGTGCTGGTCTGCCCCCTGCACCAGTACGCCTACCGGTGGTCCGACGGCGCCTCGACCAGCGGCGCGGCCGCGCTCCGGAGGTTCCCGGTGCGCGACCGCGACGGCGACCTCGTCGTCGAGGTCTGAGAAGGGCCTGCCCGGAGGACGGGGCACTACTCGCTCCAGTCGACCTCTGCCATTGGGATGCGTCCGTCCACGGTCTCTCCGGCAGCGTCCAGGACCACGACGGAAGCGAGGCCGGGCGGGAGCGGCACCACGGCGACGCCGTCGACCAAGGGATAGCTCGCGACCTGCTGCCCCCGGTCGTCAAATGCCTGCGCGGTCGTCGCTCGAGGCGGTGCCACGACGACGAGGCTGTGCATGGGTGCATCCTCCGGAGTGCCGTCCGAGCCGCAGCGCAGCACGACGACCAGCTCGTCGAGTGAGGCCCCCGCGGGCCTGGTCTCCGAGCCGCACGAGCCCGCGATCACCCGGCCCCCGCTGGTCCGGCCGAGAGTTCCGGCGAGATACACGCCACCCCCGTCCAACTCTCCAGCCAGCACGGTCACGCGTGCGTGGCTGTCGTCAGGCGTCGGCAGGTCCCCGGCCCACAGCACCGTGAACTGCCAGACGTGGGCCCACATCCCGAGGTGGGAGAGAAGCCCGTCGATTGCCGAGGCCACGGCGGCATCGCCCGGGGCGGGCGAGGGTGCCGGGCGCAGCCGGGCGAGGTTGACCCGGGGCGGGACGAAATCGGGGGCTGGCTCCGTGATCGGCACGACAGAGAGCTCCGTGTTGCGCCGCGTGACGCGGTACCGCAATCCATGATCGATGGACGCGTCGACCTGCCCGGCCCCCGTGGCGACGTATCCGTCCTGCGTGTCGGCCGCCTCGAAGCTGTCGCGGGTGATCTCGCCATCGGCGTCGATGAACCGGAGACCGGAGTACGCGATCTGGTCGCCGGGTGCGGCGACGACGGCAACGAAGCTCTCCGAGGACGAGCCGAACGGCTCCGTCGGCGCCAGCACTGCGGTGGGCTCGTCTGCGTCGACGATGGCGGGCTCGCCGTAGACCCTCATCTCCTCGGGCACGGCATTCAGGGGGCCGGTGAACCAGGCGATCGCCACCGAGCCGAGCGCGTCGAGATCGGCGGCGTCCACACCCTCGTTCGGTGGCAGGACTGTGGGATCGGCGCCGGCCACGAGCACCCAGCGCGCGCCGTATTGCTCGGTCGCGAACACCACGCGTCGGGTGGCGAGCGGCGGCTCGGCCACGTATTCGCCGCTCGCAGCCGTCGTCCACGGCCGCTGCCGCACCCCCTCGAGGAAGTCGACCTCGCCCGAGAGGTACCCCCTGGTCGGCGTGGTGTATACGCCGGTCGGGGCGGCGGGCGCGGCCGGGTCGGTGTCCCGATCCACCGTCGCGCGGATCCCCGGCACCACGACGAAGTAGGTCAGGGCCAGGACCGCGGCGGCGGCCACCGCCCACTGCCGCCGGCGCTTCGCGCGGGTCCGGACGGTCACCGTCGCGACGAGGTCGTCGACGTCCTGCGTCGGAGGCGCGGTCCGGTGAGCGAGCAGTTCCAGACGGGTGCGCAGCTCGGTGTCCTCCATGGTCATCGCACCTCCCGCACTGCCGCCAGAGTGCCCAGTGATGCGCGGAGGCGTTCGAGCCCGCGCGTGGTCTGGGTATTGACCGTGCTGGGGGAGCACCCCATGAGTTCGGCGGTGCGCTGCTCGGAGAGGTCCTCGAAGTAGCGGAGCACCACCGTCGCGCGCATCCGGGCGGGAAGGTCCCGGAGTGCGGCTTTCAGCTGCTCGTCCTCGTGCACCTCTGCGGAAGGGGCGAACCGCTCGGGGAGCTCCTCCATCACCTGCTCGGTGGAGGAGAGCCTGCGCCGCCAGCTGATCTGCGTCGTCACCATCGCCCGGCGCACGTAGGCCGACGGCGTTCCTTTGCGGGCGATCCGCGGCCAGTGCCGGTAGCACGCCATCAATGCGGTCTGCACGAGGTCCTCCGCATGCCCACGGTCACCGGTGAGAAGAACCGCCAGGCGGAGGAGGCCCGCCTGCTCCGCGGCGACGAAGTCCGTGAAGCTGCTCCTGTCCTCGGCGCGCATCAGGCCCCCTTTGCAGGTTCTGACTCCTACACGCATCGAGGGGCGCCGGAGACCCACATGACGCGGGAAATGCTTTTTCGCGAGGCGCCGTCCTCACATCACCTCGTAGGAGACGGCGCCGTTCTCGTCCACGGTCGCGGTGACCGCAACGCTGTCCGAGGCGTCCCCGGCGTTGGCCACGGTGCAGGAGATCGGCGTCCCGATTCCGTCGACGAGGACGGCGTGGCCGCCCGTGTCGCAGGTGCTGACGACCTCCACGCCGGCTTCCGCGCCCAGCTGCTCGTTCAGCGCGGCCTCGACCGTGGCGACGTCGACGAAGGTGTTGTCGCCGGCGATCTCGACGTTGCCCTTGTCGTCGGTCTGCGTGACGGTGAAGGCGATCGGCTGGCCGTCCAGCGAGGCCGAGCAGTCGAACGTGCCGCCCGCCTCCGCCTCGATGTCGGCCGGGCAGGAGACGTCGGTCGGCGCGACACCGGCCTGGTCCTCGGTGAGCTGCGTGATCTGGCGCTCGGCCTCGCCCGTGTTCAGGGTCTTGGCGCCGAACAGCGGGACCGCGCCGATACCGAGTCCACCGAGCACCAGGACCGCCGCCACGACGGCGGCGACAACAACTCCGGTGCGCTTGCGCGGAGCCGGCGGCTGGCCGAAGCCAGGTGCCGGAGGGCGAGACCTGGGATCGGCTTGGATGCACTGGGGGCCGACTTGGACCCCCGCATCCGCGGCGCCCGGTCGCGGCTAGCGAGGCGCGGGCCGGGCGCGGACGTGCATGCGCTCGCCCTGCGGACCGAAGAGGGTGAGCACCTCCGCGGGTTCCGCGAACGGGTTCGAGAAGGCGTGCGGCACCCGGGTGTCGAACTCGACCGCCTCGCCGGTCGCCAGGACGAAGTCGCGCCGGCCGAGCAGCAGCCGCAGTCGGCCGGAGAGCACGTACAGCCACTCGTAGCCGTCGTGCACCTTCTGCTCCGCCTCCTCCGCGCGCCACCGCGGTGGGAAGACCTGCTTGTAGGCCTGCGGCCCGCCGCCCTGCCGGGTGAGCGGCACCATCGTGATTCCCTCGCGGTCGAAGGGGTGCTGGTGGATCCGGGGGTCGTCGGGGGGCGGCGTCTCGACCAGTTCGTCGAGTGCGACCTGGTAGGCGCGGGCGAGCGGAAGCAGCAGCTCCAGGGTGGGACGGCGCTGTCCTGACTCCAGCCGGGAGAGGGTGCTCACCGAGACGCCGGTGGTCTCCGACAGAGCGGTGAGGGTGAGTGCCCGCTCCGTGCGGAGCGCCCGCAGACGAGGGCCGACCGACTCCAGGACGTCGTCCAGCGGCTGCTCATTCTTTGCCATAGCAGCAACTCTACTTGTCAGAGTGGCCAGCCCGGGTGGACGGTGTCGGCATGAGCACATGGAGCGAGAAGTACGACGTCGTGGTCGTCGGCGGAGGAGCCGCGGGCCTGAGCGGAGCGCTGGCGCTGGTGCGGTCGCGCCGCCGGGTCCTGGTCGTCGACTCGGGCCTTCCGCGGAACGCGCCAGCCGGTCACGTGCACAACTTCCTGACCCGCGACGGCACGCCGCCGGCGGAGCTGTACGCCGCCGGCCGGGCGGAGGTGGCCGGGTACGGCGGCGAGTTCCTGGACGGCGCGGTCACCGGCGCCGCGAAGGATGACGACGGGTTCACCCTGAGCCTGGCCGGTGGCGGCACGGTGCGGGCCCGTCGGCTCCTGGTCACCACCGGCCTGGTCGACGAGCTGCCCGACGTCCCGGGGCTGGCCGAGCGCTGGGGCCGAGACGTCCTGCACTGCCCCTACTGCCACGGCTGGGAGGTGCGCGACCAGGCCATCGGCATCCTTGCCACCGGACCGACGGCGATGCACCAGGCGCTGCTCTTCCGGCAGTTGAGCGCCGACGTGACCATCCTGCTGCACACGGCACCGGCCCCGGCATCCGACGAGGCGGAACAGCTGGCCGCCCTCGGCATCGCGTGCGTCGAGGGCGAGGTGGCCGGAGTGGAGGTGTCCGAGGACCGGCTGACCGGCGTGCGGCTGGCGTGCGGTGCCGTCGTTCCGCTGCAGGCGCTGGTGGTCGCACCGCGGTTCACCGCCAGGGCCGAGGTCCTGACGTCCCTCGGTCTGGAGACGGTCGACCTGCAGATGGGCGGGCACGTGATCGGCAGCTACGTGCCCGCCGACGCCATGGGGGCGACCGCCGTCCCGGGCGTCTGGGTGGCGGGCAACGTGACGGACCTCAAGGCACAGGTGATCAGCTCCGCGGCGGCGGGCCTGACCGCGGGAGCCGCGCTGAACGCCGACCTGGTGGCTGAGGACGCCCGCGCGGCGGTGGCGTCCGTCCGCGTTCCGGCGGGCGCCCGATGAGCATGCTCGAGCAGTCGGAGTGGGAGGAGCGCTACGGGTCGGCCGACGCGGTGTGGAGCGGGCATCCCAACCCTCAGTTGGTCGCCGAGGCAGCCGACCTCGTGCCCGGGACCGCCCTCGACGTCGGCTGCGGTGAGGGCGCCGACGCCATCTGGCTGGCGGGCCGCGGATGGCAGGTCACGGCGGCGGACTTCTCGAGGAATGCGCTGCGGCGCGGGGCGTCGCACGCCGAGGCCGCCGACGTCGCTACCAGGATCAACTGGCTGCATGCGGATCTGCGGGTCTGGACGCCGCCCGCCGCTACGTTCGACCTGGTCTCCGCGCAGTACATGCACATGCCGCCGGAGCCGCGCGGTGTGCTCTTCGCCCGGCTGGCCGACGCCGTGGCGCCGGGCGGAACACTGTTGATCGTGGGTCACGACCTCTCGGACATCGAGGCGGGTGCCCACCGACCGGACATGCGCGAGATGTTCTTCACCGCCGAGGAGGTCGCCGGCGCGCTCGATGCCCAGCGCTGGCAGGTGGTCACCACCGCCTCTCGCCCGCGCCAGGGCCACGTCCACGAGGGGCAGGACATCACCGTGCACGACGCCGTCCTGGTGTCCCGCCGCCGTGGGACGGGTACGCGGTAGCCGCCCTCCGCAGGAAACCCTGTGGCGGCCGGCGCGGAGGGAACGCACGTGCAGCAGGTCGTCGTCGTAGGGGCGGGGATCGTCGGGGCCTCCGTCGCCTTCCACGTCGCCCGCACGGGGCGGGCAGTGACCGTCCTGGAGAGGGCCCGGCCGGCGGCAGGCGCCACCGGGAAGTCGTTCGCCTGGATCGGGAACGACGGCGACGGTTCCGACGGACCCGCGGCCGCGCTGAACGACGCCGCTCCGGGTGAGTGGCACCGGCTCGAGGCCGAACTGACCGACGTCCGCGTGCGGTGGAGCGGCTCGCTGTCCTGGACCGATGACGGGTCGCAGCCGCGGACATTCGGCCGGAGCCTCGAACGGGCACGAGTCCTGCACCGGTCCGAGGTGGCTGCGCTGGAGCCGAACCTGCGCACGCTTCCGGAGCAGGCCATCCACTTCCCCGGCGACGGAGCGGTCGATCCGGTGGCCGTCACCCGAGCCCTGGTGCGGGCAGCGCGCGCCCACGGGGCACGCGTCATCCGGACGACTGCGATCGCGCTCCGCCGGCACGACGGCCGCGTGACGGGTGTGGAGACGGCGGCAGGGTTCCTACCGTCCGGCGACGTCGTCCTCGCCGCCGGGCTGGACGTTCCGGCCTTGGTGTCACCGCTGGGCGTGGAGCTGCCCGTCAGTGCTTCCCCTGCGGTGCTGGCCCGGTTCAGAGCTTCCGAGAACCTCGTCAGGACGTTGATCGCCACCTCCGGGATGGAGGTGCGCAGCGGAGAGGGCAGCGCCCTGCTCGCTGCGCTGGCCTGCGAGGGTGGAGCCACCGCCGAGGACCTCGAAGCGTCCGGCCGACGGGCTCTGGCCTGGCTCACGTCGGCGTTCCACGGTGGCGACGAGGTGGCGCTGACCAGCGTGGATGTCGGGGTCCGGCCGATCCCGGTCGACGGGTTGCCGGTCGTGGGCAGGTGGCCGACCGTCGCGGGCGCCTACGTGGTCGTCATGCACCCGGGTGTGCAACTCGCTCCTGTGGTCGGCCGGCTGGTCGCCGAGGAGGTCGTGCACGGCACGGACGCCGTGGAGCTCGAGGACTGTCGTCCGGCACGATTCACGACCGGCGACAGGGGGCGGCTGCCGGTGCGAGCGTCAGGTGCGGGGGAGGCCCAGGTCGGCGAGGGCGGCGGTGACGGCGTCGTCGTGCAGCAGGTCGAGGACCAGGAGCCGGTGCAGCAGCACTCCGCGGCGGGTCAGCCGGAGGTCGGCAAGCCGTAACCGGGGCAGCGCGGTGCCACCGGGGCGGGGTGCCGCGATCGGAGGGTCGAGCACGCCCGAGCGCTGCAGGTCGGCGACGTCCTCGCGGGCGCCCCACGCCGACCAGGCCCGCGGCTCGTCCTCGAGCGGCGCCATGGGCAGCGGGAAGCGGTCACGCCGGCCCACACCTGCGAGGAGCGCGAGCTGCCGCCAGCCCAGCGACTCGGCGAGCCGTAGTGCGCGAAGGGCCAGTTCGGTGCCGACATCGGGGGAGTGGGCGACCTCGGCGAACAGGTACCCGAGGTGCCGCACCCGGCGCTCGTCCACCGAGCGGCGGGCCGCGCCGACCACAGCCTCGGCGATCCCGTCGGCGGACGGGCGGCTACCGGAACGGTCCGAGAAGAACCCGTCGCCGCGCACCGGGCGACCGGCCCGGCCGAGCGTGGCCGCGTACTCGACCGCGAAAGCGAGGACGGCGCCGGCGCGCACCTGTTCCCGGCGGAGCGGCAGGCCGGCCGCGTCCGTCGCCGCAGCCCGCAGGCACGCGGCCAGGCGGTCGTCCACCTGCACCACAGCGGCGGCCGGCTGGAAGACGATGGTGGCGGCCGCGCGGGTCATCGACCCGGCGACGGGACTGCCGGCTTCGATGAGCGCGCGGCCCGTCGCGGTGTCCTCGAATGCGGTCACGGGGTGATCATCGTCGGTTCGCTTCCCTGCCTGCACACCGGAGCCGGCGGGCTCACCACAGCGGGGCAGGCCCGGTGAGGGAAACGGAACACGAGTTCAGCCGCAGGGCGACGCCGGGGAAACGGGGCGCCGTCACCGTCGTCGCATGGCCGCACCCACCCGCCCCGCCCGGACGACACCGACCGGCCCTCCGGTCGTCGCTCCACCGGAGACCCCCAGCAGGTCGGGGCATTGGATCGAGGACTGGCGGCCGGAGGACCCGCAGTTCTGGGAGGCCGAGGGCCAGCGGGTGGCCCGGCGCAACCTGTTCTTCTCCATCTTCTCCGAGCACATCGGGTTCTCCGTCTGGAGCATGTGGTCGGTGCTGGTGCTGTTCCTCCCGGAGCCGGTGTTCGGCATCGACCCGGCCGGCAAGTTCCTGCTCACCACCCTGCCGACGGCGCTGGGTGCCTTCGTGCGGCTGCCGTACACCTTCGCGGTCGCGAGGTTCGGGGGCCGCAACTGGACGGTCATCAGCGCGGCACTGCTGCTGATCCCGGGCATCGCCACGGCGATCGTGCTGGAACCGGGGGTCTCCTTTCCCACGCTACTGGTCGTGTCGTCACTGGCCGGCGTCGGCGGCGGCAACTTCGCCAGCTCGATGGCGAACATCAACGCCTTCTACCCCGACCGGCTCAAGGGCTGGGCGCTCGGCCTCAATGCCGGTGGCGGCAACCTGGGCGTGCCGGTGATCCAGCTGGTCGGGCTGCTCGTGCTGGCCACCGCGGGGGCGCAGCACCCACGACTGGTCCTCGCCGTCTACCTCCCGCTGATCGTCGTGGCCGCTGTCGGCGCGGCCCTGCGCATGGACAACCTGGCGACTGCGCGCAACCAGCCCGGGGCACTGCGGGAGGCGACCCGCGAATCGCACACCTGGATCATGTCGTTCCTCTACATCGGCTCGTTCGGCTCGTTCATCGGCTTCAGCTTCGCCTTCGGCCAGGTGCTGCAGAACCAGTTCACCGACTCGTTCGCCACGCCGCTCGCCGCGGCCTCCGTCACCTGGATCGGCCCGCTGCTCGGCTCGCTGATCCGGCCGCTCGGTGGCACGCTCGCCGACCGGTTCGGCGGCGCCCGGATCACCTGCTGGAACTTCGTCGCCATGGCAGTCGCGGCGGCGGTGGTGTGGACGGCGAGCCGGCTCGAGTCGCTGCCCTTGTTCGTCGTCGGCTTCGTGCTGCTGTTCGTGCTCAGCGGCGTCGGCAACGGCTCGACCTACAAGATGATCCCGGCGATCTTCCGGTCGCAGGCGCAGCGGTCGGTGGCGGCCGGCGGGGACACGCACGCGGCCGACCGTAGGGCGCTGCGGATGTCCGGCGCGCTGATCGGCATCGCCGGCGCGATCGGCGCCTTCGGCGGAGTTCTGGTGAACCTGGCGTTCCGTGAGTCGTTCCTGACCACCGGCCGGGGCGACTCGGCCTACCTCGTGTTCATCGCGTTCTACCTCGTGTGCGTCACCGTCACATGGGTTGTCTACCTGCGCCCGAGAGCCCTGCACGGGAGCGTGTAGGGGCCGGATGTCGGTGGGCGCTGCCACGATGACGGCATGGCGATCGAGGTGCGGCCGGCGAGCGATTTCGACGACGTCGAGACGATGGTCGGGCCGAAGCGGCCGGACTCGAACGTGTGCTGGTGCCTGAGCTACCGGGTCCCGTCGAAGGAGAACCTGGCCCTCCGGGGTCCCGCGCGGGGGGAGCGGGTGAAGCAGTTGGTGGCCGAGGTTCCCCCGCCGGGCGTGCTGGCCTACGACGGCGACGAGGTGGTGGGCTGGGCGGCAGTCCATCCGCGTGCTGATACGGCCTTCTCCGGCAACCGGAAGATCCCGTTCGTCGACGACCTCGATGTGTGGTCGCTGTGGTGCATCCGGGTGCGCCCAGGACACCGGCGCACAGGGATCGCCCACCATCTGATCGCCGGCGCCGTCGAGTTCGCCCGCGATCACCGCGCGCCGGCGATCGAGGGCTATCCGGTCGACAACGAGGGCAGAAAGGTCGACCTGACGATGGCCTACGTCGGCACGCGGAAGCTCTTCGAACGAGCCGGCTTCGTCAAGGCGGCCGACACGGAGTCGGTCATCAACGGCTTTCCGCGCGTGCTCATGCGCCTCGACCTGCACTGAGGTGGGCCGTGCGGAGTACCAGAGCGCGGAAAGCGCGCCCCTCCTACTCGGCTCAGACCGCGAGGCGGTACCCGCGCTTGACCACGGTCTCGACGAGTGGCGCCCCGAGCGCGGCCCGCAGCCGGGTCACCGCCATCTCGACGGCATGGCTGTCGCCGCCCCCGGGCAGCGAGGCGATCAGCTCGGGCCGGGCGACGACGTGCCCCGGACGCCCGGCCAGCTCGCGCAGCACTGTCATCGGCCCCGGTGCGAGCTCGATCAGCCGGCCGTCCACGACGACGGCGTGGCCACGCACCTGGAGCGTGTGCGCACCGACCTGCAGCACCGGATCGCGCTCGGGAAGACGGGCGACCACCTCGCGCGCCAGAGCCCCGAGGCGGGCCCGCCCGGGCTGCCGGGTGACGATGCCGGCCGCCTCGAGCGGGGCGGCGGTGACCGGGCCGACGGCGATCGCCAGCACCCGCTCGTGCATCGCCGCGACCAGTTCCGCCCGCCGGCCCAGCTCGTCGGCGACGGTCAGCAGGCTCGCCGCGGCCGGCGCGCTGGTGAAGGTGATCGCGTCGATGCCGCCGGCGATCGTGCTCTCCACCAGGCGGCGGACCGGGGCGACGTCGTCCGGGAGCACCCAGCGGTAGACCGGCACGGTCAGCACCTCGGCGCCGCTCTCCTGCAGGGCGGCCACCAGGTCGGGCAGCGGATCCCCGTGCAGCTGGACGGCGATCCGCCGTCCCGCCAACGGGCCTTCGGCGCCCGAGAGCAGATGGGACAGCACCTCCGCCGAGGACTCCGACTCCGGCGACCACGCGTCCACCAGGCCGGCGCCGCGGATCGCGCCGCGGGCCTTCGGCCCGCGGGCCATCACCCGGGCGTGCTCCAGGTGCTCGACCAACGGGAGGTCCCAGGCGTCGGCGGCCTCGATCCAGCCGCGGAAGCCCACCCCGGTCGTGGCGATCACCAGGTCGACCGGAGCGGCGAGGACGGCGCGGGTCGCGACCACCAGCTCGGTGTCGTCGGCCAGCGGCACGATCCGGATGGCAGGGGCGTAGACGACGCGGGCGCCGCGTCGGTCCAGGAGCGCGCCCAGCTCCTCCCGGCGGCGGGCCGCCGTCACCGCCACGGTGAAGCCGGCGAGAGGGAGGAGATCGGTGCCGGGGCCGTCCTCGGTCTCGGTCATGGCGCCATGCTCCCGGGTGCTCGTTGCGGGCATGTGTCCGGCACCCGATCGCTGCCGGTGTCGGGAGTGCGGTCAGCGGTCGCGGGCCCAGGTGGCGAGCAGGATGCTGGCGTCGTCCTGGAGCAGCCCGCTCTGGTGCTGGAGCAGCGCGTGATCGACCCGGCGGAGCGTCTCCGGGGGCGGCTGCCCGGCGGCGATCTCGTGGGTGAGCAGCTCGGCCAGGCGTTCCTCGCCGAACCACTCGCCGCTGGCGTTCCGGGCCTCGACGACGCCGTCGGTGTACAGGGCCAGCCAGTCGCCGGGCTGGAGGTACTCCTCACCCACGGTGAGTCCCTGCGTCTCCAGGCCGAAGGGCAGCCGTCGTCCTCTGCCGAGCTCGCGCACCACGCGGCCGTCGCGCAGGAGCAGCGGCGCCGGGTGCCCCGCGTTGATGTAGCGCAGCCGGCCCGATGCGACGTCGAGCTCCCCGAGGACGCCGGTCACGAAAGTACCGTTCGGGAAGGCGGCGGACAGGGCGTCGTCGATCGCCCGGGCCTGGTCGTACACGCCTCGGCCGTCGCGACGGGCGCTGCGATAGCCGGCGAGAGTGACCGACGCCTGCAGGCCGGCCTGCAGCCCGTGCCCGACGGCGTCGAAGATGGCGAGAGACACGGTGTGGTCGGACAGTGCGTAGTCGAAAGCGTCGCCGCCGATGTCGTAGCTCGGCTCCAGCATGCCGGCGACGGTGAAGGCCTTCGTGGCTGCGGTCAGCGGCGGCAGTTGCTGCCAGATGAGCTCGGCGGACGCGCTCCGTGGTTGCGACAACCGGCACCGCTGGAGGTCGTCGCCGTAGGGCTCCTTGGACGCGATGAGGTGCCCGAGCAGCGCCGCGAACCAGCGGCACTGCTCGCGCAGGCCCGGGTCGTACAGGTCTCCGGGCGAGCTCAGGACGAATTCGAGGACGCCGAGTCGGTCCGCGCCGTCCAGCAGCGGGACCCACAGGCGGGGGCGGTCACCGCGGTCCGTCGACAGGATCTGCACCGTGCGGAACGCCCGGCCCGCCAGGGTTCCGTCCACGCTGAGCCGCGCGCCCCCGGGTACCCCCGCCGTGGGCATCCGCACCAGCCGGCGTTGTTCCTGGTCGATCAGGTAGACGCCGAGTTCGACCCCCATCGTCCGCGCCGCGACCGCGCCGAGGGAGGGGAGGGTCTCCGGCGGCGCCGGGCCGGCACCGACCAGCAGGCTCACGAGCGCGGCCAGCGGACCGGACGGCGGCAACTCCTGCCGGAGCGGCCGGCTGTAGGGCACCCGGTGCTCGGAGACCACCTCGTCGAGCCGTTCGTTGATCGCGTGCGCCAGCATGTCGTGCTGGTGGTTCGGCAGTGTCAGCAGCCCGGCGAGATGCGCGTCGACGTCCACCAGATCCGCCTCGCCACCGAGGGCGAAGTACCGCATCCAGAGTTGCTCGAGGGTGAGGTGGGTGTGCTCGAACGCCGCCTGCAGGGAGGACCGTTCCTCCTCCTCCCGCCGGCCCCCTTCGGGGCGGGACATCACCGCCCCCGGCGGACTGCGGACTCGACCAGGGCCTGTGCAGTGCGGGCGACGCTCGTGCCCTCCTGCTGGGCCCGGGCCAGGAGCGCCCGGAAGGCCGTGTCCTCGTCCAGGGCGTTACGGCCCATCAGCACCCCCTTGGCCATGTTGACGGCGTCCCGTGTGCGAATCGCCTCGCGCATCCTCTCGCTGAGTCGCTCGGCCCGATCGCGGGTCCGCAGGTTGGCGACGAAGATCGCCGACTGGGCCGCGAACAGCCGCAGTCGCTCCTCGCTGGCCGCGTCGAACGTGGCCGGCTCGTCGGCATAGACCTTGAGGGCACCGAGCGAGACGTCGCCGGCCACCATGGGCGCACTCATGGCCGCGCGCAGCCCGAGGCGGACGGCCCCGGCGGACCAGCGCGGCCACCGGGGGTCCGTCGCCAGATCGTCCATCCGGACCAGCTCACGGCCCCTGGCGGCGGTCAGGCAGGGACCCTCGTCCAACTCGTACTGCAGGCGGTCGGCCTGCCGCACCCGGTCGTCGGTGCTCCCGGAGGACCGCCGTCCCCGCTCGTCGACGATGCTGACACCCCCGCCGGTCGCGCCCGGAACGGTCTCCTGCGCCAGTGCGCTGAGCAGCCCCAGGGAGGTCTCGACGGTCTCCTCGGAGAGCAGCAGCCCCGACATCCGCGCGAAGACGGCGGACAGTTCGTCGGCCAGCGGCAGGTCGTGGTGCTGGGATCCAGTCGCGTTCATGCTGAGCCCCGTCGTTCCGTGGCGACGGTCCCGCCGCGGTTTCGACGGCCGTCGTCCTCCGTGGGGATGATCAGGGCCCGGCTGCCGCAAACGTCGGAGGCCGAGTGCGGGGTTCACGGCAGGACGACGAACCCCGTCCGATCGCCCGCGGCTGCGCCGTCGATACGGAGGTCGGCGCGGGCGCGGGTGTCCTCCTCGGCGAACACCGCGGCCTCCTCCTCCTGCCAGCGCCGCCAGTGGTCCTCGAGAGCGACGCCGTCACGGGCCAGCCCGCGCGACAGCCGTAGCGCCTCGGGCGCCTCCACCCAGATCCGCAGCGAGGCCCACGGGTCGACGGCGCGGGAGGAGCTGGCGCAACCCTCGACGACGAGCACCGGCGCGGTCGGCACCGCCTCGGCGTCGGGGAGGAACGCGCCGGCGGCCCAGTCGAAGCGGTGGTAGGTACCCGGCCGGCCGTCGGCGAGCGGCCGGAGCACGCCGTCGGTGAGTCGGTCGACGGCACCGGTGAGCGTCCAGCCGGCGTACAGGTCGTCCATGTGCAGCAGGACGGCGTCCGGGCCGATCGCATCCGCCAGCCGTCCGGCGAAGGTCGTCTTGCCCGAGCCCGCCGGTCCGTCGACGCAGACCAGCCGGGTGCGGGCCAGTCGCGGGGGTGCGGCGAGCACTTCTTCGGCCAGTGCCGCAAAGGTCTCTGGGATCACCTGACGGCGAGGGTCCAGGTCGGCACAGCGCCGCCGGTGGTGGTCACCAGACCGCGGCTGGCCAGCAGACGCAGATGGGCATCGGTCTCGGTGACGGCGAAGATCCGCATCCGTCGCTCGTACTGCTCCCACGGCCGCGACCAGGTCAGCCGGCCGGCCAGCTGCCACGGGGTGGACCTCGGATGGGTGCCGATGGCGTCGAGGAGCTCGGTGAGCCGGTGCTCGTGGTGGGCCGCGATCGCGGCGGTCCGGTCGGCCAGACCGCGGAAGCGCCACTCGTGCGCCGGCAGCACCTCGGCCGGTTCGTCCGTCCCCACCGCGTCGAGTGAGTCGAGGTAGGAGCGCAGCGGATCGGCCTGGCCGTCGTGGGAGGTCGAGATGTTCGGGGTGATCCGCGGCAGCACGTGGTCACCGGAGAAGAAGAGGCCCGTGCGCTCCTCGGCGAAGCAGAGGTGGCCGGCCGTATGCCCCGGCGTGTGGACGGCGCGCAGCCTCCACCCCGGGAACTCGGCCGTGTCGCCGTCCTCGAGCAGGCGGTCGGGGATCGCCATGCTGGAGAAGCGCGCGAAGTTCTCCGGGCTGCCGACGTCGGCGGCGGCGTCGTCGGGATCGGCGCCGAGCGAGATCAGGAACGCCACCTCGGCGGCCACCGACGCGACCGGGTCGCGGTGCACGGGAGAGCCCACGACCGCGGCGTCGGCCGGGTGCATGGCGATCCACGAGCCCGACGCCTGGCGCACGCGTTCGGCCAGGCCGAGGTGGTCGAAGTGCAGGTGGGTGATGAGCACCCCGCGCACGTCGTCGATGGCGCCGCCGATCGAGGCAAGTCCGTCGGTCAGCGCGGTCCAGCCTTCGTCGCTTTCCCAGCCGGTGTCGATCAGGCCCAGTCCGCCGCCGTCGAGGGCGAAGACGTAGACGCTGACGTAGCGCAGTGGCCCCAGCATGGGCACCGGCACCGACCACAGTCCGTCTCGGAGTTGCTCGACGGGCGGCACGGCCCTGGCCTGCCACGCGTCGTGCTGGGCGGCTCCGGTGATCTCCACGTCCTCGCACTCTGCCAGCCACCCCACCGTCGTCTGCTGCCACCATGGGTGTCGTGTCCGATGCCGCCGTTCCGCCCCTCGCCCCCGTCTCGGCCGTGCCGCGCCGCATGCGCATGGCCTGCGCGGCCGTCGCGGTGGTGGTCGTGGTGGTCATGGCGGTCGCCGGGCTCGCCCTGCCGTCGTCGTCCGGCGTCGTGAACTACCGGCTGTCCGACCAGATCGGCATGGCCGTCCTCGGGCTGATCCTGGGCGCCGGCGTGCTCGGCCTCGGCCGTTCCCGCGTCGACGCCGACGCCGAGGGCGTGCGGGTGCGCAACATCGTCATGAAGCAGGAGCTGCCGTGGCAGGCGGTCCGGGCGGTCCGCTTCGACCGCAAGTCCGCCTGGGGGTCACTGCTGCTCGAGAACGGCGACGAGCTGTCGCTGTGGGCCGTCCAGGCGGTCGATCGCGAGCTCGCCGTCCGCGCGGTCGAGGGTCTGCGCGGGCTGCACGCCGCCGCTCGGGCGAAGGATCCCAAGCCCCCACCGCTGCTCTACGGACCCGGGGAATGACCCGGGGGACCTGGACGCTGTAGTCTGGGCGCGCCTCCCCCCGCTACATCGAGGCGCGCGAACCATCCAGCGGCCCCGCCCCGGGCCGCTGACCCAAGAGGAGCCCGCTCCCACCTGACGCCGTCCAGGCGCTCAGGTCCCCGGATCGCGAGAGTCGGCCGACGGTCGGCGATCGCGTGCGCATGCACCTGACGGTGCGTGCGCTCCCGGTGAGACGGGCCCCGCCGAGCAACCGCTCGCGGGGCCTTCGTTCTCTCCGGATACCGGGACGGGCGCGACTCCTCCCATGCAACAGCAGAGGAGAGGCCATCACCGAGCCCCGCATCAACGACCGTATCCGTGTCCCCGAGGTCCGCCTGGTCGGCCCGGAGGGTGAGCAGGTCGGCGTCGTGTCGATCGGCGAAGCGTTGCGACTGGCCCAGGACTCGGAGCTCGACCTCGTCGAGGTCGCTCCCATGGCCCGGCCGCCGGTCTGCAAGCTCATGGACTACGGGAAGTTCA
>JAOPWH010000075.1 GCA_025965795.1 Blastococcus sp.
CGAGGTGGAGACCCTCGTCCGGCTCGCCGAGCACCCGCGGATCGTCGCGGTCAAGGACGCCAAGGGAAACCTGGGTGACGTGGCCTGGACCCTCGCCCGCACCGACCTCGCCTACTACAGCGGCGACGACATCATGAACCTGCCGCTGCTGGCGATCGGCGCGGTAGGGGTGGTCAGCGTCGTCGGACACGTCGTCGGCCCGCGACTGGCCGAACTGGTCGCCGCGGTCGAGTCCGGCGACCTGGTCAAGGCGCGGGCGGTCACCGAGAGCCTGCTGCCGGTCTACCGCGGGGTCATGGGCGGCGGCCAGGGCGCGATGATGATCAAGGCGGCCCTGCGCGAGCTCAAGCTGCCGGCCGGGCCGGTGCGGCCGCCGCTGGTCGACGCGACGCCCGAGCAGGTGGCGCAGCTGCGCCTCGATCTCGCCGCCGGCGGCATCTCCCTGTGAGGACCGTGCCGTGAGCGGTCAGGTCACCCAGCCGCATCTCGACCTGAAGGCGCCGCCGCCCCTGCCGGCCGGCGGCCTGCGGGTCATGGCGCTGGGCGGCCTCGGCGAGATCGGCCGCAACATGGCGGTGCTGGAGTTCGAGGGCCGGCTGCTGGTCATCGACTGCGGCGTGTTGTTCCCCGAGGCCGAGCAGCCGGGCGTCGACCTGATCCTTCCCGACTTCGGGGTGATCGAGCACCGCCTCGACGACATCGACGCCGTCGTCCTCACTCACGGCCACGAGGACCACATCGGCGCGATCCCCTACCTGCTGCGTTTGCGGGAGGACATCCCGCTGGTCGGGTCGCGCTTCACCCTCGCGCTGGTCGCGGCCAAGCTGCGCGAGCACCGGATCGACCCGACGCTCGTCGAGGTGGCGGCAGGGGAGGACCACCTCGCGGGGCCGTTCCACTGCGAGTTCGTGTCTGTCAACCACTCCATCCCCGACGCCCTCGCCGTCGCGGTGCACACGCCGGCCGGCACCCTGGTGCACACCGGTGACTTCAAGATGGACCAGCTGCCGCTCGACGGCGTCCTCACCGATCTCGGTGCCTTCGCGCGGCTGGGAGCGGCCGGGATCGACCTGCTGCTGTCGGATTCCACCAACGCCGAGGTGCCGGGCTTCGTCACGCCGGAGCGCAGCATCGGCCCGGTGCTGGACGACGTCTTCGCCCGCGCCTCGCAGCGGCTGATCGTCTCCAGCTTCGCCAGCCACGTGCACCGCATCCAGCAGGTGCTCGACTGCGCCGAGACCCACAAGCGCAAGGTCGCCTTCGTCGGCCGCTCGATGGTGCGCAACATGGGTGTGGCCCGCGACCTCGGGCTCCTGCGGGTGGCGCCCGGCCTCATGGTGTCGCTGGACGAGGCGGCGGCGATGCCGCCCGAGCAGGTGGTGCTGGTGTCCACCGGGTCGCAGGGGGAGCCGCTGTCGGCGCTGGGTCGCATGGCCCGCGGCGATCACCACCAGGTGACCATCGAGGCCGGGGACACCGTCGTCCTGGCGTCGTCGCTGGTGCCGGGGAACGAGACCGCCGTCTACAAGGTGATCAACGGCCTGGCCCGGCTGGGCGCGACGGTGGTGCACAAGGAGACCGCGCGGGTGCACGTGTCCGGGCACGCGCCGGCCGGCGAGCTGCGGACGCTGCTCAACGTGGCCAAGCCGCGGTACCTGATGCCGGTGCACGGTGAATGGCGGCACCTGCGGGCGCACGCCGCGCTCGCCGAGGAGACCGGCATGAGCCGGGACCGGGTGATCCTGGCCGAAGACGGTGTGGTCGTCGACCTCGTCGACGGCAAGGCGTCGATCGTCGGCAGCGTGCCCATCGGCAACGTCTACGTCGACGGGCTGAACGTCGGCGACGTGGGCGAGGAGTCGCTGCAGGCGCGACGGATCCTCGGCGACGAGGGGTTCGTGGCGCTGACCGTCGTCATCGAGCTGTCGACGCGCACCATCGTGCGCGACCTGCACCTGTCGACCCGTGGGTTCTCCGACGACCCGGCCGCGTTCGACGGTGCCCTCCAGCTGGTCGAGGACAATCTCAAGCGGGCGCTGCAGGACGACGAGGTCGACCCCCACCGGCTCTCGCAGGTCATCCGCCGGACCATCGGAAAGTGGGTGTCGGACACCTACCGCCGCCGCCCGATGATCATCCCCACGGTCCTCGAGGTCTGAGCCAGGACGACAACCGCACCGCGAATTCGCAGGTGGGGATACCTTCCGCGACGTGTCACCAGCGGCGCACCCCGGCGGACACCTGGATCGGCCATGAGCTCTTCACCGCGCGCGCTCGTCGTCTCGGCGTTGTCGGTGCTCGTGCTGTCCACGGCGATCGTGGTGTCGGGCGCCGAGCCGACGGTGGCGGCGGTCCCCGCGGGCTTTAGCGAGGTGACGGCGTTCAGCGGGCTGGTCGACCCGACAGTGGTGCGGTTCGCTCCGGACGGGCGGGTGTTCGTCGCAGAGAAGCGCGGCACGATCCAGATGTACGACTCGGTCACCGACACGACCCGGACGCAGATCGCCGACCTGCGCACGGAGGTCTACAACTTCTGGGACCGGGGGCTTCTGAGCCTCGCGATCGACCCCGGATTCCCGGCCCGCCCCTACCTGTATGCGCTGTACACGTTCGACGGCGCGATCGGCGGCACGGCGCCGCGCTGGGGCACGCCGGACACCGACAGCGATCCGTGCCCCGACCCGCCCGGCGCGACGACCGGCGGCTGCCTCGTGAGCTCGAAGCTGGTCCGGCTCACGCTCACCGGCGCGACGACCACCAAACAGGACCTGGTCCACGACTGGTGCCAGCAGTACCCCAGCCACAGTGCTGGCGACCTGCTCTTCGGCCGGGACGGCGCGCTGTACGCCTCGGCAGGCGACGGCGCGAGCTTCGAGTTCTCCGACTACGGCCAGGGCGGCAACCCATGCGGTGACCCCGGTGCGGTGAACGGAGTCATGAGCCCGCCCGGGGCCGAGGGCGGGTCACTCCGGGCGCAGGATCTCCGGACCTCCGGCGATCCGGTCGGACTCGACGGCACGATCATCCGGATCGACCCCGCCACCGGGCTGGGCGCGGCCGGGAACCCGAACGCCGGCTCGGCAGATCCGAACACCGCCCGGATCGTCGGCTACGGCCTCCGCAACCCGTTCCGCCTGGCGCTGCGTCCAGGTACCGACGAGGTCTGGGTCGCCGACGTCGGCTACGCCACCTGGGAGGAGATCAACCGGCTGCCCTCACCCGGTGGGCCGGTCGCCGACTTCGGCTGGCCCTGCTACGAGGGCGTCGAACGGCTCGCCGGATTCGACACCGCCGACCTCCAGATCTGCGAGGACCTCTACGCCCAGCCGGCTGCGGATACCGAGCCGTTCTTCACCTACCGCCACCGCCAGCGGCTCAGCAGCTCCGACACCTGCGCGACCGCGGGTGGGGCGTCGATTTCGGGGGCGTCGTTCGAGTTCTACGCGGGAGGGCCCTACCCGACCGACTACGACGGGGCCTTCTTCTTCTCGGACTACGCCCGCAACTGCGTGTGGGTCATGAAACGCGGCGTCGACGGGCTGCCCGACCGGGCCTCCGTGACGTCGTTTGTCGCCGCGGCCGCCGGCCCGGTCGACCTGCAGCTGTCTCCGGCCGGCGAACTCTTCTACGTCGACTTCGACGGGGGAACGGTCCGACGCATCGTCTGGACCGGCACCGCACCGGCGACCTGCCCGGCCGGGCAGTACCGCGCCGAGTACTTCCCGAACGCCAGTCTGACGGGCACCCCCGCCGTCACCGCCTGCGAGGAGGGGCCGCTCGACAAGCAGTGGGGGAACGGCAGCCCGGCCGGGGTCGGACCCGACCACTTCTCCGCGCGCTGGACGGGCACGTTCGACTTCCCGACGGCGGGCACGTACACCTTCACCGCCGTCAGCGACGACGGGATCCGGGTGTGGGTGGACGGGGCGCCCGTACTCGACGAGTGGCGGGGGCAGTCGCCGACGACCTTCACCGCGTCGCGACCACTGACCGCGGGACCGCACCAGGTGCGGGTGGAGTGGTACGACGGGACCTTGTCCGCTGTTGCCCGGCTGAGCTGGGCGGCGGCCGGCTCAGCCCCGCAGCCCAGGATCACCGCGCCCTCGACTGGGACGACCTGGCAGGTCGGCACCCCGATCAGCTTCTCCGGATCGGCCACCGACCCTGAGGACGGCGCTCTGCCGGCCTCCGCCCTCACCTGGGAGGCGGTGCTGCAGCACTGCCCGTCGGCCTGTCACGCGCACTCGCTGCAGACGTGGACAGGGGTGGCGAGCGGATCGTTCGCCGCGCCCGACCACGAGTACCTCGCCTATCTGCAACTGCGGCTGACCGCGCGGGACTCCAGCGGCCGCTCGACGACCGAGATCCGGCGGCTGGATCCCCGGACGGCGGCCACGACCATGGCTTCCCAGCCGAGCGGGTTGCAGCTGACCCTCGGCTCCCGCACGGCTGCCACGGCGTTCACCAGCACCATGATCGCCGGCGGAACGGTCAGCCTGTCCGCGCCGTCGTCCCAGACACTGGCGGGCGCGACGTACACGTTCGGTCGCTGGTCCGACGGCGGCGCGCGCGCCCACGACGTCGCCCTCGGGACGACGGCGCGGACCTACACCGCGACCTACGCGCTGTCGGCCTGCCCGACGGGTCAGTGGCGGGCACAGTACTTCCCGAACGTGACGCTGTCGGGCAGCCCGGCGTCCGCGCGGTGCGAGGCGGCGCCGCTCAATCGGAACTTTGGGTCCGGCGGGCCGACCGGGGTGCCGGTCGACAACTTCTCGGCGCGCTGGCTGGGCACGTTCACCTTCCCCGCCGGCAGCCGGACCTTCACCGCCGCCAGCAACGACGGCATCCGCGTCTGGCTGGACGGGGCGCTGATCATCGACCGGTGGAGCGCTGCCGGCACCTCCCGGGCCACACGCACGCTCGCCGCCGGTGCGCACACGCTCCGTGTCGACTTCAACGAGCGCACGGGCGCCGCGTCGGCGGCGGTCACCTGGTGACGACCTGGATCGGGTCGATGCCCTCGACCTCGGGCAGGTCGAACCCCCAGATCTGCGCGTAGAACGACAGCTCACCGTCCAGCGCTGCGCGGATGTTCTCCGCCTTCCGAAAGCCGTGCTGCTCGCCGGGGAACAGCAGATAGGCATGCGGCACGCCCTTCTTCCGCAGGGCGCCGACGATGATCTCCGCCTGGTCCGGCGGCACGATCTCGTCCTCGTCTCCCTGGAACACCGCCAGTGGCGTGTCGAGGGCCTGGACATGGTTGACCGGTGAGCGCTCCGCGTAGACGTCGGCGCCCGAGGGCCACGGCGCGACGAGGCCGTCCAGGTAGCGCGACTCGAACTTGTGCGTCTCGCCCACGAAGGCGGTGAGGTCGGCGAGGCCGAAATGGCTGGCCCCGGCGGTGAACACGCCTGGGCGCATCGTCAGCGCGGCCAACGTGGTGTAGCCGCCGGCCGAGCCCCCGCGGATCGCCATGCGTGCCGGATCCACCCGACCCGAGTCCGCCAGGTGCCGGGCGCAGGCCACGACGTCGTCCAGGTCGACGACGCCCCAGCGACCCTGGAGCGCGTCGCGGTAGCGGCGGCCGTACCCGGTCGAGCCGCGATAGTCGACGTCGGCGACGCAGAACCCGCGCGAGGTCCAGTACTGCACCTCGAGGCTGAGAACGGGCACGGCGTTGGACGTGGGACCGCCGTGCACGATGACCATCAGCGGCGGGAGCTCGCCCTCGGGCGCGGGAACGTCGGGGTTCGCCGGGGGGTAGACGAGCGCGTGGGCCACGTCGATGCCGGTGCCGTCGTCGGGCGTCGGGAAGCTGACGTGCTCCGGCCGGGAGAACCAGGCCGGATCCAGACCCAGGTCGCGGGCCGGGCGCAGGACTTCGGGCTTCCCGTTGTCGACGTCGACCCGGAGCACGACCGGCTCGGCCGCCGGACCGCCCGCGACGCACACCACCGAGGTGCCTTGCGCGGTGATGCCCCGGAAGGCGGCGTACGGCAGGTCCAGTTCCCTGGGCTCACCCCCCGGCTCGAGGACGGCGAGGCGGTCGGCGCCTCCCCGGCCGAAGGCCACGGCGATCCGGCCGTCGGCGAGCAGGGCGAACCGGCTCGAGCCGAACACCCACTGCGGACCGCCGATGTCGCTGCCCACGTCCAGCACGAGACCGACCACGCCGTCCGGGGTCCGCCGGTACAGCGACCAGAAGTTCGCGCGGTCGCAGAGGAACCACAGCGTCCCGTCGGCGGCCCAGGTCGGCTGCACGACCGACTCGCCAGGGCCGCCGGCCACCACCGTCTCTGTCCCATCGGGCGTCCGGACGACGAGCTGCGCGGCGTCCCAGGGCATGTCGGGGTGGTTCCAGCGCAGCCAGGCGAGCGATCCGTCAGGTCCGAGTCGGGGGTCGGAGACGAAGTCGGTGCCGGCGACCAGGAGCTCCGCCGCCCCGTCAGCGGCGACCCGGACCAGCTCGTTGACGACGTCCGCGGCGCCGCCGGTGGCCGGATGCGTCTCCCGGACGGCCAGTGTCGCCGCGCCGTCGGACACCACCCGGAGGTCGGCGTGCCGGACCCCGGCCGGCACGGTCGGCTCACCCGTCACGGCCACCGGGTCACCCCCCGGGACGAGCCGGTACAGCCGCTGGTCGGTGAACTCGGTGAACCACAGCACGCCGTCGGACACCGTCCACGCGCCGCCGCCGTACTCGTGCACGCGGGTCCGCGCGTTCCACGGCTGCGGCAACACGTCGGTGACGGTGCCGTCGGCCGAACAGCGAACGATGACCGACCGTCCCTTCTCGGCCGGGCGGGCCTCCGACCAGTACACGTCCTCGCCGTCGACGCAGACCTCCCCGAGCCGCGCGGCGGCGCGCACCACGAGCTCCGAGGTGATCGGGGTCGGCCAGCTGCCATGGGGGAGGGAAGTCATGTCTGTGACGTTAGGTCCATGACGTCGGGGTCAGGGAGAGGGACTCCGCTTCAGGACACGAGCTCTCGCCTGCCCGATCCGAGCGGTCGGGGCGATTACCGTCCGACGCATGCCTGCCCGCACCACGTCGACGCGCCGCCCGGCGGCGTCCGCACGGAGCCGCTCCGGTTCCACGGCTGCGAGCAAGCGGCGTCCGGCGGCCAAGCGCTCTTCCGCCGCCAATCGCAAGGCCGCCGCCCGCAAGAAGAAGTCTCCTGGGCTCTGGGGCGTCATCAGCGGCGGCTGGGGGCTGCTCGCCCGCGGCGCCGGCGGGCTCGCCCGGTCGGTCGCCCGCCCGGAGGAAGCCGAGCCGCTGGCCCCCGAGCACCGCAGGGACGGCATCGGCCTGGCCGTGCTCGGGCTGGCCGTCGTGCTGGGCGCGGCCGCGTGGAGCAACAGCATCGGCCCGGTCGGCGGCGTCCTCGCCGACGGCGTGCGCTGGGTCATCGGATCGCTGGTGATGGTCCTGCCGGTCGTCCTCTTCTTCGGCGCGCTGCGGCTGCTGCGCAGCGGGCCACACCCGGAGTCACGTGGCCGGCTGGCCATCGGCTGGCTGTGCACGATCGCCTCGGTGCTCGGCATCGCCCAGATCCTCGGGTCCGCGGCGAACCCTCAGCAGGGCCGACCGGGCTCCGGCGGGCTGTTCGGCTGGGCCGTCGGCACGCCGCTGGAGGCAGGTATCGGCAGTCTGGTCAGCGTCGTCCTGCTGGCGCTCCTCGCGTTCTTCGGTCTGCTGGTCATCACCGCCACCCCGGTGCACCAGATCCCCGAGCGGCTGCGTGAACTGGGCGATCACATCCTCGGCCGGACCGACGACGACGAGGACGACGACTACGACGAGGACGACGACGAGGAGGAGGCCGACGAGGCCCCGACCGGCCGGCGCTTCGGCCGGAAGTCGCTCTCGGAGGACCTGCTCAGGACCGGGCCGGTCGACCTCGGCGCGCTCGACGCGGCCGCGGACGCGACGATCACGACCCCCCCGGTGCACACACCCCTGCGCCCGCCGGTGGTCGACCGCACGTCGCCGCCGGAGGACCTGCCGCCGATCACCGAGCCGGAGCAGCTCACCATCCAGCCGGTCGCGGGCAACTACGTGCTGCCCGCGCTCACCACGCTGCGGCCGGGCGACCCGCCGCGCGCGCGGTCGAAGGCCAACGACGTCGCCATCGAGGCGATCACCGGCGTCCTCGAGCAGTTCAACGTCGACGCCGCCGTCACCGGGTTCACCCGCGGCCCGACGGTCACGCGCTACGAGGTGGAGCTCGGCCCGGCCGTCAAGGTCGAGAAGATCACCGCGCTGACCCGCAACCTCGCCTACGCCGTCGCCAACGACAACATCCGGATCCTGGCGCCGATCCCGGGCAAGTCGGCGGTCGGCATCGAGGTGCCCAACACCGATCGCGAGAAGGTCAGCCTCGGCGACGTGCTGCGGTCGCAGGCGGCCAAGCAGGACCCGCACCCGATGCTGGTCGGCCTGGGCAAGGACATCGAGGGTGGTTTCGTCTGCGCGAACCTCGCCAAGATGCCGCACCTGCTGGTCGCCGGTGCCACCGGCGCCGGTAAGTCCA
>JAOPWH010000163.1 GCA_025965795.1 Blastococcus sp.
GACCGCTGGGACGTGCCCGACGGCTGGCGGCTCGGGGAGCCGGCCTGGACGGTCCGGCGGCTGCAGGCCGCCGGCGGGGAGCCGGTGGTGGTGCGGCTGCGCGGCCGGTCCGACGCGGCGGAGGTGCGGGTCGGGGACGGCGAGCCCGTGGCCGCCCGGGCCTTCCGGGACGGCGACCGGCTGACCGCGACCCTCGACGGGCTCACCGCGTCCTACTTCGTGGTGCACGAGGGCGGCACGGTCTGGCTGGCCGCCGACGGGCACGTGACGGCGCTGCGCGAGCAGGAGCGGCTGTCCTCGGTGGCCGGGACGTCGGCCGCGACGGGCGCCGTCACCTCGCCGATGCCGGGAACCGTCACCGTGGTGCAGGCGGCTGTGGGCGACGAGGTGGCAGCGGGAACCCCGCTGCTGGTCGTCGAGGCGATGAAGATGGAGCACGTGCTGACCGCCCCCGTGGCGGGAACGGTCACCGAGCTCGATGTGACAGCGGGCCAGACGGTCGCGCTGGACGAGCGGGTGGCCGTGGTGACCCCATCGGCGTCCGTACCGGAGCACGTGGAGAACTGATGCTGGACTACCGGCTCGACGCCGAGACCGAGGCCCTGCGCAGGACCGTCCGCGAGTTCGCGCAGGAGGTCATCGCGCCGCAGATCGGGGAGTTCTACGAGCGCGACGAGTTCCCGACCCAGATCGTGCGGCAGATGGGCGAGCTCGGGCTGTTCGGCCTGCCGTTCCCCGAGGAGTACGGCGGGTCGGGCGGCACGTACTTCGACCTCTGCGTGGCGCTGGAGGAACTGGCCCGCGTGGACAGCTCGATGGCGATCACCGTCGAGGCCGGCGTCTCGCTCGGCGCCATGCCGATCTTCCGGTTCGGCACCGAGGACCAGAAGCAGGAGTGGCTGCCGCGGCTGTGCTCCGGGGAGGCGCTGGGCGCGTTCGGACTGACCGAGCCCGGTGGCGGTTCGGACGCCGGAGCCACGCGGACCACGGCCCGCCTCGAGGACGGCCACTGGGTGATCAACGGGTCGAAGGCGTTCATCACCAACGCCGGCACCGACCTGACCACCCTGGTCACCGTCACCGCGGTCACCGGCACGCGCCCCGACGGTGGCAAGGAGATCTCGGCGATCATCGTGCCGTCGGGGACGCCGGGGTTCGCCGTCGGCCGGCGGTACTCGAAGGTCGGCTGGAACGCCTCCGACACCCGGGAGCTGTCCTTCAGCGACGTCCGGGTGCCCGAGGAGAACCTGGTGGGGGAGCGGGGGCGCGGCTACGCCCAGTTCCTGTCGATCCTGGACGAGGGCCGGATCGCGATCTCCGCCCTCTCGGTCGGGCTGGCGCAGGGCTGCGTGGACGAGTCGGTGAAGTACGCCGGGCAGCGCGAGGCGTTCGGGCAGCCGATCGGCAGGAACCAGGCGATCCAGTTCATGATCGCCGACATGGAGGTGCGGGCCTCCACCGCTCGGCTGGCCTACTACCGGGCGGCGGAGAAGATGCTGCGCGGGGAGCCGTTCAAGCGCGAGGCCTCGATCGCCAAGCTGTACAGCTCCGAGACGGCCATGGAGAACGCGCGCTACGCCACCCAGGTGCACGGCGGGTACGGGTTCATGAACGAGTTCCCGGTCGGCCGGTTCTACCGCGACGCCAAGATCCTGGAGATCGGCGAGGGCACCAGCGAGGTGCAGCGGATGCTGATCGCCCGCGATCTCGGCGTCGGCTGAGTCCGTGGCGGTGAGGGAGCCCGCGCCGGCCGGCGGAGGGGTGGCCTGGCCGGCGCCCGCCCCCGGACGCTCCCGCAGCTGACCGGCTCGTCCCGGTCGCCTTCGTGGCCTCGAGGTGATGCCGATCGGGCCGGCCTGGGGCTCGCGCACGCGTCCCGGCCATCCGCTCCGGGTGCTGAGCCGGTTCCTCGCCCTGGCCCTCCCAGCGTTCGTGCTGGTCAGCCGGCTCTACCGGGGGATGCGCCGGCCCACCGACGGCACGGCGTCCGTCGTGTTCGTCCTGGTCCGGCTGCTCTGCTCCGGACCGTCCTGCTGCCACCCGACGTGCCGGACGACTCCGGGCGAGCTAGCCCGCCGGCGCGTCGTCGTCCGTGGGCCACTCCACCGGCGGAAGCCCGGCGAGCGCCACGAGCCGGTCGACGGTCTCCTCGACCGTCTCGTCCTCCGGCGGCGCGCCCTCGGGAGACGCCATCAGCTGCTGCACCGCAGTGGCCTCGACGTCCCCACCGGACGCCTCCTTGACCCAGCGGGCAAAGCCCTCGGCCTCGGCGCCGACGTCCACCGGGAAGGCGGCGTCCCGCTCGTCGAAGTAGAACCGTGGCTCGTAGCCGAGGAAGAAGCGTCCGCCGGAGGCGTCGGCCGCGCGGTAGTCGACGGTGGCGACGTCGCTGTCGTGCACGTCGACCAGCAGGAAGGGCACGGCGGTCGGTGCGCCGGGAGTCCATCGGCCGGCGCTGTACGCGAACTTCCCGAAGAGCCCCACGGCCAGAGGCTAACGGCGGACGCCGGCCCGGCTCAGCGCCAGGTGACCGTCTCCGGAGGGCGGCCCAGGGTGCGGGCGACCGTGCGTGCTGCCTTCTCGTCGGCGTTCACCAGGACCGGCCGTTCCGCGCCGGCGAACAGCGGCAGGTCCGACGGGCTGTCGCTGTAGACCGCCGTCCACGGGGGCGGGTAACCCCGCTCGGTCAGCATCTGGACCTTCGCCCCGCCCATCGCCCGGCGCACCCGTGGCGGCCACAGGGTGCCGGTGGACCCGACGACGTCGAGGTCGCCGAGCCCGATCGCGGACAGGAACCCGCGGGCGAGCGTCTCCTCGCAGCCGGTCGCCACCACCACCCGGTCGCCGTCCCGCTGGTGCCGGTGCACGCAGGCGATCGCCTCGGCGACGGCTGCCTCGGGCTTGCGGGTCAGCGCCTCCCCGAAGGCCGAGGCGACCGCATCGATGTCGGACTTGCGCTCTCCGCCGACCGCGATCCGGGTCATCAGCCGCGCCGCGAGCGGCCGGGTCTGCGGTGCGGCGGCGCCGGGCACCAGCAGGGGAGCGGCCAGCAGGAGCGGCAGCAGCCGGCCCGGTGACTGCCGCAGCCGGCCGTGCAGGAACAGCGTCGACGCGTCCCCACCCAGCAGGACCTTGTCGAGGTCGAAGACGACGGTCGGCGCCATGGCCGGTGATTACCGGACTTCAGGGGAACAGGAAACCTGCGCGATCACCCGCCGTTGAATCCGCGGACCGCCCAGGCGCCCGCGGTGAGGTGGATCGATCCGTCGTCCCTGGTGGGCAGCCGCCGCTGGAGGGCAGTTCGCAGCGCCTCGCGCTGGTCCTCGCCGAGCGACCTGGCGTACGTCGGGGCGGGTGCCGAGGCATGCAGGAAGGGGGTCCAGTAGTCGTCGAAGTCTCGGAACACGGTGGGGACGACGATCGGCTCGACCTCGACGCTCAGCAGCCCGGCGTCGATGAACAGGGCCCGGAGCGGACCGGGGCGGCAGAAGCGGAAGCGGGATGCCTCGTGCAGCGTCCGCGAGGCGGGATCGAGTGCGGCGGCGGTGTCCCAGAAGAGCTTCATCAACTGCATCTCGCCCTGGTAGTCCCAGACGTAGGCGCCGACCGTTCCGCCGGCGCGGGTCACCCGGCGCATCTCGCGCAGCGCCGCCTCGCGGTCGGGCACGAAGTTGAGCACGAGCCCGGACACGACGACGTCGACCGTTGCGTCCTCCAGAGGGATGGCCTGGGCGTTCCCCGGCCGGAACGAGGCCCGAGGGTCGGGCACCTGCGCGGCGGCGACCGCGAGGAAGTCCGGCGACGGGTCGATGCCGACGATCGCGTCGGGCGATCCGTCGAGCAGCACGGTCTCGGTGAGTGCCCCCGTGCCGCACCCGACGTCGAGCCATCGTGCCCCGGGCTGCACGGACAGCCAGGCGACGAACCTCGGCGCCACCAGCCGGCTCCACCGCCCGACGTAGTTCTCGTAGTCGTTCCCCCCGGACCACGAGTCCACCGGAGCCAACGGACGTCCCACGACCCACCTCCGCTGTGGTCCGGCCGGACAGCCGCCGGCCGGCGTCGCTCTGCCGTGCGGCACAGCGGCACCCATACTTTCGGAAACCGTCCTCCGGAGGTGCTCATGTCCGCGCGCCAACCTCAGGAGATGGCGGAGGTCGGGCCGTGGTTCCGGCAGGTCGTCGACGCTTCCTGAGAGCGGCGGGCGTCCTCGTTCTGCTGTTCGCTGTCCTGGTGGGCGTTCTCTGGACTCTGCAACGGCAGCTCATCTACCTGCCGGGCGGCGCTCCGGGGCCGGCGGGCGCGGTGCTCCCAGGGGCCGACGACGTGGTCCTCCGGACCGACGACGGTCTCGACCTCGCGGCGTGGTTCCTGCCCGGTCCCTCGCCCGACGCCCCGGCCGTCCTCGTGGCGAGCGGGAACGGCGGACATCGCGGCCTGCGCGCGCCTCTCGCCCGGCGACTGGGCGAGGCGGGGCTCGCCGTGCTGCTCTTCGACTACCGGGGATACGCCGGCAATCCCGGGAGCCCGAGTGAGGCCGGCCTGGCCCTCGACGTCCGGGCGGCGCGCAGCTTCCTGGTCGAGGTGGCGCAGGTGCCCCCCGACCGACTCCTCTACTTCGGCGAGAGCCTCGGCTGCGCCGTGGTGACCGAACTGGCCACCGAGTTCCCGCCCGCGGGCCTCATCCTGCGGTCACCGTTCGTCGACCTCGCGTCGGTCGGCAGCGTGCACTACCCCTTCCTGCCGGTGCGGGCCCTCCTCCGGGACCGGTACCGCGTGGCCGAGCAGCTCGCCGAGGTCCGCGTGCCGACGACGATCGTCTACGGCAGCAGCGACTCGATCGTGCCTCCTGCGCAGAGCCGGACCGTCGCCGACGCCGCCGCCCAGTTGTACCGGCTGGTCGAGGTGCCAGGTGCCGACCACAACGACCCGGTGCTCCTCGACGGTGATGCGGTGCTGAGCGCCGTCGTGGAGCTGGCGGAGACGGCGGCAGCCGGGAACCAGCAGGACGGGGACTGGCGGCTCGGCGGCCGTCAGCGCACTGCGCGGTACCGGTGCCTCCGACCCCGACGAGTCCCGACCTAGGCCCCTGCCCAGCGATGGCGAGGGGGACGAGGGTCGGTGGCTGGATCAGCCCAGTCTCGAGAGGTAGTCATGATTCCCGTCAAGCAGGCAGCATCGGAGTTCCTGGGTCACCAGGTTCTCGCCGTGACAGGGGTGTCCCGATCCCCCGAGGACCACGGTGCGAACGTCGTCTACAAGCGGCTCAGAGACCGCGGCTACACCGTGTTCGCGGTCAATCCGAACGCCGACGAGGTCGAAGGCGACCACTGCTACCACGACCTGAAGTCGGTTCCCGGCGGCGTGGAAGGGGTGGTCATCGCGACCAGCCCCGCCCACGCAGAGGACACCATGCGGGAGTGCGTCGACCTCGGCATCCCGCGGGTGTGGATGCACCGCGGGCCGGGCGCCGGCAGCGTCTCGGAGGCCGCCACGAGCTACGGGCGGGAACACGGCGTCACGGTCATCGACGGGGGCTGCCCGTGCATGTTCGACCCGACCGCGGACACCGGCCACAAGGTCATGCGCCTGCTCGGCGTCGGCCACCTGCCCAGGCAGGTCTGACGCCGGGCCGTCCGGCGGGGGAGACGTTCAGCCCTGAGGCGTGATCGACAGGGTCAGCCGGCGGCGGCCCTCGTCGGAGCGGGCGGTGGCCATCCGCTCGGCGGACGGCGTCCCGTACTCGGTGGTGCGCTGACGTGCGGGCCGGCCGATGGAGGCGGCGAGTGCCTCCAGCTCGGCGATGGTCTTCAGCGAGCCGTTCTCGCTGCCGGCCATCCGGCTGATCGTCTCCTCCATGAGGGTGCCGCCGAGGTCGTTGGCGCCGCCCCGCAGCACCGCCTTCGTGCCGGCCTCGGCCAGCTTCACCCACGAGGTCTGGATGTTGGGGATCCGGCCGTGCAGCAGCAGCCGGGCGACGGCGTGCACCGCCCGGTTCTCGCGCACCGTCGGGCCGGGCCGGGCGACGCCGGCCAGGTAGATGGGCGAGTTGTGGTGCACGAACGGCAGCAGCACGAACTCGGTGAAGCCGCCGGTCTCGTCCTGCAGCGCGGCCAGCGTGCGCAGGTGCGCGACCCAGTGCGCCGGGGTGTCGACGTGCCCGTACATCATCGTCGACGTGGTCGGCAGGCCCACGCGGTGCGCCGTGCGGACGATCTCCAGCCACGTCGCCGTCGGCAGCTTGCCCTTGGTGAGCACCCAGCGGACGTCGTCGTCGAGGATCTCGGCCGCGGTGCCGGGCACCGAGTCCAGGCCGGCCTCCTTCGCCGCGGTGAGGAAGTCGGTGAACGACAGTCCGGTGCGCGCCGCCCCGTTGACGATCTCCATCGGGCTGAAGGCGTGCAGGTGGATGCCCGGCTGCCGCTTCTTCACCTCACGGGCCAGGTCGAAGTACGCCGTCCCGGGGAGGTCGGGGTGGATGCCGCCCTGCATGCAGATCTCCGTCGCCCCGGCGGCCCACGCCTCGTCGACGCGGTCGCCGACCTGCGCCATCGACAGCGTGTAGGCGTCGGCGTCGGTGCGACGCTGGGCGAAGGCGCAGAAGCGGCAGCCGGTGTAGCAGACGTTGGTGAAGTTGATGTTCCGGTTCACGACGTAGGTGACGTCGTCGCCGTTGACGTCGGCGCGGACGGCATCCGCGAGCGATGTCAGGGCCTCCAGATCGGTGCCGTCGGCGCCGAGCAGCGCCAGGTACCCGGCGTCGGAGAGCCCCGCCGGGTCCTGTTCCGCGCGCAGCAGCGCGGAGAGCACCTCACGGTCGCCGGCGGCCAGAGCCGTGGAGTGGCCGTCCCGTGCGGAGACGGTGCGCTCACGCAGCTCCGACCAGTCGCCGTAGACGGCGTCGAAGTCGCTGCGCCGGTCCGACGATCGCCCCACCGTGTCGACCTCGACGTGCAGCTCGGTGCGGCCGGACCCGGTCCACGACTCGTCCGGCTCCTGCCACGGCAGCCCGATCGGGTTCCGGCCCTCGACCGCCAGTCCGTCGCGGCCGGCCAGCGCGAACACGTGCGGGCGAACCCGCGGATCCAGCCACGGCTCCGGCTGCAGCACGTAGGCGGGCTGGGCGGCCAGCCGTTCGCGCAGCTCGAACCCGGCTTCGGCCGACAGCGCGGCCAGCTTGTCGATGTTCGGCCATGGCCGCTCAGGGTTGACGTGGTCGGGCGTCAGCGGCGAGACCCCGCCCCAGTCGTCGACGCCGGCCCGCAGCAGGAGGCCGAGCTCGGTGGAGTCGGACAGGTTCGGTGGCACCTGGACCCGGGCGCGCGGACCGAGCAGCAACCGGGTCACCGCCACGCAGGCCACGTACTCCTGCAGCTCCAGGTCGTCGTGCGCCTGCATCGCCGTCCGGGGCTTGGCCCGGAAGTTCTGGACGATGACCTCCTGCACGTGCCCGTGCCGCTGCGCCGAGGCCCTGATCTCGCCGATGGCGTCGACCCGCTCGGCGTAGTTCTCGCCGATGCCCAGCAGCACGCCCGTGGTGAAGGGGACAGCCGACCGGCCGGCGTCCTCCAGCACGCGAAGCCGGACGGCGGGCTCCTTGTCCGGCGACCCGAAGTGCGGCCCGCCGGGCTCGGACCAGAGCCGGGTCGCGGTCGTCTCCAGCATCATGCCCATGGAGGCCGACACGGGCTTGAGCCGCTGGATCTCCTCCCAGGTGAGCACCCCGGGGTTGAGGTGGGGGAGCAGTCCGGTCTCCTCCAGCACCCGGATCGCCATCGCCCGCAGGTACGCCAGCGTGGAGTCGAAGCCGTGCGCCTCCAGCCACGTCCGCGCCACCGGCCAGCGGTCCTCCGGCCGGTCGCCCAGGGTGAACAGCGCTTCCTTGCAGCCCATCGCGGCGCCGGCGCGGGCGACGTCGAGCACCTCGTCGGGGGAGAGGAACGGCGCCTTGCCCTGGGCGCGCAGCTGGCCGGGCGTGGTCACGAACGTGCAGTAGTGGCAGCGGTCGCGGCACAGGTGGGTGAGCGGGATGAACACCTTGCGGCTGTAGGTGACGACGCCGGGGCGCCCGGCCGAGGCGAGGCCGGCGTCGCGAACGCGCCCGGCGGCGGTGAGCAGCCGGTCCAGCGGCTCGCCGTCGCCCAGACCGCGGGCGTGCAGCAGCGTCTCGGCCTCGGTGGCATCCAGCACGACCCCGCGTTCGGCACGCACCAGGGCGCGACGCAGGGCGGACTCGGAGGGAGGGGAGAGCGCATTCATGACGGGAAGAACGCTAGCCCGCGGAGGTGACGAGGAGGTCGCCCGCCCTGTCTGGAGGGCGACCGGTCGCGTCCGCGCTCACAGCGGATCCGCACGAGGGGCACAGTGCGGCTGCCGGTGGGCTGCCCGGCGTCGGGGGGGTCCAGCCCGCGAAGACTTCCGGAGCCTTACCCGGGATCTTCCCGGCCCGCTACAGCGGACGCCGGCCGTACATCCACTTCGAGAGCTGTCCCGACCAGGCGAGCAGCACCGGTTCCACCTGGCGCAGGTCAGCCTCGACAGCCTCGCCGGCGGCGTCGACACGTCCACCGAGCCGACCGGCGCACAGTCGGGCGGAGGACCCGGCACCCCGCCCGGGCGCGGTGCCGCCGAGCACGCCCAGGTGACGCGGTCCCTTCTCAGACGTCGCGGCGCTGGAAGGACAGGGCGGTGAGTCCCCAGACCACGGCGATCCACACCGCGGCCCACACCAGGTAGGCGGTCGACAGCGGAGCCTCGCTGAGGAAGGGGAAGCCGCCTTCACTCTGGCCCATCTGCACGAGCGCGATCGGGTCCTGGAACGCGTTCATGGCCCCGTGCCACAGGCCGTCGGTGGGCAGCAGGATGCGCGACACGGTGCCCACGCGCTCGACGCCCGCGTTGCCCAGGGCGCCGCCGACCCCACCGACCACTCCGGCGACCCACGTCGCGCCGAAGAGGCCGACGGCGATGATCCCGGACGCCATCGTCGAGACGACACTGGAGAGCAGGAGTGCCAGCGTGAGCAGGACGACGGTCTCGGCCGCCAGCAGCGCCAACCCCGAGGCGGGCGCCGGCGGCCAGTACCCGACCACCGCACGGACGACGAGGAGTTGGGCCAGGCCGGCCAGGACCACGTAGCCGCAGCCGAAGGCGACGAGGCCGAGCCACTTGCCGAGCAGGACCGACGAGCGGCGCACGGGGCGGGCGAGGACCGCCAGCGCCTGCCCCGACTCCACCTCACCGGCCAGCTGGGGCCCGGCCAGGAACGCCGTACCGATGGCCGCGATGAGGCTGAAGCCGAACATGATCAGGTTGATCAGCAGGGAGGCCACGAGCCGGGCCTCCCCGCTGGTCAGGGTGCCCAGGTCGGTGTCCAGGCCGATGAGCTTCGAGAACCCCCAGGCGCTGAGGGCGAGCAGCACCACCGTCAGGATCAGCAGCGCCCACACGACGCGCCGCCGCATGGCCTCCCGCAGCGTGAGCCCGGCGACGGTGAGGGCGATCACGGGGCGACCTCCGCGTGCCGCAGGATGCCGAGCAGCCGTTCCTCCAGCGAGATCCGGACCGGCTCCACGGCGTGCACGCGGACGCCGAGACCGACGAGGTCGCGCACCAGGTCGGGCACGGTGACGCCGTCGTCGTCGGCAGCCAGGGCGACGGTGAACCAGTCGCCGCTGCGCGCCAGCGGACCCGCCGCCCGGAGGAGGGCCTCCGCCCGAGCCTCGACACCCGCCAGCCGCAGCCGGACCTCGCGCTGCCCGAGCAGCTCGGCCAGGGTGCCCGCGGCCGCCACCCGGCCCTGGTCGAGGATCACCACGCGGTCGCACACGCGCTCCACCTCGCCGATGAGGTGCGAGTTGAGCAGCACGGCGACGCCGCGGGATTTCAGCGACAGCACCAGGTCGCGGACATCGACCCGGCCGATCGGGTCCAGCGCGCTGGTCGGCTCGTCGAGCACGACGAGCTCGGGGCGGGCGACCAGGGCGACGGCGAGGCCGAGCCGCTGCTGCATGCCCTTGGAGAACCCGCCGACCCGGTCGTCGGCACGATCGACGAGGCCGACGAGGGCCAGGGACTCCCGTCGCTCGGCCGCCGGCACGTCGACGCCGGCGAGCCGGACGTGCACCCCCAACAGTTCGGTCGGCGTCAGCCACGGCTGGTAGCGGAAGAGCTCGGGCAGGTATCCGACGGCGCTGCGGGACCGGGGATCGGAGGACCGCCGCCCGAGCAGCAGCACCTCCCCGGCGTCGGGCCGGACGAGACCGAGCAGCATCTTGATGACGCTCGTCTTCCCGGCGCCGTTGGGTCCGAGCAGGCCGAGCACCTCGCCGCGGGCGACGGCGAAGGAGACGTCGTCGACGGCGGTCTGCTTGCCGTACCGCTTGCGCAGGCCGGAGCACCACACCGCCGGGGACGGCGGCACGCCGACGCGCTCGTCGACCGCGGTGGCGGAGGTCATCCCCCCGACCGTAGCGGCGTCAGCGGAGGCCACGGGCGACCGACAGGAGCTCCTCGGCGCTCAGCGACCCGGCGACCCCGGTCATGACGCCGTCCTCGACCCAGACCACGCCGGCGAAGAGTCCGTTGCGCGAGGTGAGCACGGTCGCCGCGACCCCGTCGACGTCGGCCGTGGAGGTGGTCACGAGCGCGGCCGGCACGGGCAGCGGCAGCGTTCCGCCGTCCTTCGACAGGTCCCTCAGCTGGTCTGACAGGGCGTCCGGCACCCCCGGGAGGGACAGGATGTAGTCCCGCACCGTCTCGAAGTCCACGCCGCCCGAGGCGTCCACGGTGGGTGCGACCACGCGGGCGACGACCAGGGTCGGCACGCCCGTGGGCTGCGACCACACGGCCGCGACACCCGGACCCGCCTGCAGCCGCAGCGACGTGCCGTCGAGTCCGGCGGGCACAGGGGGCAGTGCCTGGCCGTCGGCCGCCGCCGCGCGGGCGGCCTTGTCGGCGGAGAACGTGAACGTGCCGCTCACGACGCCGGCGGCCTGGTAGGACGGGTTCCCGGTCACTCCGTCGGGAAGCGCGGCCACCTCGGGAACGTCGAGACCGGTCCGCTCCCGCGCTGCATCGGCGTCGGCCACCTGCACCGGATCGGGCGCCTGGAGGACCTCGACGTCGCCATAGGCGGAGAGATCGGGCAGCGCGACCAGGTCACCCGTGGACACCTCGACCGGGTCGACCTGCTCGGTGCGGAAGATGGGCAGCCAGTCGTTGGCCGCGGCCACTCCGGCCCCGGCGACGAGGACGACGGCGCTCAGTGCGGCGACGACGGGACGGCGCAGTGCCGGCCGCCACCGCCCGCGCCCGGGGGCCGCGATCACCGGACGAGGAGCCGGAGCGGTCGCCGTGTCCGATGTCGTGAACCTGGCCCAGGCCGCGTCCGTGTCGACGGTCGTCGAGGTCGCCAGCGCGGCACCGACGAGCCGGGCCTCGGCGCGGGCGGTGTCCAGCGCGGGCAGGCACGTCGAGCAGGAGGCGATGTGGGCGCGGTCGTCGGCGGTCACGCCGGACGGCTCGTCGACCAGTCGGCGAAGGACGCCCTCACTCGGGTGACGCATGGCGGTTCAGCTCCTTGAGCAGGACGGACTCGGCGCGGCGCACGGTGGTGCCCACGCTCCCTGGGGACAGTTCGAGGGCGGTGGCCACCTCGGCGTAGCTCAGCCCGCTGTGGCGGAGGACGAGCGCGGCCGCCTGTCGGTGCGGCAGGCGGGCGAGGGCGGCGCGGACGGCGCTGCGCTCCTCCCGGGTGACGACGAGGTCGGCGACGTCGGGGACGACGGACGGGCCGTCGTCGGCCGCCTCCTCCCGGGCCGTGCGACGGCGGCCGGAGCGGAGGAGGTTGAGTGCGGTGTGCGTCGCGGCGACGGTCAGCCAGCCGCCGGCCTCGCCGGCCGGCACGGTGGAACGCCCGAAGGAGAGGAACACCTCCTGGGCGACGTCCTCGGCCTGGTCGCGGGACCCGAGCACGCGCGCGGCGACCGCGACGACGCGCGCGTAGTGGCTGCGGAAGACCTGCTCGAGGTCCGTTCGGACGTCCGGCCGGGACATGCCCACGCCCCGATCAATCCGGGGCCGGGGCGCACCGCGCAGGCCCGGGAGCGGCACTGCGGCGATCGGCGACGGCCGTAGGAGTTCCACAACAGGTGAGCACCGCCGGCGTCCGGGATGTGACAACCGGCCCCGGATGCTCTGCGCTGTCGGTCACTGGCGGCCGGTCACGGGCGGCCGGGCGGCCGGCCCGACTCGTCGGCGTAGCGGCCACGCAGACGGAGAAGAGGGGCTGCATCGGGGTCGAAGGACACCACGTCCTCGACGGCGAGCAGGGCCAGCACGTGGTCGCCGGCCTCGACCAGCCGCTCCAGCCGGCAGTCCAGCGCGGCCAGGCCGCCGTCGAGCACGATCGCCTCGCTGCCCGGCGCCCGCCTCCACGGCACCGACTCCAGCAGGTGCCGGGCGCTCGGCCGGCCGGCCGACGAGAACCGCGACGCCACGATCGCGTGCTCCGCGGCCAGCACGGTCAGCCCGCAGCGGCCGACCTCCTCGAGGACCTCGGCCGGGTACCCGCCCGCGGTCAATCCGACGGCGATCAGCGGCGGCCGGACGGAGACGCTCATGACCGAGGTGACGGTCGTGCCGACGTCGTCGATGCCGTCCCGCACGGTGAGCAGGCAGACCCCTGCGGCGTACTGCGCGAGGGCGGCGGTGAACTCCGTCGCGTCGACCGCCATGGCGGCCAGTCGATCACACCCGGAGGATGGGCCGGGTGAGCGCCGCTACGGAAAAGACCTATGACGTCGTCGTCCTCGGAGCCGGTTCGACCGGGGAGAACATCGCCGACATCGTCGTCCGGGGCGGCTTGACCGCCGTGCTCGTCGAGCCGGAGCTCGTGGGCGGCGAGTGCTCGTACTGGGCGTGCATGCCGAGCAAGGCGCTGCTGCGCGGCACCGAGGTGCTCGCCGAGGCGCAGGCGGTGGACGGTGCGGCACAGGCCGTGACCGGGGAGCAGGACGTCGACGCCACCCTCGCCCGCCGCGACAGGTTCACCTCGCACTGGGACGACTCGGGCCAGGCGCAGTGGGTCGAGGGCGCGGGCATCGACCTGATCCGCGGCCCGGGACGCCTCGACGGCGAGCGCACGGTCGTCGTCGCCGGCGCCGACGGGCACGAGACGCGGCTGACGGCCCGGCATGCGGTGGCCGTGTGCACCGGGTCGCTGGCGGCCGTCCCGCCGGTCGACGGACTCGCCGAGGTCGGCGCGTGGTCGCCACGTGAGGCGACGAGTGCCAAGGCGGTGCCCGGCCGGCTGCTCGTCCTCGGCGGCGGGTACGTGGGCTGCGAGATGGCGACGGCGTTCCGTGCGTTCGGCGCGCAGGTCACGGTGCTGCAGCGCGGCGACCGGCTGCTGCCCAACGCCGAGCCGAAGGCGTCCGAGGCGGTCACCGCGTCCCTGCGCGACAGCGGGGTCGACGTCCGCCTGGACACCGGCGTCACCGGGGCACGCCGAGAGGGCGACGAGGTCGTGCTGACGACGTCGAGCGGCGAGTTCCGCGGCGACGAGGTGCTGGTCGCCGTCGGCCGGGCCGCGCGCACCGGGGACATCGGGGTGGACACGGTCGGACTGGAGCCGGGCAGGTACCTCGACGTCGACGACACCCTGCAGGTGACGGGACACCCCTGGCTGTACGCCGTCGGCGACGTCAACGGGCGAAGCCTGCTCACGCACATGGGCAAGTACCAGGCGCGGCAGGCCGGCGCGGCGATCGTCGCCCGGGCACGGGGGGAGGAGTTGGACACCTCCGACTGGTCGCCGTTCGTCGCCACCGCCGACGCCGCCGCGGTGCCGTCGGTCGTCTTCACGACGCCGCAGATCGCGAGTGTCGGGCGCACCGCCGCGCAGGCGCAGAAGGAGGGGCTGCCGCACCGGGTCGTCGAGTACCCGATCGGCGACGTCGCCGGTGCTTCGCTGTTCGCCGACGGCTACGAGGGCACCGCGATCGCCGTCGTAGACACCGACCGCGAGGTGCTGCTCGGTGTCACCTTCGTCGGGACCGCGGTCGCCGAATTGCTGCAGGCGGCGACGATCGCGGTGGTCGCCGAGGTGCCCATCGCCCGGTTGTGGCACGCCGTCCCGGCTTACCCGACCATCAGCGAGGTCTGGCTGCGGCTGCTCGAGACCTACCGAGGCTGACGGCGCACCGCAAACGACTCGGACGCGGGGTACCCCGACTGCGGCGCCGACTCCTCCCGGCACCGGGCCACACCCCGGGCACGCAGGTGGCGGCTCAGGGACACTGCCCCTCACGACAGCGGCGTTCCCGCGGGAACGTCGGCAGGGCGCGCACCTTGACGGCCCTTCCGCGCGGTGTCCGGGCGACTCGCCGTGTGCTGGAGAACCGCAGCCCTGTCCGGCCGATCTCAGGGGAGGGGGAAGGGCGTGGCGTGCGGTGCGGGCAGGGGACCGGCTGTCGTCGCGGTGACCGTCATCGACTCGAACTGCGCCACCCCGCCGAAGAGGGAGAGGAACGCGGTGTCGGCCGCGTCGCGGCCCGAGCAGATCCGCACCAGGGAACTGGTCGGGGCCAGGCGGGTCGGGTCGACGACGCACCAGGTCCCGTCGATGTCGGCCTCCACGACGGCGTGGAAGTCCATCGGTGAGAGGCCAGGCGCGTAGACGGCGACCAGTCGCGCCGGGATCTCCAGGGCGCGCAGCAGCGTGACGGTGAGGTGCGCGTAGTCGCGGCACACGCCCTGGCCGGCCAGCAACGTGTCGATCGCGGTGTCGACCGGGCGGCTGGCGCCGGAGGTGTAGACCAGCCGACGGTTCACCCAGTCGGCGACGCCGGGCACGAGTCGGGCCCGGGGGAGCGTCCGGTCGAACTCGGTGGTCGCGAAACCCTCCAGCTGGTCCGACGGGCAGTAGCGGCTCGGCCGGAGCGCCACGGCCCACTCCTCCGGCCTCACGCGCCGCGGGGATCCACCGTCCTGGACGGCAGCGGTGTAGGAGACGGTCGTCTGTCCCGTGGCCAGGACGAAGCGGTGCACACGGGCACCCTCGACGTCGATCTCCTCGACGTCGGCCGGGCGGCCGGCGGTCAGCACGGTGAGCGTCTCCTCGATCGGCTCGGCGACGGCGATCTGGAGCAGCGCGGTCGCGGGCGCCGGGGAGGACATGCCGAGCGAGGCCGCGACGTCGATGCGCATGCGGGCATCGTGGCGTGTGCGCAGGTCCGGCGTCCTGTGTGCTCGCTCACGGTCACCCGCTCGTGCGGGAACACCGCGCCTCGCGCGGACGCTCGCACCGGCAGGACCGACGAGAGGTGAGGGTCGTGGAGAAGCGCATCGGGTTCCTGTCCTTCGGACACTGGCAGCCCATTCCGGGATCGCAGGTCCGCACCGGGCAGGACGCCCTGAAGCAGAGCGTCGAGCTGGCCGTCGCCGCCGAGGAGCTCGGCGTGGACGGCGCCTACGTTCGGGTGCACCACTTCGCCCGGCAGCTCGCCTCGCCGTTCCCGCTGCTCGCGGCGATGGCCGCCCGCACGTCCCGCATCGAGATCGGCACCGGCGTGATCGACATGCGGTACGAGAACCCGCTGTACATGGCGGAGGAGGCTGCCGCGACCGATCTGCTCAGCGACGGACGGCTGCAGCTCGGCGTCAGCCGCGGCTCCCCGGAGACGGCGCTGCGCGGCTCGGAGGCGTTCGGCTACGTGCCGCCCGAGGGCACCAGCGACGCCGATCTGGCGCGGGACAAGACCGCCCTGTTCCTGGCCGCGATCGAGGGGCAGACCGTCGTCGACGCCGATCCGGGGATGACCGGCGGTGTCTCGGGCAGGCTTGCCGTCCAGCCGCAGTCCCGAGGGCTCCGCGACCGCATCTGGTGGGGGTCGGGCACCCGGGCGACCGCCGAGTGGACCGCCCGCCAGGGCATGAACCTGATGAGCTCCACGCTGCTGGTCGAGGACACCGGCGTCCCCTTCGACGAGCTGCAGGCCGAGCAGATCGCCCGTTTCCGCACCGCGTGGGCCGAGGCCGGCTGGGACCGCGAGCCGCGGATCTCGGTCAGCCGCAGCGTGCTGCCGATCGTGAACGACACCGACCGCGCGTACTTCGGCGGTGAGCGCTCCAGCCAGGACCAGGTGGGCATCCTCGACGGTGTCCGCGCGCGCTTCGGGAAGAGCTACGCCGGCGAGCCGGACGTCGTCGCCGAGCAGCTGGCCAAGGACGCCGCCGTGCGCGACGCCGACACCCTGATCCTCACCGTCCCCAACATGCTGGGCGTGGAGTACAACGCGCACCTGCTGGAGACGATCACCCGGCACGTCGCACCGGCGATCGGCTGGGTGCCTCCGGAGCAGCGGAAGGGCTGAACTCAGTCGTCGTCGGGGTCGGCCAGCTCGTCGAACAGCGTGCCGGTCGTGGCCAGCTCACCGGTGTCGTCGGATGCGCGCGGCGCGTGCGGCCGGTTCATCCACTCGGCGCGCGGCCGGGGCACGGGCGGCAGGAGGGCCGGCTCGGGCAGGAGCTCGCCGGCGGTCTCCTCGGCCGGAGCGTCGGTGAGCTCGCCGATGAGCACTTCGGCGGGGCTCGGCAGGGGAGCCGGGCGGCCGAACGCATAGCCCTGGGCCATGGCGCAGCCGTGCGCGACCAGCCACTCGGCCTGGTCGAGGTCTTCGATGCCCTCGGCGATCACCTGCAGCCCCATGCCGCGGCCGAGCTGGAGCAGCCCCTGGACGAGCGCCGCGGTGGCCGGCTCGGTGACGACGTCGGCCACGAAGGACCGGTCGATCGAGTGGGTGTGGAGGGGTAGCCGGTGCAGTGCGGTGATGGCGGAGTAGCCGGTGCCGAAGTCGTCGATCGCCAGGGTGACGCCGTGGTCGGTGACGACGGCGACCGAGTGCAGCGTGGCCTCCGCCGCGAACAGCGCCGTCGACTCGGTGATCTCCAGCTCCAGCCGCTCCGGTGCCAGCCCGGACAGCTCGAGCGCGTCGGCGACGAGGTCGCTGAAGCCCTCCTCGGCCAGGTGTCGCGCGGAGATGTTGACGTGCACCCGGAGGTCCTCGGGCCAGGCAGCGGCGTCGGTGCAGGCGCGGTGCAGCACCCAGGCGCCCAGCTTGGAGGTGAGCCGGTTGTCCTCGGCGGCGGCGAGGAAGGCGGCCGGCGGCAGGAGGCCGCGGGTCGGGTGCTGCCAGCGGACGAGCGCCTCGTAGCCGAGCAGCGTCTCGTCCGCCAGCGCCACGATCGGCTGGTAGAAGAGCCGGAGCTCCTCGCTGTCCAGCGCGTGCCGGAGGTCGGTCTCGAGCTGGAGCTGGTCGATGTCGCCGTGGCTGAGCGCGCCCTCGTAGACCTCGATGCGGGCGCGGCTGCCGTCGGACTTGGCCGAGGTGAGTGCGCACTGCGCCTGCCGGAGCAGGTCGTCGGGGGTGGTGTCCGCGCCCAGGGTGAGCCCGACGCTGGCCGACAGGTTGATCTCGCGCTCGGCGACGAGGAAGGGCTCGTCCATGACGCTGAGCAGCCGGTCGGCGAGAGCGCGCAGCCCGTCGAGGTCCTCGACGTCCTCGGCGACGACCAGGAACTCGTCGGCCCCCAGTCGCACGGCGGTGTCCTCCACGCGGGTGCTCCAGCGCAGCCGGTCGGCCACCTGGCTGAGCAGCAGGTCGCCGGCCTCGTGGCCCAGTGTCTCGTTGACGGCCTTGAACCGGTCGATGTTGAGGTGCACGAGCCCGACCTGCAGCCCGCGACGCCGGGACAGCGCCACGGCGTGGCGGAGCCGGTCGGTGAGCGCGCGGCGGTTGGGGAGCCCGGTCAGCGGATCGGTGAACGCGCGGCGGACCAGGTCCTCCTCCGCCCGGCGACGGTCGGTCACGTCGATCAGTGACAGGACGACGAACTGCGGCGTCCCGTTGTTGTGGTGGACGACCTCGTGGGACTGCACGACCCAGAGCTCGGTTCCGTCCGACCGGCGCAGCCGACGCTCGCCGTCCAGCAGGAGGTTCGGGTCCAGCGCTGGCTCGCCCGGCGCGGGCACCAGGCCGAGGTCGCCCACCGGCGGCTCGTCTGGGTGCGCGAACAGGTCCATGTGCCGGCCGGCGAGCTCCCCGGCGGTGCGCCCGGTGAGGGCACACATCATCGGGTTGGCGACGAGCAGGTGACCGTTCAGCTCGACCATCGCCTTGGCGATCGGGGCACCCATGAACAACGCCTGGAACAGCTCGCCACGGTCGGCGAGGAGCGTGTCGATGGGCCGCATGCGCTGGGCGGCGTCGTCACCTGCAGGATCCGCCGGCAGCTCGGGCGCGGGAAGGCTCACCTGCACAGCGTCACGCATCGGAGGCGACATGTGACGGAACCCGTCCACGGAGAGTCGTGATCGTGCCGTCACGATCGGTTACGGCGAGGCAAACTCAAGGCGACTCTTACCAAGAACTCCCGGGCTCATAGGGCAGATGTTGGTCGGGGAGCCGGTATGCCCGGGGAAGGCCTGAGCCAAGCCCGGCCGGCGACCGGGCCTGCTGAGACGAGGGGGACGCACGGTGCGTCCGGGCCGGGTGGTGACCCGGACGGGTGATTCCTGTCCAGGAGGGCGCGCCAGAGGTCGATGAACACCCGGTACCCGCCGTCCGAGGAGTGTTCCGCATGCACCGCACCACTGTGTCCGTGCTCCGGTTGCGCTCCGCCCTGCCCGCGTTCTCCGTCGCCGCCGTCCTGGTCGTGGCCGCGGCAACGGCACCGGCCCGCGCCGAGACGCCGCCGCCGGCCGACGGGACCACGTCGGTCTCCGCCTTCGTGCTCACCGATGACGGCGCCGTGGTCATCACCCGCGAGGTCGACCCGTCCGACGTCGCGGAGACCAAGGCCGACCTGCGCGCGGTGCCAGGCGCGGTAGCCGTGTCGGTCGACACCCCGGTCTCGTCGCTGGGAGGGGTGGACCCCTACCGCGCCGACCAGTGGTCGCTCGACGCTTTCGACACGTCGCTGCTCCCGCCCGGGACGCCGGACGGCTCGACCCTGAAGGTTGCCGTCGTGGACACCGGCGTGCTGGCCACCCACGAGGACCTCGCCGGCCAGGTGCGCTGCGACCTCGGCCACGACTTCGTCGGCGACGCCGCCACCGCCAGTTCCGGTGGGAACGGGTGCGTCGACCCCAACGGGCACGGGACGCACGTGGCCGGCCAGATCTCGGCCGTCTCCGGCAACGGCCTGGGCATCGCGGGGTTGAGCAGCGCGCAGATCATCCCGGTGCGGGTCCTGGACGCCACCGGTTCCGGACGCTCCCCGTGGGTGGCCGACGGAATCAGGTATGCCGTCGACGCCGGTGCCTCGGTGATCAATCTGAGCCTCGGTGGGCCGTACAGCGCTCTGTACGACGCCGCCGTGCAGTACGCCGTCGACCACGACGTCGTCGTCGTGGCCGCCGCCGGCAACAACCGCACGCAGGGCAACTCGGTCAACTATCCGGGCGCCTCGCCGGGCGCCATCGCCGTCGCCGCGACTGCCGAGTCCGGCGTCACCGACTTCTACAGCTACAGCGGGCCGACGAACTTCGTCTCGGCGCCGGGGTCGGACGTGCTGTCCACCGACCCCCACTACCGCTACGTCTTCCGCAGCGGCACCTCGATGGCCACGCCGAACGTCGTCGGGATCCTGGTGCGGTACCGGGCGGCACACCCGGCCGCGACCGTGGCCCAGGTGCGCGCCGCCGTCCAGGACACCGCCGTCGACATCGAGGCGCCGGGCCGTGACGACAACTCCGGATACGGGCTGCTCGCCGCCTACGACCTGCTGGTGGCCGACGACCCCGCCGCCGGCCCCCCCGGCACGCCTGCCGTCGGCACCCCGGTCGGCCGAAACGCTTCGGTGGCCCTGTCCTGGACGGCTCCGGTCGCCACCGGCGGCGCGCCCGTCACGAGCTACACGGTGCGTGGCTACCGCGGGACGGCGGTGGCGAAGACCTTCTCGCTGGCCGCGCCTGCCTCGACCCTGCTCCTGACCGGACTGGCCAACGGAACCGCCTACACGTTCACCGTCACGGCGAACAACTACACCGGACCTGGCCCGGAGTCCGACCACACCGCCGCGGTCACGCCGATCACCGTTCCGGGGGCCCCGCCGATCGGGACGCCGACGGCCGGCGCCGGCGCGGCGGCCGTGCGCTGGACCGCACCTGCCGCCGACGGCGGAGCGCCGATCACCGGCTACACGGTGCGGGCGTATCGGGGGACGACGGTCGTCAAGATCGTCACCGCCTCGCCGTCAGCCAGGAGCATCACGCTGACCGGCCTCGTGAACGGCGCGGCACACACCTTCACGGTGGCGGCGAAGAACGCCGCGGGCAGCGGCCCCCTCTCGGCCCGGACCGCGGCGGTCGTGCCCAGGAGCAAGCCTGCCGCGCCGCGCATCTCGTCTGTGACGCCGGGTCGGAGCTCGGCCGTGGTGCGCTGGACGCCGGGGAGCAACGGCGGGTCGAGCCTGACGTCGAACGTCGTCCGGGCCTTCCGCGGCAGCACGTTCGTCACGAGCGTCACCGTGGCAGGCGCCGCGACGGGTGCGACGGTGACCCGCCTCAAGGCCGGGGTCGCCTACCGGTTCACCGTCAGCTCGCGCAACGCGCTCGGTGCGAGCCCGGTGTCGCCCTGGAGCGGCAGCGTCGTTCCCAAGCGCTGACCGCCGGCCCCTGGTGCGGGCCCTTCTCGGCGTTCCCTGATCTTGCGGATCCCTTGCGGTTCCGTGACGGTGCCCATGCGGTTGCACCGCCAGAGTCGTTCCTGTCACCGGGAGAACCCGGCGGCGGGATCGACCGAGGAGAGACCGACGTGAGCATCGACGCGCAGAACCCGACCAGCGGCCGTGTGACCGCTGCCCGGATCATCGCCTCTCTCGGGGTGCTGGGCGCGACGGCAGCGATCGCCAGCTTCGGCACGTTCGGGACGTTCTCCGACACCACCGCACCCATCGACACCGCCGTCGACTCGGGCGTCGTGTCCATCGACGTGGCCGAGGCCGGCGCCGGGCTGGTCCCCTTCACCGGCGGGCTGATGCTCCCGGGCGACTCGCGGTCCTTCCCCGTCGACCTGGTGAACAACGGGAACACGGCGCTGAGCTCGGTCACCCTCGACTCCTGGGCGACCCGGTCGAGCGCGCTGGACAGCGACCCGGTGAACGGGCTGCAGCTGCAGGTCCAGGCGTGCTCCTCGGCGTGGACGCCGGACCGCGCCGGCTACACCTGTGCCGGGAGCACGAAGTCCTTCTACTCCGGTCCGATGGCGGGAACCGGCCGCTCGCTGACCGGGGCGGCCAGCCTCGTCGCCGGGGGCGTCGACCACCTGCTGATGACCGCCGCGCTCCCGGGCTCGGCGACCACCAGCGCCTTCCAGGGGGCGTCCAGCTCGCTGAGCTTCGTCTTCACCGGCACCCAGCGCGGCGGTACCGCTCGCTGAGCACACACACTTCCTGAGGGGGAAGCAGGCCCCGCCGTCATTCGTGACGGCGGGGCCGCGTGCGTTCGGTCAGCCGTGGGCGGCGTGCCGCGCCCGCTGCGGAACCGGTGGGCGGGCCGTCATCTGCATCGGCGGCGCGCCGTCGGCGGTGCCGCGGAGGGCGGCGCCCACCGAGTCGGGGCTGCGGCGTTCGACCGTTCGCATCCCGGGAACGGGGCAGACCAGCGCGGCTGGTCCGGGGCGGCCGAGATGGAAGCCCTGGCCGAGGCGCACGCCGAGAGCCTCCAGGCTGCGGAGCTCGCCGGCGGTCTCGATGCCCTCGGCCACCAGGTCCAGTTCGAGCGTCTGGCCCAGCGTGACGATGGCACCGGCGACCGCCTGGTTCTGCCGGTTCACGTCGATGCCTTCGACGAACGACTTGTCGATCTTGAGGATGTCGAAGGGGAAGTGCCGCAGATAGGACAGGGACGAGTACCCGGTGCCGAAGTCGTCGAGGGCGAGCCGCACGCCGAGCTCCTTGAGTCGCTCGAGCTTGTGCGTGACGTCGGAGATGTCGGAGGCGAACAGGCTCTCGGTGATCTCCAGGGTGAGCAGGTGGGGAAGGAGCCCGGACCGGTGCAGGGCGGCGGCGACGTCGCGTAGGAGGTCGGGGTGGCGGAACTGCCGGACGGAGACGTTGACGCTGACGTGCACGCCGACCGGATCGGCGGCGTTCTGCCAGGTCGCGGCCTGCTGCGTGGCTTCCCGGAGCACCCACCGGCCGATGGGGACGATCAACCCCGACGCCTCGGCCAGTGAGATGAAGTCCAGCGGAGGCACCAGTCCACGGTTCGGGTGCTGCCAGCGCAGCAGCGCCTCGTAGCCGTCGATGCGGCCGGAGTCGAGGTCGACCAGCGGCTGGTAGTGCAGAACCAGTTGCTCGGCGTCGAGGGCGGAGTCCAGGTCGCTCTGCAGCCGCTCGCGGTCCAGCTGGGCGGCGTGGTGATGGGGCTGGAACGTGTCGTAGCGGCCCTTGCCGGTGGTCTTGGCGATCGAGAGAGCGACGTCCGCGGCGCGCAGGAGGCTGATGCCGCTGCTGGCGCACGCGGTCGAGGTCGACAGGCCCAGGCTGGCGGCGGGCTGGATGAAGCTGTCGTCGATGAGCACGGGCTGGTTCAGCGCGGCCAGGATGCGCTCCGCGGTGCGGGGTGCCTCCCGCTCACTGGTGGGGCCGGTGAGCAGCACGGCGAACTCGTCGCCCTCCAATCGGGCGAACACGTCGGCCGAGCGCAGGCAGTGCTCGATCCGCGAGCTGACCACCTGGAGCAGGCGGTCACCGCCCTCGTGGCCGACGTTGTCGTTGACCGCCTTGAGGTTGTCCATGTCCAGATAGAGCAGGGCCAGCGGAGTTCCGTGTACCTCCAGGGACTGCTCGGCTTCCCGGAGGCGCTCGAGGAAGAGACTGCGGTTCGGCAGTTCGGTGAGCGCGTCGTAGAACGCCTGCGTCCGGAGCTGTTCCTCCAGCTCGCGACGGTCGCTCACGTCACGCGTGCTCAGCACGACGCCGCTGACGGTGGGGTCGTGGAGCAGGTTGTTGACGACGGTCTCCGTCCAGCGCCACGAACCGTTGCGGTGCCGCATCCGGCAGCCGATGGCTGCCGGCGCCGGCATTCCGGCGCTGGTCTGGGTGATCTGGTCGGCGAAGTCCTCGGCGTCCTCGGGATGGATGAGCTCGGCCAGTTGGGTGCCCACCAGAGTGCCCGGCGGATAGCCGAGGACCCAGCCGACCGACGGGGTCTGGTAGGAGATCCGGCCCGCGGCGTCGATGATGGTGATCACGTCGGAGGCGTTGCGGATCAGTGACCGGAAGTGCTGCCCGACCTCGAGTGCGTCCAGCAGACTGTTGAACGACTGGGCGGTCTTGCCCAGCTGGTCGTCGGAGTCGACGCGGATGCGCGCGGAGCTCGAGGCGGACCAGTCGCCGGTGCGGCTGGCCTGCGCCACGGTCTCGGCGACGCTGCGCAGGTGAGCACTGAGGACGGCGAGCCGGCCGCCGACCACCCACCGGCAGATCGCGTAGCTGAGGCCGCCGACGAGGAATCCGGCGATCAGGCAGGCGGCGCGGAACCACATGCGTTCCGCATAGACACCCGGTACGCCCAACGCGGTCGCGAACGGCGGGAACACCAGTCCGACGACGAGCCCCAGCCCGACCATGTAGATGGCCAGATCCCAGAACACCCGGGCGGTCAGACGGAATCCCGGACCGGGACCGCCTGATTCATCGGGCAGGGTGGCCTCCACCGCGCCCCCGAGCCTGAGGTTCATCTCATGCTCATCGGCACTTCGGTCCACGGTGTTGACCTGAGCGAACGGACCAGCGGATCTCTCGGCCGGCGCGGGACGATCGGCCGCTCTCGCTGGAAACCCCGGCGCCCGCCCGGCGCGGCTCTCGTGAGACCTAGCCGGCGTTCTCCTCGCTCGGGCGGTACTCGATGAGGTCTCCGGGCTGGCAGTCGAGCGCGGCGCAGATGGCTTCCAGCGTGGTGAATCGAATCGCTCGGGCCTTGGCGGTCTTCAGGTTGCTGAGGTTGGCCATGGTGATGCCCACGCGCCCGCTGAGGTCGGTCAGGCGCATCTTGCGCCGTGCCAGCATCACGTCGAGGTTGATGATGATCGGCACGGCTCAGACCGTCAGCTCGTTGTCCTCGCGCAGCTCCAGCGCGACGACGAAGATCCGCGTGAGCAGCGCCACCATGGTGAAGAGGAACAGGGCGGCGACCTCCAGGACGAACCAGGCGAAGAAGATGGTGGGGTGCATCAGGCCCGTCGCGGCCCAGAACCCCACCAGTCCGACGATCAGGTACCCGGCGAAGATCCCGATGAGCGCCTTGATGCGACGCAGGATCTCGACGGTGCGCGGCGAGAAGGCCGCGCCGTCGTCGACCGCCCCCAGAAAGGCGAACAGGCCCCTGATCGC